>JAFKGN010000147.1 GCA_017307205.1 Caulobacterales bacterium
ATCGACTGCGTCACCCACGATGACAGACCATTGCGCGATCCCTCGGCCAAGGTGATCGTCGGCGACTGGCGTATCGATATCCCGCCCGCCGCCCCGGCCGAGCCCGCGTCCGAGGCCATCCCGCTGACCGTCCTGTTCGAGGACGCCCACCTGATCGTGGTCGACAAGCCCGCCGGCATGGCCGCCCATCCAGGTCCGGGCACGGAAAGCGGCACCCTGGTCAACGCCCTGCTGCACCACTGCGGCGACAGCCTGTCGGGCGTCGGCGGCGTCGCCCGACCCGGCATTGTCCATCGTCTGGACAAGGATACCTCGGGCGTGATGGTCGCGGCCAAGACCGACGCGGCCCATCGGGGCCTTTCTGCCCTGTTCGCTGAGCACGATATCGAACGCGCCTACATCGCCCTGGTGCGCGGCGCCCCACGCCCGGCCAAGGGGACGGTCGAGACCCGCATCGGCCGTTCGACCCACGACCGCAAGAAAATGGCCGTGCTCAAGGCCGGGGGCCGAGAGGCCATCACCCACTACACGACCCAGGCGACCTTCGGCCCTCAGGACAAGCCGCTTGCCGCGCGCGTGCTCTGCCGCCTGGAGACCGGGCGCACCCATCAGATCCGCGTGCACATGAGCCACCTCGGCCACCCCTGCCTGGGCGATCCGGTCTATGGATCCAGCGCTCCGGCCCTGGCGGTGCGCGCCGCCATCGAAGCGGCGGGCCTGGAGCGTCAGGCGCTGCACGCCGCCGTGCTCGGCTTCGTGCATCCGATCACCGGCGAGACGCTGCGGTTCGAAAGCCCGCTACCCGCTGACATGGCCGCCCTGGAGGCGGCGCTCTCAGAGCTCTAGGAGAAGCCGATGAGCCAGGTCCCGACCGACAAGCCGACCGACCCCGGCGTGCTCGCCGCCCTGGCCGCCCGCAACGAGGGCACGCTGCCCGGCTACATGGGCATCGAGTGGTTGCACGCCGAAAAGGGCCTGATGCGCGGCCGCATCGCCCTGAAGCCGCATCACATGGCCCCGAACGGCTTCCTGCATGCGGCGACGGTGATCACCCTGGCCGACACCGCCTGCGGCTACGGCTGCTTCCTGGCCATGCCGGAAGGCGGAGTGAACTTCACCACCATCGAGCTGAAATCGAACTTCCTCGGCACCGCCCGCGAGGGCGCGATCATCGCCGAGGCCAAGCTGATCCACGGCGGCAAGTCGACCCAGGTGTGGGACGCGACGGTGACCGACGAGACGACCAACCGGCCCATCGCCCTCTTCCGCTGCACCCAGATGATCCTGCGGGCGAAGACCTAGCCGATCGCGTGCAGCCCGGCGCCCTCACGCTTGAGCCAGGCGCGCTGCCGGCGGTGGTCGCCCACCAGCTCATCGACGATGGCCCAGAAGCGCGGACCATGGTTGGCCTCGATCAGGTGGGCGCATTCGTGGGCCACTAGGTAGTCGACCACCTCGGGCGGCGCGAGCGCCACGCGCCAGTTGTAGCGGATCTGGGCCGGCGCGCCCCGGACAGCCTGGCGGCAGGAGCCCCAGCGGGCGCGTGGGTCGGCGACGGCGACCTTCAACGGCGGCTGGCCAAGCCTCTGACGAACGGCTTCCGTGCGCTCGGTGAAGCCGGCCAGGGCGGCGCGTTTCAGGGTGCGGACCACGGCGGCGCGCCAGGCCTCGCCCTCGCCGGGGGCGACGAGGCGGCCGAGCGGATCAAGCCGCGCCCGCCCGGGCGCCTGAGCGAGAACAATGGGCTGGCCGAACAGGCAGAGGGCGTCGCCTGGGGCCAGAGGTTGGGCGGCCGGCAGGGCGCCCATCTGGGCCGCGATCCAGTCGGCGCGTTCACGGGCGAAGGCGACAGCTTCGGGCAGCCGGGAAAGGCGCGGCGCGGTGGCGACCACGTGGCCGCCGACCCGGTCGACCCGCAGCGACACGCGGCGGGCGCGCGCATTGACCTTCAGGACCACCGGATGGCCGGCGATCTCGAGGCGGTCGCCGGCGGTCAGGGTCGGCTTGGCGGGGCGGAAGAGACTCACCCGCGCACTTTAGCAGACCTCAGGCCTTGGCCTTCACCACGTTGGGGTCGCACTTGAAGATGAAGTCGCGCACCCGAGGGTAGATGTCCTCGCGGAACCGGCGGCCGTTGAATACCCCGTAGTGGCCGACCTTTGGAGCCACATAGAGCTGCTTCATCGAGGAGGGTAGATTGGGCGTCAGGCCGTGGGCGGCCTGGGTCTGGCCGACCCCCGAGATGTCGTCGTTCTCGCCTTCGACCGTCATCAGGCCGATGTCGGTGATCTTGCCGGGGTCGACCAGGCGGCCGCGATGCTCCAGCTGGCCCAGCGGCAGCAGATAGCGCTGGAACACCTTGTCGATGGTCTGCAGGTAGAATTCTTCGGTCAGGTCGAGCACCGACAGATACTCGTCGTAGAACTCACGGTGCTTCTCGGCGCTGTCGCCGTCGCCGTCGACGAGTTGCTGGAAGTAGCGCTCGTGCGCCTCCTGGTGCTTCTGGGCGTTCATCGACATGAACGACGCCAGCTGCACGAAGCCCGGATAGACCCGCCGCAGGGCGCCCGGATAGGGGGCCGGCACGGTGTGGATCATGTTGTCCCCGAACCAGGTGAACGGCTTGGTCTCGGCCAACTTGTTGGTGACGGTCGGCGACAGGCGCGCATCAATCGGCGAGCCCATGAAGGTCATGCTCGAGGGGCGCGAGGGATCGCCGTCCTCAGCCATCAGGGCGGCGGCGGCCAGCACCGGCGGTCCTGGCTGGCACACGGCCACCACGCTGGGGCGCGGCCCAAGGACCTGCAGCATCGAGCGGATGTGGTCGATGAAGTCGTGGAAGTCGAACCGCCCCTCGGTCATCGGCACGTCGCGGGCGTTCTTCCACTCGGTGACGAACACCGAGTGGTCGGGCAGGAAACCTTCGACCGTGCCGCGCAGCAGGGTGGCGTAGTGGCCCGACAGCGGGGCCACGATCAGCACGGCGGGATCCAGCGCGAACTTGCCGGCCCGACGCATGTCGCTGGTGTCGCGGTCGAACTGGGTAAGCGTGCACCAGGGCGATTCCCATACCGCGGTCGGGCGCACCCGCACCTCGGTCTGGTTGATGATCACCTTGTCGATGTTCCACTCGGGCTTGCCGTAGCGGCGGGTGGCGTCTGCGAACAGTTCGGCCCCGGCGTACATGGTGCGGCCCAGACGGGTGTTCTGCGCGGGGTTCAGCGGCGAGCCCCAGAAGTCGCGCGCCGCTCTGGCCGCGAACCTCAGGGGTGTCGCGCCGTAGTAGGCGGCCTCGTGCATGGCGTAGAGCATGTTCAACTCATCCCGTTGCTGCGGCGCAGCATAACACAAGACGCTTTAACGGAGTCCACCATAGCCTAGGTTCCGTCGGTCACGCTTCTGCGACCGAATGGCGCGTAATTCGTGCTGAAGCGCTCAGTCGCCCTGCATCGCGGCCTTGATCTGGTCGGCGGTCTGGTCAGGCGTCAGGCCGTAGGCCAACGGGCGCACGAAGCGCCCCTTGGGATCCATCAGATAGACCGCCGTCGAGTGGTTGATCAGATAGTTCGGCCCTTCGCCCGCCTTCTCGTGGAAGACGCGGTAGACCTTCGCCGCCGCATCGGTCTGCGCGACCGTGCCGGTCAGGCCCATGCTGCCTTCCGGCAGGTGCGCGGCGTCGACATAGGCCTTCATCTTCTCCGGCGTGTCGCGCTCCGGATCGACGGAGATGAACACCACGCGCAGGTCCTTGGCGCGCGGACCGAGCCGATCGGCGGCGGCGGCCAGGGTCTGCAGGGTCGTCGGGCAGACATCCGGGCAGTAGGTGAAGCCGAAGAAGACGGCGCTCCACTTGCCGTTCAGCACCTTCTCGTCGACCGGCTTCCCGTCCTGATCGACCAGGGTGAAGGGGCCGCCGACGGCCGCGGGCGGCGGGGCGGGGCTGAACAGACCGCTCCGCGAGACCAGGGCCGCGCCCACCAGCAACGCGACGAAGGCGACCAGCAGCACGGGCCATTGGCGCCGAAGCGTCGTTGCGAACGTTCCGCCCTCTCGCTTCGACGGCGGAACTGGGGGATGCTGCGGGGCCATGGCTTCGACTTCCGATATGTCTCCGAGCCCAACCGACGCTCCGGCGGGCGTTGAGACGGACGGTTCGCTTAAGGCCGGCCGGGGCGGACCGCAAGACGCCTGGGCCGCCTGGCTTGGTGGTCCAAGGCGGGGCCGGCTGCGGCTCCGCACCCTGGTGGTGCAGCGCTGGCTGGCGATCGCCGGCCAGACCATCGCGGTTTTGGTCGTCGGCTTCGGCCTGGGCTACGACATGCCCTTCGCCCTCTGCTTCTCGCTGATCGCCCTGTCGGCGTGGCTGAACGTGCTGCTGTCGCTCGCCTCGCCCGGTCAGCGACTGGCGCGAGACTGGGAGGCGGCGATCCAGCTCGCCTTCGACATTCTGCAGCTGACCGGGATGCTGTTCCTCACCGGCGGCACCCTGAATCCGTTCTCCATCCTGCTGATCGCGCCGGTGGCGCTGGCGGCGGCCACCCTGCCCCTGCGTCACACCGTGGCGATCGGCGCCCTGGCGGTGATCGGCTCCATCATCCTGTCGATCGCCGCCATGCCGTTGCCGGCGCCGATCGGGGCGCCGTTTGACCCGCCGCTGACCGTCCGGCTTGGCGCGCTGGCGGCCCGCGTCGCCGGCATCGTGGTGATTGGCGCCTACGCCTGGCAGGCGGCCAATGAGGCGGCCCGCATGGAGCTGGCGCTCAACGTCACCCAGACTGTTCTGGCCCGAGAGCAGAGGCTTTCCGCGCTTGGCGCCCTGGCGGCGGCGGCGGCGCATGAGCTTGGCACGCCTCTCGCCACCATCACCGTGGTCGCCCGCGAAATGGCCCGCAACGCCCCGAACGATGAGGTGCGCGAGGACGCTGAGCTGATGATCTCCCAGGCGGGCCGATGTCGCGAGATTCTCAAGCGGCTGGGCGAGACGCCGGACCAGGCCACCGACGTGGTGCACGAGCGCATGAGCCTGCTGCAGTTCGTGCAGGAAGCCATCGAGCCGCACACCCACATCGCCGGCGTGCGCATCGAGGCTGTGGTGACCGGCGGGGCCGGCGCCTCGGACGGTCAGCCGCCGCCAGACCTCTGGCGGATGCAGGAGGTGCTGCACGCCATCACCTCGATGGTCGAGAACGCCGTCGACTTCGCCAAGTCTGAGGTGCTGGTCACCGCCCGCTTCGACGCCCGCTCCGTCAGCGTCGAGGTGCGCGACGACGGCCCCGGCTTCGCGCCCGAGGTTCTGGCCAAGCTCGGCGAGCCCTACGTCACCTCGCGGCGCGGCGAGGAGGGCGGGCGCACCGGCCACGTCGGCATGGGCCTCGGCTTCTTCATCGCCAAGACTCTGTTGGAGCGCACGGGCGCGCGGGTGGAGTTCCGCAACGGCAAGGGGCCGCCCGGCAGGCTAGGCGCCATCGTCTCGGCCCGCTGGCCCCGCGCCGCAATCGAGGCGCCGCCGTTCGAGGACGCCATCCAGGGAAGCTGAGCCGACAACCCCTGGTGGGCGAAATTCTTTAACTCAATCGCCCTCAAAGTCGGCCGGAAGTCTCTGAACAGGCTTGCCAGTTCGCTGCGGCCTGCGACAGACTGCCGCATCCCGTCCCGGCGTTACGCGTTCAGGCTGGGGACTTAGTGCTCGGAGCATCCGATGACCGATCTTGCCAGCGAAATCGCCGCCCTGCCCGACAAGACCCTCTTGCTGCTCGACGACGACTCCGCCCTGCGGACGCGGCTCGGCCGAGCGCTGGAGCAGCGAGGGTTCGAAACCGAGCTGGCTTCCAGCGTCGCAGAGGCGATGAGCGCCGTGCGCGCCAAGCCGCCGGCCTTCGCGGTGCTGGACATGCGCCTTGAAGACGGCAGCGGTCTGAAGGTGGTTGAGGAGCTGCGCAACCAGCGGCCCGAAGCCAAGATCATCATGCTAACCGGCTACGGCAACATCGCCACCGCCGTGGCGGCGGTGAAGGCCGGCGCCCTCGACTACCTCTCCAAGCCCGCCGACGCCGACGACGTGGTCAAGGCGCTGCTGGCCCGCAAGGACGAAACGGCGGCCCCGCCGGAAAACCCGATGAGCGCCGACCGCGTACGGTGGGAGCACATCCAGCGGGTCTACGAACTCTGCGGCCACAATGTCTCGGAGACCGCGCGGCGGCTGAACATGCACCGCCGGACCCTGCAACGGATCCTCGCCAAGCGCGCCCCGCGCTGAGGCGCATTGCGTGCTTCGAGGCTCGCTATGCGAGCACCTCAGCATGAGGTCGTTGGTGAAGTGCAGCAGCCCTCATCCTGAGGCGCCGCGAAGCGGCCTCGAAGGACGAGGGCGCGCCACAGTCACTATTTCGTAGGAACCGGAACCTTCATCGCCAGGATCTCCCGCGTGCGGCGGGTGATGCCGTAGAGCATGCCCGGCTGGCTCTCGTCCCAGTCGATGGCCTGGCCTTCGGCCTCCATTTCGATGGTCTCGACGTGGTCGAGCACGCCGCCGCCGGGCGGGATGACCAGGGCGTAAATCTCCGGCCGGTCGTGGCCCGATAGGTAGAGACGGCCGTCCGGCCCCCAGCCGCCGCCCGACGCGCTCATCGGCGACATTCGCTCCAGCACCGACTTCGGCAGACCCCAGGCCTCCAGACGCCGCCACTGGTCGTCGAACTTCACCAGGGTGGTCCAGGTGTGATCGCGCGGCGCTTCCTTGCCGTCGTTGTCGTAGTTGGCGAACAACGCCCACCAGGCGCCGTCCTTGCGGTCGACCCAGGTCAGCGAGCCCGTGCCGAGGCCCAGGCTGACGCTGCGCTTGTGGGCCAGGCTCGTCGGATCGAAGAATTCCACCGAGCTGACATGGGGCGTGCCGGGAAAGTTCGAGCTGCCGCAGACCAGTTCCTTCTGGATCAGGGCGCAGGAGTTGATGTGCGGAAAGCGGGCCTTGTCGCCCAGCCAGCGCGCCTTCTCCTCGCCCGTCTTCTTGTCGAAGCGGATGATCTCGAAGTTGCGGATGGCGTAGACGTCGTTCGGCCCCACCGTCGCGCCCTGGTTGGCGGTGGTCTGATAGCGCCGGATCGTCTCGGCCTTCTTGCCGGTCGCCACCGGCGGGATTCTCAGCTCCGGCGCCTTCGCCGGGGCTTGGGCGGCCGACGCCTGAAGCGCGATCGCGGTGATCATTTCCAGCAGCACCGTCAGCCCTCCGTTTCCTCGCCGCGCCGAGCCTAGAAGCTCAGCGCCATGCCGACCCAGTAGGTGCGGCCGTAGTTCGCCCATTCCTGCAGGTTCTGACGCGCGGGGCCCGACACTTCCTGACGGCCGCTGTTCGACAGGTTCTGCCCCTCCACGAAGACGGTGAGGTAGTTGGTCGGACGGTAGGAGATGTTGGCGTCGAACACGTGACGCCCTTTCCAGTACTGGTCGGAGTTCGGGTTGGCGTCGACGATCGTCTCCAGGAAGCCGCCGATGTAGTTGTGCGAGATCCGCGCCTCGAACTTGCCCCGCTGATAATAGATCGACTCGTTGGTCGTCAGCTCGGGCTGCTGGTAGAGGCCGCGCGTGCGCGGGCCGGTCGCCGTCAGGAAGGTGAAGGCGGTGTCGAGGACGGTGGCGTTGGCGTTGATGCCG
>JAFKGN010000148.1 GCA_017307205.1 Caulobacterales bacterium
TGGTCGACCAGCAGCACGCCGAACAGCGGGGCGAAGACCGAGCCGATCGTCAGCAGGAAGCCCTCATACTGACCGAGCGGCGCGAACAGCGCGGTCAGGGTGCAGAGCGCCCCGAAGCCGAGGGCCAGCCGCGCCGGCGGGCGACGGATCAGGGTGGCGGTGGAGACGGCGGCCGAGTGGATGTCGGCGAAGGTGTTGTCGGTCTCGTCGATGACGATCAGCAGCAGGGCGATCCCGCCGCCGCTGGCCGCAAGGGCGGTGAGCAGCAGATTCTCGCCACCGCTGGCCAGGGCGTAGGCCGCGCCCAGGCCCATGAACCAGATGTTGGCCAGCAGGTAGCCGAGGGCGCTGCCGCGGAACATGCCGCCGGGCGTGCGCCCGAAGCGGGTGTAGTCGGCGATCAGCGGCAGCCAGGACAGCGGCATGGCGACCACGAGGTCGACGCCGGCGGCGAAGGTCATCTCCCCCGTGCCGGGGCGCGCCATGAGCGCCGCGAGGTCGTATTCGGCCAGCAGTCGCCAGGTGAGCCAGCCCGCGCCGGCAAGCAGCAGCCAGAGGCCCCAGACGCGCAGGAAGCGGCGGACGAAGGAGACCGGCCCCATCACAGCCAGCCAGGTGGCCAGGGCGCCGAACAGGATGGTCCAGAGGAGCGGGTTGGAGACGCCGAAGGTCTGTTTCGCCAGGGCGTCGGCGCTATCGCGCATGGCGATGATTTCGAAGGCGCCCCAGCCGGTGAGTTGGATGGCGTTGAGCACGGCGGGGATCGCCGCGCCGCGGGCGCCGAGCGCCGGTCGCAGGGAGCCGATGGCGGAGAGCCCGGTGTCGGCCCCGACGAAGCCGGCGGCGGCGAGCAGCAGGACGCCCAGGACGGAACCGGCGACGATGGCGGCCAGGGCCGCGCCGAGGCCGAGCCCCGGCGTCAGCAGCGCGCCGGCCTGCAGGACCAGAAGGCCTATGCCGAGGCTGAACCACAGGGAAAAGGCGTCGCGGGCGCCGAAGACGCGGCGGTCGGCCGGGACCGGCGTCAGGGGATCATAGGTGTCATCGGGCGCGGCCATGGCTCAGCTTAGCCCTGCGGTTCCGGTAAGCGCAGCCCCGCGCGGTCCAGGGCGGCCTGGAAATCCTCCGGCTGCGGAGCCTCGACGCGGCGTTCGCCGCCGTCCGGGTGTGGAAACTTGAGGCTGCGGGCGTGGAGCATCAGGCGGGGGACCGGGGCGCCGGCCAGCATCAGGGCGCCGCCGTACTTGGCGTCGCCGGCGATGGGGCGGCCGATGGAGGCCAGGTGGGTGCGGATCTGGTGCATGCGGCCGGTCTCGGGATTGGCCTCGACCAGGGCGGCGCCCTCCCCGGCCGCCAGGGTGCGATAGCGGGTCAGGGCCGTCTCGGCGTCGGGGTGATCCGGCGCGCAGGGCTGCATGGTGACTTCGCGGCCGATGCTGTCGCGGCGCAGGGGCGTGTCGATGGCCCCGCCCTTGGGCTGGGGCGCGCCGGGGGTGACCAGGGCGAGATAGGTCTTGCGGAAGCGGCGGGCGGCCAGGGCCTTGCCGAGGAAGGCGGCGGCCGGCTTCGTCTTGGCGGTGAGGATGACGCCGGAGGTGTCGCGGTCGAGCCGGTGGATCAGACGCGGGCGCGCGTGGCCGGGCTTGGCGAAGGCCCACAGCAGGTCGTCCAGCGTATGGGCCTGGATGCGGCCGCCTTGGCTGGAGAGGCCCGACGGCTTGTCGAAGGCCAGGAGCACTGCGTCCTCATAGATCACCCGCGAGCGGATGAAGGCGACTTCGTCGGGCGAGAGCTGGATGGGCGCGGGCGGTTTCACGGGGCGGGCTTAGCGGAAGACGCCGCGCTTCGTCATCCACACGGAGTAGGCGGTGAGGCCCGCGCAGACGGCCGCGATGACCCAGCTCATCGCCGTCATCGCGCCCATGATCGGCCAGCCGGGGACAATGAGGTTTTGATAGGCGACGCTGAACAGCGCGCAGACCAGGGCGACGCCGAAGGCCGTGGACGCCTCCTTGCGACGAAGCAGGAGCAGCACCGTGCCCAGCACCGACAGCCACACGCCGATCGACCATGCGGTCTGCATCCAGACCGGGAAGCCGAGCTGATAGGCGACCTGGGCGTCGTTGAACCCGGCGGCGCGATAGTAGGCCTCGCCGCCCATGCTCATCATCCAGTCGTAAAGGCCAAAGCCGTTCCAGACGGCGGCGAGCGTGAGGACGACCCAGAAGTGCTTCGGCGGGCTGGGCAGAGCGGTGATGGCCATGTCCTGCCTTAGCGGAGCACGCCCTTCTTCGATAGCCGCCCGGCGTACCAGAACAGGAAGGCGGCGATGACGACGATGACCGCCGGCATGGGGCCGGGACCTTCAGGTGCGGTCAGGTACTGATAGGCCGCAGAGATGGCCGCGCCGGCGAGCGATGCGGCGAACAGCAGCGTCGCCAGCTTCCTGCGCGCCAACAGCAAGATCGTCCCGAGCACAGCGCCCCAGACGCCCACCACCCAGACGACGTACATCCAAGTCGGCATGGCGTGCATGTAGGCGATCGCCGTTTCCGTCATGCCCATCGACCGGTAGTAGGCGTCGCCTTTCACGAAACTCATCGTGAAATCGTAGGCCCCGAAGCCGTTCCACAGCAGGGCGAGGACGCCCACCAGCCAGAAATGCCACGGTGTTTTGCTCGTCGGCGCGGCTGCGCTTTCCTCGGTCATCGTCACCTCCCCAGGCTCGACCTGGAGGTGAGGCTATGCCTGAGGCGTTGGGATAACAATGGTTGGGGATTTACGGGCCTGCTGAGAGCGTCATCCTGAGTAGGTCGCGCGAGCGACCGTGTCGAAGGACGCATTGCCGCGCCGCCCTGCGTGCTTCGACACGCGCCTGCGGCGCTGCTCAGCATGACGAACCTGGGAACGGCTATTTGCCGTTGCGCTCCGCCCGGATCGCCGCCCAGCGGTCGAGACGTTCCTTGATCGGCCCTTCCCGCCCCTCGCCCTTGGGCTGGTAGAAGCGGCGGCGCTCCATCTCGTCGGGGAAGTAGTTCTGGCCGGAGAAGCCGCCTTCGGCGTCGTGGTCGTAGGCGTAGTCCTTGCCGTAGCCGAGCCCCTTCATCAGCTTGGTCGGGGCGTTGAGGATATGCTTGGGCGGCGTCAGGCTGCCGGTCTCGCGGGCGGCCTTCATGGCGCCCTTGTAGGCGACATAGACGGCGTTGGACTTCGGCGCGCTGGCGAGGTGCACGACGGTCTGGGCCAGGGCCAGCTCGCCCTCGGGGCTGCCGAGAAAGTCGTAGGTGTCCTTGGCGGCGTTGGCGAGCACCACGGCCATGGGATCGGCGAGGCCGATGTCCTCGACGGCCATGCGCACCAGGCGGCGCGCCAGGAACAACGGATCCTCGCCGCCGGCCAGCATGCGCGCCAGCCAGTAGAGCGCCGCGTCGGGATCGGAGCCGCGCACCGACTTATGCAGGGCGCTGATGAGGTTGTAGTGCTCCTCGCGGTTCTTGTCGTAGGCCGGGCTGCGTTTCTGGAGAACCTGCCCGAGTTCGGCAGGCGTCATCGGCTTGGACGCGCCGATGTTGAACAGGGTTTCCGCGAGGGTGAGCAGGTAGCGGCCGTCGCCGTCGGCCATGGCGATCAGGGCCTCGCGGGCGGCCGCATCGAGCGGCAGCGGGCGCTCCTCGAAGGTCTCGGCCTTGGCGAGCAGTTGCTCCAGCGCCGCCTCGTCCAGCCGGCGCAGGACGAAGACCTGGGAGCGGGAGAGCAAGGCGCCGTTGAGCTCGAACGACGGGTTCTCGGTGGTGGCGCCGACGAGGGTGACGATCCCCTCCTCCACGAAGGGCAGGAAGCCGTCCTGCTGGGCGCGGTTGAAGCGGTGGATCTCGTCGACGAACAGCAAGGTCGACTGGCCGGCCATGCGGCGGGCGCGAGCCTGCTCGAAGGCCTTCTTCAGGTCGGCGACACCGCTGAACACCGCCGACAGCGACATGAACTCATAGCCGGCGGCCTTGGCCAGCAAGCGGGCGATGGTGGTCTTGCCGGTGCCGGGCGGCCCCCAGAGGATCATCGACGACAGGCGCCTGGCCGCCGCCATCCGGCCAATCGGGCCTTCCGGACCCAGCAGGTGATCCTGGCCGACGACCTCATCGAGCGCCTGCGGGCGCAGCCGGTCGGCGAGCGGACCCGGCGCGTGCGGCGTCAGGCCGGCGGCTTCAAACAAATCGGACATCGGATAAGGATAATCATCTCAGGGAGAAAACACATGGCCGAAGACCAGAACCCCGACATGGGCCGCATCCCCGGCGTGACGCCGTATCTGACGGTGAACGGCGGCAAGGAGGCCATCGCCTTCTACGAGGCCGCGTTCGGCGCGGTGGCTCTATTCGTCAAGGACGCCCAGGACGGCCATCGCATCATGCACGCGACCCTGGAGATCAACGGCGGAACGCTGATGCTGAGCGACAACTTCGTGGAGTTCATGGGCGAGATGACGCCGCCGGCCTCGGTGACGCTGCATCTGCAGGTGCACGACGCCGACGTCTGGTGGGACCGCGCGGTCGCCGCCGGGGCGACGATCCGCATGGGCCTGGAAGACCAGTTCTGGGGCGACCGATACGGCCAGTTGAAAGACCCCTTCGGCCACACCTGGGCGATCGGCGGGCCGAAGAAGGGCTGACGGCGGCAGGCTAGGTCCGCAGCTGGGCGGTGATCCTCTGGCCGTTGCGCTCGATGGTCAGGGTCCAGGCGCGGCTGGCGCCGCCGAGCGTCGAGACCAGTTGCCGGACGCTGGTGATCTCGGTCCCGTTGATCGCGCGGATGAAGTCACCAGGGCGCAGGCCCGCCTGCATGGCGAAGCCGCCGCCGATCTTGGTGATCAGCACCCCCTGCCCGCTGAACGGATCTATGCCCAGTTCGCCGGCCGAGGCGGGCGAGACGTTGACGACCGTCGCGCCCTCGAGCGGGCTGCCGGCGCCGATGACGCGTTCGTCCGGAGCGGGCGTGCTGGGCGGGGCCTCGGCGCGGACGGTGAGGCTGCGCTCGGCGCCGTCGCGGCGGATATCAATGCGCACGTCGTCGCCCGGCTTGCGGGTGGCGAAGTAGTAGGTGACGCCGGCGTCGTCGTTGACTGGTTGACCGTCGACCGAGAGCACCACGTCGCCGGAACGCAGGCCGGCGCGGGCGGCGGACGAGCCCGGCCATACATCGGCGATCAGCACGCCGCGCGGGGCGTTCATGCCGAGCGTGCGGGCGATCTCGGCGCTGACCGTCTGGCCGCGCGCGCCGAGCCAGGGGCGGACTACCGAGGAGCGGCCGCCGAGGGCGGCGCTGACCACCTGCTTGACCATGGCCGCCGGGATGGCGAAGCCGACGCCGCTGGACGAGCCGGAGCGCGAGAAGATGGCGGTGTTCAGGCCGATCAGGTCACCATCCATGTCGACCAGGGGGCCGCCGGAGTTGCCGGGATTGATGGCCGCATCGGTCTGGATGAAGAACGAATAGTCGGTGATGCCGACATCGGTGCGGGCCAAGGCCGAAACAATGCCGTTGGTGACGGTCTGGCCGACGCCGAACGGATTGCCGATGGCGAGCACGAGATCGCCGACCTGGATAGGCTCCTGATCGTCGATGGCCAGCACGGGCAGGCGCTCGCCCCTGGTGTCGATCTTGAGGATGGCCAGATCGCTGCGCGCGTCATCGAGCAGGACGGTGGCGGGAAACTCGCGGCGGTCGGACAGCTGGACCGCAATCTCGGTCATGCCCTCGACGACGTGGTGGTTTGTGACGATGACGCCGTCGGCGCGGACGATGGCGCCGGAGCCCAGGGAGCGCTGGGTCTGCTCGCGCGGCATGCCCGAGCCGCCCATGAAGAAATCCCAGAACGGATCGGTGCGCTGACGCACCGTGCGGCTGCTGGCGACGTTGACCACGGCCGGGGCGGCCTTGCGCACGATGGGCGCGAAGGACTGCTTCATGCTGAGAGCGTCGCCGGGCGGGCGGCGGGTCGGCTGGGCGAGGTCGATGCCGGCCGGCGCGGGCACGGGCTGGGCCTTGGTGTTGGCGGCCGGGTCGGTGCAGGCGCCCAGGATGGCCAGGGCGGGGATCAGGGCCTTGTAGGCGCGCATGAGCTTCTTGCGTCTCCGTCGTTTGGGACGATGACTTAAGGAGCCGCCTTTTCCGGCGCAATCATGGCGTTGTCCGCCGCATCCGGGGCCTTGGCCACCTTCCAGGCCAGGATGAAGCCCAGCAGCAACAGCGCCGAGGCGATCAGGATGGCCAGACCCGGCATATGCAGCGTCGCATCGTGGCGTACCGACCATGCGAAGGTGAGTCCGAACAGGCTGGGGCCGACCAGGCTGGCGAGGCCCATCATGCTGGAGTTGGCGCCCTGCAGCTGCCCTTGCTCCCACGGCTTCACGCGCCGGCTCATGAGCCCCTGCCCCGCCGCGCCGATCAGGCCGCTGAGGGCGAAGACCGGCAGGCCGAGCCAGTAGACGTGAGCGGTCGGGGCGAGGCCGTAGATGAGGAATCCGAGCGCCCCGCAGGCCAGGCCCAACAGCAGCGCGCCGCGCTCGCCCATCGCCTTGACCAGCCGGCCGACCATACCGGCCTGGACGACGATGTTGGCGACGCCGGTGGCCATCAGCATCAGGCCGACATCGCTGGGCGACCAGCCATAGCGGAAGCCCGTGTAGAGCACGAAGACGCTGGGCAGGACGTTGTGGGCCAGCTGGAACAGGAAGAAGACGCCGGCGAGGCCAAGCAGGTCCGGGTGCGAAGACAGCAACTTCAACGAGCCGATGGGGTTGGCCTTCTTCCAGTCGAACTTGGGCACGCGCCGCTCAGGCGGCAGGGATTCCGGCAGGATCAGCAGGCCGTAGAGCCAGTTGGCGAGAGCCAGGCCTGCGGCGACCAGGAACGGCAGGCGCAGGTCGATCTCGCCCAGGAAGCCGCCGATGCCCGGCCCGATGACGAACCCGACGCCGAAGGCCGAGCCGAGCAGGCCGAAGGCGGCGGCGCGCTTCTCCGGCGGGGTGATGTCGGCGATGTAGGCGCCCGAGGTGGAGAAGCTGGCGGCGGTGATCCCGTTCAGCGCCCGGCCGACGAGCAGCCACGAAAGCGTCGGAGCGAAGGCCATGAACAGATAGTCGACGCCGAGGCCGAAGATCGAGATCAGCAGCACCGGCCGACGGCCGAAGCGGTCCGACAGCATGCCGAGGATCGGCGAGAAGAAGAACTGCATGATCGCCCAGACGGTGGCGAACACCACCTGCCAGTCGGCGGCCAGGGCCGTGTCGCCGCCATTCAGGGACTTCACGAGGTTGGGCAGGACCGGGATCATGATCCCGAGCGAGATCACGTCCATCAGCGCCGTGGCGTAGATGAACCCGATGGCGGCCTTGCGCTTGGCGCCGGCGACGGGAACAGGCGGCGTCTCGGTGGGGGCCGGATCGGTCATGGCGCCCTTGGTGGCCCGGATATCGCCGGTCGTCCAGTGCGGCGCACGTCAGGCGCGGGCGTGAGCTACAGCGCCGTGAAGTAGTCGACCATCCGCTTGGGCCAGGCGGCGTCGG
>JAFKGN010000149.1 GCA_017307205.1 Caulobacterales bacterium
CAACGGCGACGACCGGCTGGTCTCCGTCGCCTCGCCCGCCGCCGACAAGGTCGAGGTCCACACCATGGACATGACCGGCGGCATCATGCGGATGGGTCCGCTGACCGATGGACTGAAGCTGCCGAGGAACAAGGCCGTGGCCCTGACGCCGGGCGCCGAGCACGTGATGCTGATCGGCCCCAAGGCCGAGGTGGCGGTGGGGACCAGCGTCAGCCTGACCCTAACGTTCGACAAGGCGCCGCCGTTGATGGTGACCGCGCCGGTGCGACCGGCGGTGCTGCCCGGAGGTTAATGCAACCTGCGCGCGCATGACCATCAGGCTTAACGCCGATGATGGTTAAGGCAGCGTTTGTTTTTTGACTTGGGGACTTAAAACGCCAAACCCGCCGCGGGGGATAATCGCGGCGGGTCCGGCTGTTTTGCGATCATTCGATCCAAGCGGGCGTTTCCTCCCCGAAACGCCGAAGAACCGAGCTCTCTGTCGGGCTCTTTTGTCCTTCTGACCTAGAGGAAACGCGAAATCCGCGAGGCTGTCAACGCGCAAACCCGTCTTTCACAAGGGGTTGATGCAAAAAGGCCGCTATTTTGACTCAGTTGTTAGAAATCACGGTGAATTTCACCACGTTTCCCTGACGGCCCCGTCAATAATCAGCCGACGGCGTTTCTCAGGGCGAGTTGAGCCGGCGAATCGGCGGCGAAAACATAGTCCGGACGATGCACGGCGACCGGCTCCACCCCGGCGGCGGCCAGGGCGAAGGTCAGGTCGAAGAGATCGTCCTGCGAGGCCATCACCCCACCTGACCGACGCACGGCGCCGCGCGCGAGGAAGGGCGCGATGGCCCCTTCGGCATCTGCATCGCGATTGGCGGGCCACGAGAGGCTGGCCAGGGTCCGGGCGCGGGCGCGGGCTTCCACAACCCCAAGGAGGCGCCGGGCCTGGGCAAGCTGCGCCGGCGTCCAGGCGGCCGTCAGCGAGGCGGCGAGCTGGGCCTGGCTTTTCAGGATCACGCCGTCGTTGAGGATCTTCAGGCCGTTGGCGACCAGGGTCGCGCCGGTGGTGGTGATGTCGACGATGGCCTCGGCGGCGCCGGCGGCCGGGGTTCCCTCGGTCGCGCCGCTGGACTCGACGATGCGATAGTCGGCGAGGCCGTGGCGGGCGAAGAAGCCGCGGGTCTGGGCCAGGTACTTGGTGGCGACGCGCAGGCGGCGGCCGGTGCGGGCGAGATGGGCGTGAGACACCGCATCGAGATCGGCCATGGTGTCGACGTCGAGCCAGCTCTTCGGCACGGCGACCACGAGGTCGGCGCGGCCGAAGCCGAGGGCGCGCAGCAAGAGCACGCGCCCGTCCAGCTCGCCCGGCTGTTCACGCAGCAGGTCCTCGCCGGTGACGCCGAGGTGGACCTCGCCGTTGGTGACGCCCGAGGCGATGTCGCCGGCCGACAGCAGGCGGACCTGCACGCCGGGCAGGCCGGAAAGCTCGGCGGTGTAGCCGCGCGCGCCGCCGGTCATCTCGAGCTTGAAGCCGGCGTCGGCCAGCCAGGCCTCGAGCTGCTCCTTGAGGCGGCCCTTGGACGGCAGGGCGAGGATCATCGGTTCATCGGTCATGCCGGCCCTCCCACGGCGAACGCGCGCGCCGGGCGCACCATGCAGCCGACGGCTCCGCCGGCGTTGTCGGCTGAGCCGAGGCGGGCCAGCAGGCCGTCGTAGCGACCGCCGGCCGCCAGGGGCTGCTCGTCGCCGAGCGCCGCGCTGCGGACTTCGAACAGCACGCCGTCGTAGTAGCCGAACTCGCGACCGAAGGCGGTGGCCAGGGTCAGGGCCTCGGCCGGAACGCCGAGCGCGGTCATGCGGGCGAGGCGCGTGCGCCAGGCCGCGACGGCCGCGGACAGGGCCGCGCCCTTGTCGCCGGCCAGCGCCTCGATGGCGGACAGCGCCGCCTCCGGGCGGTCGGAAATGGCGAGGAAGGCGCGGACGGCGTCGGCCTGGGCCGCGTCGAGACGCCCGGCGCGGGCGCCCTCGGCGCGTTCGGTCAGGCGATGCACGATCTCGGCCGGTCCGCGACCGCCGACCGGCTCGACGCCGGCCAGGGCCCACAGCTCCTGCAGCACGCCGACGGCCTCGGACTCGGGCAGGTTGGACAACAGGTCGGCGAGGCGGCTCTCGCGATCGGCGCCCTGCGGCGCCTCGCCGGCCAGCTCGGCCTTCATCAGGCGCGGACGGGCGAAGGCGCGCTTGAGGCGGGCGGCGAGCGGGGCGGCGAG
Organism: Caulobacterales bacterium; assembly: GCA_017307205.1. Classification (GTDB taxonomy): domain Bacteria; phylum Pseudomonadota; class Alphaproteobacteria; order Caulobacterales; family Caulobacteraceae; genus Caulobacter. Next base: position 2,262 of record JAFKGN010000149.1, read on the forward strand.
ATCCAGGCTGTCGACGAAGGCCGCGAACAGGCCGACGTCGCCGAACACCATCGAGAGGTCGTCGCGACCGCCGGCGGCGGACGAGCGCCAGGCCAGGGCCGAGATCTCGGCGTCGCTCTCCAGGCGGGTGGCGGCGTCGGTCCCGGCGACCTCATAGGCCTCGATGCCGATCTGCAGGAATTCCTCGGGACGCTCCGAGCCGGGCGGGGCGACGCGGAAAGCCTTGCCTTCGTAGTAGTAGCGGCCGGCGGCGGCGCCGGAGGCCAGGTGCTGGCGGGCGACCGGCAGGGTGAAGTCAGGGCGCAGGCAGGCGTCCTCCGCCCCCTCGGCCGAGACGGCGAACAGGCGGGCGCGCATGGCCTCGCCCGCCAGATCGAGCAGCAGGCCGAGCGGCTGCAGCACCGGCGGATCGATAGGGGCGGCACCGGCGTCCTGAAACGGCGCACGGATGGCGGCCAGGGCCTCGGCGGGGATCGGCGGTTCGAGCCTCATCAGTTTGCCCCGACGATGCGTTTGACGGCGGCGATCATCTCGCCGCGCGGAATGGTCTGCTGGCCCGGGCGCTCGGCGCGCCAGGCGGCGTTGTCCTCGACGCCGGCGGCGCCGGCCCGGCCGAGGTCGAGATCCTTGATGGTCACCGAACCGGCGGCCAGTTCGTCGTCGCCGACGATGATGGCTGCGGGGGCGTTGCGGCGGTCGGCGTACTTCATCTGCGCCTTCATGCCGGACGAGCCGAGGTAGACCTCGGCAGCGATCCCGGCGGCGCGCAGTTCGCCGGCGATGGCGAAGTAGTCGGCCATGCGGTCCTGGCTGAAGGCGATGACCACCACCGGGCCGCGGACATCGGCGGCGGGGGCGCGACCGGCGGCGGCCAGGGCGGCGACCAGGCGCGAGACGCCGAAGGAGAAGCCGGTGGCCGGGGTGCGTTCGCCGGTGAAGCGGGCGACCAGATCGTCGTAGCGTCCGCCGCCGCCGATCGAGCCGAAGCGCATCGGCTGGCCCTTGTCGTCGAGGGTCTCCAGCAGCAGCTCGGCCTCGAAGACGGCGCCGGTGTAGTACTCCAGGCCACGGACGACGGCCGGATCGAAGGCGGCGCGGTCGACGCCAACGCCCATGCCGGTCAGAGCCGCGTCGATGCGGGCCAGTTCCTCCAGCCCCTCGTCGCCCTCGGCTGAACCGCCGATGACGTCGGCCAGACGGTTGAGCACCACGGAGCGTTCGGCCCCGCCGAGGCCGGCCTGGGTGAAGGCGATCACCGACTCGATGGCCTTGGCGCCGAGGCCGGCGCCCTTGGTGAAGTCGCCGCTCTCGTCCTTGCGGCCTTCGCCGAGCAGCAGCCGCACGCCGTCCGGACCCAGGCGGTCGAGCTTGTCGACGGCGCGCAGCACGGCCAGCTTCTGGCCGACGGTCTCGACCCCGGCCGACTGCAGCAGGCCGTTGAGCAGCTTGCGGTTGTTGATCTTCAGCACCGCCTGGCCGCGCGGCAGACCGGCGGCCTCCAGGCCCTCGGCGGCCATGGCGACGATCTCGGCGTCGGCCTCCGGGCGGGCCGAGCCGACGGTGTCGGCGTCGCACTGGATGAACTGGCGGAAGCGGCCGGGGCCGGGCTTCTCGTTGCGCCACACGGGGCCGAAGGCGTAGCGACGGAAGGGCTTGGGCAGGCCGTTCCAGTTTTCGGCGGCGAAGCGGGCCAAGGGCGCCGTGAGGTCGTAGCGCAGCGCCATCCACTGCTCGTCGTCGTCCTGCAGGGCGAAGACGCCCTCGTTGGGACGGTCGCTGTCGGGCAGGAACTTGCCGAGGGCGTCGGCGTATTCGAACGCCCCGGTGTCCAGCGGCTCGAAGCCGTAGCGCTCATAGACGGCGCTCACCGCCTCGAGGATCGCCCGTTCGGCGCGCAACACGGGCGCGCGTTTGTCGGCGAAGCCGCGCGGGGCGCGGGCCTCGGGGCGGAAGGTTGCGGTCTCGTCGGTCATGTCAGCGTCAGGTCCAGGAACTCAAGCGGTGGACGGGCGCCGATGCGGGCCCCGTCCGTCAGGCGGGGCAGAGGGTCGGTCTCGGCGGCGCTCAGGCCACACGGTCCCGGCCCGAGCCCCAGCGGGTCGGGTGGCAGTGGCCATGATGGTGGTGGCGAGGCGCGCACATGGGGCGGGCCTATAGCCGATCCGTTAAGGTGAGGCTACCGCTTCAGCCGATCGATCATCGCGGTGGTCGAGACGTCGTGGTCGAGGCGCTCGCCGCCTTCCAGCTCGCCGAGCACGCGGACGGCCAGGGTCTTGCCCAGTTCGACGCCCCACTGGTCGAAGCTGTTGATCCCCCAGATGGCGCCCTCGACGAAGGTCTTGTGCTCATAGAGGGCGATCAGGGCGCCGAGGGTCTGGGGCGTCAGGCGCTCCAGCACGACGGTGGTCGAGGGTCGGTTGCCGGTGAAGGTCTTCTGGGGGGCGAGAACGTCGATGGCGGCGGGCGTCAGGCCCTTGGCGCGCAGCTCGGTCTCGACGGCGTGCTCGCTCTTGCCGACCAGCAGGGCCTCGGCCTGGGCGATGACGTTGGCCAGCAGCTTCTCATGCATGCCGGCCGGGCCTTCGTCCGAGCGGGCGACGGCGATGAATTCCAGCGGCACCACGTCCGTGCCCTGGTGCATCGACTGGAAGTAGGCGTGCTGCACATTGGTGCCGGCGTCGCCGAACACGGCGGCGGCCGAGCCGCGGGTCAGCCACTGGCCCTGCTTGTCGACGCTTTTGCCGTTCGACTCCATCTCCAGCTGCTGCAGGAAGGAGGCGAGGCGGCGCAGGCGATGTGAGTAAGGCACGACCGACCGCGAGGCGCGGCCGAGCCCGTTGCGGTTGTAGATCTGGGCCAGCGCCAGCAGCACCGGCGCATTTTGTTCAAGCGGAGCGGTGGCGAAGTGGGCGTCCATCGCCGCGCCGCCGGCCAGGAAGCCTTCGAACACATCCCAGCCGCAGGCGACGATCAGCGACAGGCTGACGGCCGACCACAGCGAATAGCGGCCGCCGACCCAGTCCCAGAAGCCGAACACGCGGGCTTCGTCGATGCCGAAGGCGGCGGTCTTGTCGAGCGCGGTGGAGACGGCGGCCATGTGCAGGCCGGCCTTGTCGGCGCCCACGGCCCCGGCGATCCAGGCGCGGGCGGCCTCGGCGTTGGCCATGGTCTCCATGGTGGTGAAGGTCTTGGAGACGACGATGACCAGGGTCTCGGCCGGATCGAGGTCGGCGGTCTCCAGGGCGAACTCGGCGCCGTCGACATTGGCGATGAAGCGGACATCGATGGTCGGCTTCAACGGCTTCAGCGCATCCCACAGCAGGCGCGGGCCGAGGTCGGAGCCGCCGATTCCGATGTGCAGGATGGCGCGGAACGGGCGGCCCGTGGCGCCCTTGATCTCGCCATTGCGGATTTTGCCGGCGAACTCGGCCATGCGGCAACGCACGGCCTCGACGTCTGCCATCACCGGCTGGCCCTGGGCCTTGATGTCGGCGGTCGCGGCGGCGCGCAGGGCGGTGTGCAGCACGGCGCGGCCTTCGGAGGTGTTGATCGCCTCGCCGCCGAGCATGGCCTTGCGGGCGCCTTCGACGTCCGCCGCCTTGGCGAGATCGAGCGCCGCGTTCAAGCCGGCCTTGGACCAGGCCTGTTTCGACAGATCGAGGGTCAGGCCGCAGGTCTCGACGGTGAGCTTGGCCAGGCGATCCGGCTCGGCGGCGATGAAGTCCTCGATGCGACCGGCGCCGTCGGCCTTGGCGGCGGCTTCAAGGGCGGTCCAGGCGGCGTCGAGGTCGGGCATCGCAAGCTCCACAGTAAGAGGGCGTTCACCATGTCGGCCGTAGCAAACACGGGGTCCAGCGTCTTGCCGCAACGCAATCAGCGGCGCGGGGACCATTACGAGGCCAGTCTTAACAAGGATAGGGCAGATGTCTTGTGACGCCGTGGCGGTCGCCGCCACCCTCTGGCTCGCCGCCTTTTCGCCCGCGCAGCAGACGCCCGCCGAACAGGCCTTGGGCATTCAGCCCGCCGCGGTGATCCAGATCGCGGCCGCGCCGCCGAAGATTTCCGGCGAGCCGATGTATCGCGACATCGTCAAGCAGGCGAAGACCCTGAAGGGCCAAGTCGACGGCTACATCAAGGCCGCCGCCAAGGCCGACCCCAACGGCGCCGCCTCCACCCTGGCGGGCTTCGACGGCTTCAAGGCCAAGGTCGGCGTGCTGGCCGAAACCGACATGAAGGGCCACCTGGACCTCGCGGCCCGCAATCTCGACGGCGACCTGAAGTGCATCCTGCGCGGCATCGCCCAGGACCTGCCCAAGCGCCTGGACGAGGTGTCCGCCGCCAAGGACGCTCGCGCCCAGACGGCCGCGCTGAAGGAGATGGCCTATCTCCTCAACGACAACGTCGAGGTCATCACCGCCCCTCCGGCCCCGCCGGTCTAGGCCATGGCGCGCAAAGCCAGGCTTGCGCCCCAAAGCCATCGCGGCTATCTAGTTGCGAATAATTCGCAACTAAGAACGAGAAGCGTCGCAGGACGCGCGCCCGATGACTGATGCCTTGTCGCCGCCCCTGGAGGATCCCGCCCGCTCGACCCTGCTGGTCGAGGTGATCCGCTGCTGGCGGGCCGCCTGCGACGCGGGTCAGGCGGTGCAGCCGCGCCTCAGCGCCCTGCTGCATCGCCACGCGGGGGAGATGATGGCGCCGGTGTTCGACAGCCTGTTGAGCCTGTTCGAGGCGGCGATCGGACGGCGGCTGGCCGTGGGCGTCGCCGGGCAGGTGTCCGAGGACGAGCGGATGGTGCTGGGCCTGCTCGACGGATCACGGCCGCAGCGGGCGTGCATCAACTGCACAGAGGGCGCGGCCAGCGCGCTGAACTGCGCGGTCTGCTCGACGCGGGTGATGATGGCGATGGCGCTCTAGGAGCCCGCCGCGGCCTCCTTGATGGCCTTGGCGACGAGGCCGTCGGTGAGGAGCTGGGGCAGCACCTTGGGCGGCCCGCCCTTGGCCGGGTAGACGAGGTAGAGCGGCACGCCGGCGCGGCCGTGGGCGGCCAGCTCGGCGGCGATCTCGCCGTTGCGGTTGGTCCAGTCGCCCTTGAGGTAGACCGCGTTGGCGGCGGTGAACGCGTCGGCCGCGCGCTTGGTCGACAGCGCCACCTTGTCGTTGACCTGGCAGGTGACGCACCAGGCGGCGGTGAAGTT
>JAFKGN010000150.1 GCA_017307205.1 Caulobacterales bacterium
GCAGGAAGCCGAGTGCGCTCACCGCGTTAACCCCGCCATCGGCGTCGGCCGGGGCGATGACGAGGTGGCGCGGCTTGGCCTGGCCGAAAGCCGAGCCGACCGTGAGGTAGTCGTCCGGAACGTCGCGAATGATGGTCGCCCGGCCGTTGGCGGCGACCTGGCCGAGCAGGCCTTCCTTCAGGCGGAAGCGTTCGGCGACGGGCGCCTCGGCGGGGACGCTCAGGGTGGCGGCGCGCCGGAAGTATCCGCCTTCGCCCTTGAACAGGACGCCGGCCTGGAAGCCGAGGTAGCGGGACAGGAAGTCGAGGATGGAATCGGCCAGCTGCTCGACCGACTTTTCACCCAGCATCGCCTCGGCGAGGCCCATCTTGCCGGCCTGGAGCCACTGCTGGCGGGCTCGGGTGATGGCGTTGCGGCGCAGGAGGACGAAGACCGCCAACGTCAGGACGACGCCGATGATCGCCGAGATGATCCCTCCCGCCGTGGCCGTCCCGTAAGCGACGTCGAGGTCGCGCAGCCGCTGCTGGCGCAGGCGTAATTCCTCCTGGCGCATGACGTCGATGCCGGCGCGGATGGCGTCCATCTCGACCTTGCCGCGATCGCTCTGGACCAGCGGCAGGGCGGCGGCGGCGCCGTCGCGCTCGGCGACTTCGATGGTTTGTCTAAGCTCGTCGAGCTTGGCGTCGACGTGGCGGCGCACCTGGGTGAGGTTGGCTTGCTGGGTGGGGTTGTCGCGCGTCAGGGCCGCCACGGCGTCGAGGCGCGCGGCGGTCGCCGACACGGCCTCGTTGTAGGGCTCGAGGTAGCGCTCGTTGTTGGTGAGCAGATAGCCGCGCTGGCCGGTCTCGGCGTCCTTCGTCGTCGACAGCAGGTTGTTGAGCGACATCAACACCTCGTGGGTGTGGACGATTGACTCGTTGTTGCTCTGAAGGGCCTGGACGTTGCGATAGGCGATGACGCCGGTGATCGCGAAGAACACCAGGGCCACGGCGAGGCTCACCCCGCTCCACAGGCCGCCCGAACGGAGGATTTGGACGGCGCGCGGGGTCGACGGCATGGCGTACTCGACGAAAAACAGGGGATCGGATTTGCGTAGGGCCGCGCCGGAAGCTTAGCAAGCTTCGCAGTGACAAGTTGTCGCAGGGGATTTGGTTCCCGACAAATCGTCAAGCTTGATTGTCGCGGCGACGAAATTCGCTCCGCGGGGTGACCGTCACGTCACTGTCACACAACTCCGCCATTTCCCGCCGCGAGTTGGGGACAGAGCCTTAATCATGACCGAAGCCGTGATCCAGGCGCCTGCGCCGCGCGCTGACCTCGACAAAGGCCTGGGGCTCGCCGGCGGCGTGGGCATGGTGGCGGCGATTTTCGCCGCCCTGATCTACGTCGGCTACAGCGTGATGGCCGACGCCTCGGCCTCGGGCACCGACCCGCTGACCTTCGTGCCCTTCATCCTGCTGTTCATCGCGCTGCTGATCGCGCTGGGCTTCGAGTTCGTGAACGGCTTCCACGACACCGCCAACGCGGTGGCGACGGTGATCTACACCAACTCCCTGCCGGCCAACGTGGCCGTGGTGTGGTCCGGCTTCTTCAACTTCCTGGGCGTGCTGCTGTCCACCGGCGTGGTGGCGTTCGGCATCATTTCGCTGCTGCCGGTCGAGCTGATCCTGCAGGTCGGCTCCGGGGCCGGTTACGCCATGGTCTTCGCCCTGCTGCTGGCGGCGATCATCTGGAACCTGGCGACCTGGTGGCTGGGCATCCCGGCTTCGAGCTCGCACACCCTGATCGGTTCGATCATCGGCGTGGGCGTGGCCAACGCCATCATGCACGGCCGCGGCGGCACGGCCGGGGTCGACTGGACCAAGGCGACCGAGATCGGCCGCGCCCTGCTGATCTCGCCCATCGTGGGTTTCAGCGTCGCGGCCCTGCTGTTCCTGGCGCTGAAGGTGCTGGTCCGCAACAAGGCGCTCTATGAGGAGCCCAAGCCCGGCGTGACGCCGCCGTGGTGGATCCGCGGCCTGCTTATTTTCACCTGCACCGGCGTGTCCTTCGCCCACGGCTCGAACGACGGCCAGAAGGGCATGGGCCTGATCATGCTGATCCTGATCGGGGTGGTGCCGACGGCCTACGCCCTGAACCGCGCCGTGCCGGCCGCCTACACCGCCGAATTCGCCGCTCGCTCGACCGAGGCCGGCCGCATCCTGGCGCTGCGCTCCACCGACGCGCCGCCGCCGGTCGACTTCCGCGCCCCGGTGACCCGCTACATCGCCGAAAAGACCCTGGCCCCGGACACCGCCCCGGCGGTCGCCGCCCTGGTGGCCGAGATCAACGCCCAGGTGCAGGGCTACGGCTCGCTGGCCAAGGTGCCGGCCGCCCAGGTCCGCAACGTGCGCAACGACATGTACTTGGCCTCGGAAGGCGTGAAGCGCTTGTCGAAGGAGGAGTCGCTGGCGCTCAACCCGGCCGAGGTGAAGGCGTTCGACGCCTATCGCGGCTCGCTCGACAAGGGCACGCGGTTCATTCCGAACTGGGTGAAGGTGGCCGTGGCCTTCGCGCTGGGCTTGGGCACCATGATCGGCTGGAAGCGGATTGTGGTCACCGTCGGTGAGAAGATCGGCAAGTCGCACATGACCTATGCCCAGGGGGCTTCGGCGGAACTGGTGGCGATGGCGACCATCTTTTCGGCCGACCACTTCGGCCTGCCGGTTTCGACCACCCACGTGCTGTCGTCGGGCGTGGCGGGCACCATGGCGGCCAACAAGTCGGGCCTGCAGTGGAACACGCTGCGCAACCTGGCGATCGCCTGGGTGCTGACCCTGCCGGTGTCGATGATGCTGTCGGGCGGCCTCTACGTGCTGTTCTCCAAGATCTTCTGATCCGGCTAGTGTGATCCAGGCGCAACCCGACGACGGGGTTGCGCGCTGGAGCTTGGATGGACCTTCGCGCCGAAATGCTTCGACTGCGGGAGACGGCCGCGCGCCTGTTCCGCGAGCACGTCGCGCCGCGCCCGATCGTGGCCGGCGGGATGGCGGCGGCGCTGATCGGGGTGATCGCCGGCTTCGGCCTGACCGCGGGCCTCGTCTGGGAGCAGACGCCGCAGCGGGCGGCGGTGATCAAGCCGGCCGCGCCGCCGGCACCCGTGCCCCTGATGGTCGACGCCAACGGCCGCACGCCCGACTATGTGCGCGGAACCGACCATGTGCGCGGCGCCCCCGACGCGGAGTCGGTGGTGAAGGTGACGGGGCCGCCGACCCCGACCTTCGAGGAGCAGGAAGACATGGCCCAGGCCGGCGAGCGCCACTGGTGGGCGCCGTGGAGCTGGGGCCGCGCCGACGAGGAGGATATCCGCCAGCAGCAGGCCGACCGCCTGGCCGAGGCGCGCGAGGCGGCCTACGAGGCGCGGATGGCGGCGCGCGAGCGGACGCAGCGCCGTTATGACGAGCGCATGGCCGAGTATGAGCGCGATACTGAGCGGTATGACCGCTACGGCCGCCGCACCTACGAGCCCGAGCCGGAGCCCGTGTACGAGCCGCCGCCTGAGGCGCGCCCGCGTCGCCCTGTCTGGTGGTAGGAGAGGCTTGAAGCGCCGCTAGTTGTGGGCGCCCGCAAGCACCACGCCGACCAGCACCGCCGCATATTGCAGGCCCGCGCCGGCGACGACGTGGCCGTGCCAGATGGCGCGGCGGAAGCGCAGGCGCTTCATCATGTAGAACACCGCGCCCGCCGAGTAGACGAGGCCGCCGATGGCCAGCAGCAGCATGGCCACCCAGTGGACGCCCTGCAGCATGGGCTGGATGGCGAAGACCACGGCCCAGCCGAGCACCAAGTAGAGCACCACCCAGAAGCCGCGGCCGAGGCCGGGCAGGAACAGCTTGCCGAAGATGCCCAGCAGCGAGGCGCCCCAGACGGTGGCGGTCATGGCGATCGACCAGGCGCCGGTGAGGCTCTGGGTCGTGAACGGCGTGTAGGAGCCGGCGATCATCAGGAAGATGCCGGCGTGGTCGAAGCGGCGCAGCAGGGGCCGCCACTGCGGCTTGCCGAAGTTGTAGGCCGTCGAGAGGCCGAGCATGGCGACGAGGCCGGCGGCGTAGATCGAGACGGCCGCGACCATGCCCAGCGAGCCGCGCGAGACGCCGAGACCCAGCAGGATGCCGCCGCCGAACAGGGCAAGGACGAGGCCGGAGATATGCACCACGAGATCGGCGCACTTGGCGGCGGGCGTCGGATAGTGGCGCGGCGGATAGGTCATGACCGGAACCCTAAGCGCGTCGCGCTGCGCTGCGAAAGCCAACTTTTGTTTCCGACCTTGGCTTTACGTTGGGGCAGTTTGAGGGCGGCTAGCCCGCCCACTCCCAGTGCCAGGGCTCGAAGGCGTAGTTGACGAAGCCGTAGCGGGCGGCGTTGCGGACCAGCCAGCGGTAGAGCGGGGTCTGCGACATCCAGAGGCGGTTGGCGTCTTCGGTGGAATCCGGGCGGGCGCCGGGGGCGTGGCCGAGGTTGAGGTCGAGGGCGGTTCCGGTGCGGTGGGCCGAGCAGACGGCGCGGGCCGGGCCGCCGCAGCCGCCCTGGCGGGCGCAACGCTCTGCGTCGGCGGCCTGATCGCGGAAGGCGGAGAAAATGGTCAGGAGGGTCGGGTCTGAGGCGACCCCGGCGGCGCGGGCGTCTGCCGCCATGCGGCGATAGGCAGCCAGGGCGCCCGGATCGGCGAGGGCGGGCTTGCCGCCGTAGAGCTCGGCGGGGGCGGCGGCCTGCAGCGTGGCGGGATCGGGCGCGGGCGGACAGCCCAGGCGGGCGGCGCGCTGGAAGGGGCGCTGCAGGTCCCAGGCGATGCGCATGCGCTCGAACGTCTCGGGCGTCAGGCGGCCGTCGGCTGGCAGGCGGTGGGCGGCCTGGTAGCGCGACAGGGCTTCGGCGAAGCCGGCGCTGTCATAGGGGCAGTCGGAAGCGATCTCGGCGGCGATGCGCGGGGCGTAGGTGCGCCAGCCGGTCTCCGGTCGGTTCCGGAACGGCGACCAGGCGAGGGTGTCGATCCCGGCGGCGTTGTTGGCGGCGGCGGCGGTGAAGGCGGGCGGGGCGCAATCGCCCGGGGCGGCGACAGGGGACGATGAGGTGACCGGCCGAGCGGCGGGGAGGGGTTCGGCGGCCGTGGGCAGGTCGCGCCGCGCCAGGCGCCAGCCGATGAAGGCGGCGAGCAGCAGGACGGCGATCAGGGCGATGCGTCCGAGGTAGCGCGTCAGGCGGCGGGCCGGGGCGGGGGTGTCCATCCGAGCTTCAACGCGGGAGGCGGGCGAGACGGTTCATCGCGACCGCGTTCGCCGCTAAGCTTGCCGGATGATCCGCCGTCTCGCCCTCGCATCCCTGTTCCTCGCCTCGACCGCTGTGGCCCAGACGCCTGAGGCGCCGGCCGAGCGTCAGCCGGACCGTGGGGCGATGCAGAAGCAGGACACGTTTCGCGACGCCGCGATGGCGCCGCTGGAGGACCTGAACCTCAAGCAGCTCAACATCCCCGACGTGCTGGTCCGCGCGGTGGCCGATCCCTACGACATGGCCGGGTTGCAGCGCTGCGAGGCGATCGCCGGGGAGATCGGCAAGCTGGACGCGGCCCTGGGGCCGGACCTCGACGAGGCGCCGCCGCCGGACCGGCGCACGCGGATGCAGAAGGTCGGCTCGGCGGTGAAGGGGGCGGGGGTTTCGGCCGTGCGCAACGAGACGCAGGACGCCCTGCCGTTTCGCGGCTGGGTGCGTCGGCTGACCGGCGCGGCGCGGCACGACCGGGCGGTGGCCGAGGCCATCCGATCGGGCGGCATTCGCCGGGGCTATCTGAAGGGCGTGGGGATGCAGAAGAACTGCGCCCCGCCGGCGGCGCCGAGCTGGTTCGAGCCGGTGAAGGTGGAGCCGGCCAAGGCGGCCGCCGCGCCGGAGCGCGGGGCGACCGGTTTCATCGGCATGCTGATCCGCTTCTTCGCCTGGCTGCGGTCGCTGCTGCCGTTTTAGCGGCGACGGTCGTCGCGATAGACCCAGCGGCAGTTCTTCTTGGCGTTCTTCTTGGCGATCTGGTGACCGGCCACGGCGCCGACACCGGCCCCGAGCAGGGAGCCCTCGGTCTTGGCCCCATTACCCGACACGACGTTGCCGAGACCCGCGCCGACCAGAGCGCCGACGACGGTGCCCTTATTGGCCGAGGAGCGGACATCGTTGTCGCAGACCTGCACCCGGCGGCGGGCGGCCTCGGCGTTCTGCGGCACGGCGATGACGCCGGTGGCGACGATGGACAGGGCGGTGAGGGCGGTGATGGCGAGTTTCATCGGAGGGCTCCGTGATGCGTTCTTTCGGGCGTCCCGGCATGTAACGTTCGTCGACCCCGAGCGTTGCCGCTTCACCAACGCCGCATTCAGGGCCTAAGACCGACCTCGTGAGCGCCGCGCCTCCCGCCTCCGCACCGAAGACCCCCCGCCGATCGCGCATCGGCTGGCGGTTGGCGCTCGTGCTGGCCCTGCTGGCGCTGCTGATCCTGACGGCCATCGCGGCGGTGAGCCTCTATCTCGCGCGGCGGACGCTGGGGCGCGACGCGGTGGTCGGCTGGCTGCGCGAGCGCGGCGTCGAGGCGGTGATCGAGGTCGAGCGGCTGGAGCCGGACGGCTTCACCGGCAAGATCCGCATCGGCCCCGAGGCCGACCCTGAGATCACGGTGGATCGCGCCGAGGTGCGCTATCGGCTGCTGGGGTTCTGGAACGGCCAGCCGCTGGGCGTCGAGGTGGCCGAGGTACGGCTGGTGCATCCCGTGGCGCGGGCCAGCTGGACGCACGGCAAGTTCAGCATCGGCTCCCTGGACCGGGTGCTGGAGGAATTCCGCCGCGCGCCGCCGCGCCCTGACGCGCGGCAACCGACGATCCGCATCGAGGGCGGGCGGCTGGTGCTGAGCACCGACTACGGGCGGGCGGACGTGACCGCCGAGGGGCTGCTCGACAACGGCACGCTGATGCGGCTGAACGCCCAGCTGCAGCCGGCGACCTTCCGCATCGGCGAGGTGCGGGCCGACGTGAAGGGGTTGCACCTGGCGCTGGTGACGCGCGGCGACCGCGTGGCGATCTCGGCCGAGGGCGACCTCAACACCGTCTCCATGCTGGAGAGCGCGGCCGAGGTGGCGCACCTGCGGCTGATCGGCGAGGGGCCTTATCCGGACCTGGTGCGGCGTCGCGGCGACGGGGCGCTGAAGCTGAGCCTGCAGGCTTCGGCGGATCGCGTGAAGGCCAGCGGCGTGCAGGCGCAGGAGGCGGCGGTCGAGGCGACCTACGAGGGCCAGACGGCGGGCTGGATCGAAAGCCTGGCGGTGTCGGGCGTGCTGAAGACCGCCGTGCGCACGGCGGGTCTGCGCTACGAGGATTTCCGCCTGACG
>JAFKGN010000151.1:0-7292 GCA_017307205.1 Caulobacterales bacterium
CGAAGGCGCGCGCGATGCGGGCATCCTCCTCCGCGAGCCCGAGCGCTTCTCGTGCGAGCAAAAGTCGCCGATCGCTGGCCTCGGCTTCGGCGTAGGCCACCGCAAGATCGAATCTGAAATCGACCTGGGCGCGCTGGGCGCGCTGACGGGCCGCCACCACCTCCCCCTGCGCCGCTGAAACCCGGGCCGAACGCTTGCCGCCGAGTTCCAAGGTCTGAGAAATCGACGCCGTCGTCTCAGCCTGGCTTATGCCGCTGTACGGCCCAGACCCGGAAAAATTCTCGATTTCCAGGCCCACCGTCGGATTAGGACGCACGCCCGCCTGCTGCGCCAAGCCTTCGGCTCGCGCGATGTCGGCGCGGGCTTCCGCCAAACGCGGCGCGGTCTCCTGCGCCTGTCGGAGTAGGTCAGTAAAGGCTGGGGCGGGCTCGGCCACGCCGACGCCCGCCGACAGCCCCAAGGCGACGAGCCCCGAGGCGGCCGCCAACAGCGGCCTTCGATTATGGGTGAACACGGTCTTCCTTCTCGCTTGTGACGACGGAGTGCGCGCGTGCGCGCGTCGGTCGTCAGCCGCGAGGCGGTCGTTTCAGTCCGAAGTGGGGATCGGTCTTACGCACAGCGGTGCGCCCCAGGACATGCTTGGCGCTAGGCAAGTCTGCGCCAACGCCGCCCTCACCTAGGATCGGCACAAAGGGTGCAAAGTGGTGACAATGACCATGGATGCAGACATCCGCCGGTGCGCTGCCGTGATCATCCAATGGCGCGGTCACCGTTTGACCGGCTGCGGTCGTGAATTCGGCCGCCGCCGCGCCGGAATTCAGATCATTACCGCAGATGAGGGAGTCGACGCTCGGTCCTAGCGAAAGCACAGCGACGAGCAAGGCGGCTGCTAGCCACCGTAGTGCTCCGGACCATGCTGAAGGACTCGCCATCGCCCTGCCCTATACGTGTTTCGTACTGTGGCGGGAATGCGTTACATATTTACGCAAATCCGCGCTGGCCGGAGCGGCTCGGAGTTCCTTGCGCGCCTGACTGGCGATCTGCCACGCCGAGCGCAAGAAGACCGCCGCCAGCAGAACACCGACGAGAAGGTCCGGCCACCTCGACCCAGTGACGGTCACCGCAACGCCAGTGGCGGCCACCGCCAGGCACTGGATTAGGTCGTTGCGGGTGCATAGCCAGACCGACCGCACGTTGGCGTCCCCTTCACGGAAGCGCACGAGCAGCAGCGCAGCGAGCAGATTGGCCGCCGCTCCGAATAGGCCGAGCCCCGAGATGGCCCCGCCTTCGGGCGAAGCGCCCGTCACCGCGCGCCAAACCGCCAGTCCGAGAATGCCCGCCGCCATCAGCGCAAGTGACCCGCTTTTGATGAAGGCCGCGCCCGACCGGACCTGGACGCTCTTGCCGATGGCCCACAAGCTGAGCGCGTAGGTCGCTGCATCAGCCGCGAAGTCTAGGGTGTTAGCCGCCAGCGCCGCCGAGTCGGCGAGCCAACTGCCGATCGCCACGACGACAAAGCCGACGATGTTGATGACGATGACCGCGCTCAGCGCCCGGCGGTAGGCCAGCGAGGCGCCGTCGAACGCGATGGGCGCGCCGCAGCCGCAACCGCTGGCGGCCGGCTTATCGGAAGTGGAACAGCTCGACATGCCGCGACCCTGCATCCTCTAGTCGCTAGAGGATCAAGGGTCTATTTTATGGAACGAGGAGAATTCCATGACGTCGCTCACGATCGGCAAACTCGCGGCGGCCGCCGATGTGAAGGTCCCCACGATCCGCTTCTACGAACAGATCGGCCTCCTACCCGAGCCGGTGCGCACCGAAAGCGACCGTCGGGCCTACGATCCCGCCGCCGTCCGGCGTCTGGCTTTCATCAAGCACGCGCGCCAGCTCGGCTTTCCGATCGAGGCGATCCGCACCCTCCTCGATCTAGCCGACCATCCGGAGCGATCATGTGAGGACGCCAACACCCTCGCCCAGGAACAACTCACCGCCGTCGAGACGAAGATCGCCCAACTCGAGGCGTTGCAGAGCGAGCTTCGGCGCATGGTCGCCGCCGGCTGCCAGGGGATCGCGGGCGATTGCCGGGTCATCGAGGTCCTCGCTGATCATCGGTGCTGCGCGCAGGATCACCCGGCAACAGGGAGGCTAGTCTGACCTTGAGTGGGCGGCTCAGCTGCGAATCAACAGCCCACACAACTCGGGCATGTGCCCCAAAGTCGCCGCTTATCGGTTGGAAACAGATCAGCAACACGGGGGAAATGCGCGCGCTTGCCTGCTCGACTCAGGCCGCTAAGCGTGGCCGGAAGCTCGCCTCTAACGGTTGTAGCTTTGCTAGAGAAAAAGCCCTAATCGCACCTTTTTAGTCAAAAACGCCCTTGACCTCGCCTATTCCGCGACTCACGGTTGTGACGCCCGGCAAAGGCGGGCGGACGCAATCAAGGGTCAGCTGCGATGAAAAACGCCGGTTCTAGCCAAGCTCGGGGGCGCGCTTCGACCGCCCTGGCCCTCCTCGCCGGCGCGGCTGTCCTCCTCGCGGTAAGCCCGGCTTGGGCCGCTGGCGCCGGGACCGCCATGCCCTGGGAAGGCCCGCTCGACACCATCATGCAGTCGCTGTCGGGGCCGGTCGCCAAGGCCGTCGGCATCATCGCGATCGTGCTCACCGGCCTGGGCTTCGCCTTCGCGGAAGGTGGGTCGGCCCTGCGCAAAGGGATCGGCATCGTCTTCGGTCTGGCGATCGCCTTCACGGCGACGACCTCCATCTCGACCTTCTTCAACATGACCGCCGGGGCGGCGTTCTGATGGCTCGGTCCGACGTCGAGGGTTTCGAGATCGCCTTCCACAGCTCGCTATCGGAGCCGGTGACCATCGCCGGCGTGCCGCGCATGATCGCGGTGCTCAACGGCACCCTGACCGCCGTCCTGGCCTTGGGCCTGCAGGTCCCTCTGATCGGCATTCCGCTGGGCCTCGCCATACACGGCGCCTGCTACTGGCTGAACAAGCGCGACCCCTACTTCTTCGACGCGCTCGGCCGCCACATTCGCCAGAAGCCTTACCTGGACGCCTGACATGCGCGCTCGGCCTCACCCCTCCCCGCTTTTGGTCTCCTAGAGGTTCGTCGTGCTGTACCTGCGTGAGTACCGGCCCAAGGCTGATCGACTGTTCGACCACCTCCCGTGGGCGGCCCTCATCGGGCCGGGGCTGGTGCTCAACAAGGATGGCAGCTTTCAGAAGACCCTGGCCTTCCGCGGCCCGGACCTCGCCAGCGCCACGGACGCCGGTCTGGTCGCGACCCGCGCCCAGCTCAACAATGCCTTGCGCCGCCTGGGGTCACGCTGGTGCCTGCACATCGAGGCCGTCCGCGCGCAATCGCAGACCTATCCCACAAGCCAGTTTCCAGACCCCGTTTCGGACCTGGTCGATGAAGAGCGCCGCGAGGGCTTCGAGGCGCAGGAGCGTCACTTCGAGAGCCGCTACTTCCTGACCTTCACCTACCTGCCGCCGGAAGAGGCGATCTCGACGGCCGAGAGCCTCCTGCTCGAAAACGCCCCGTCTGGACGCGGCGCCGAGGGGATGTACCGCGCGGCGCTGAGCGACTTCCTCAGCACGGTCCACCAGATCGCCGACATCCTGACCGCGATCATGCCGGAAGTCGCAGAACTGACCGACGATGAGACCCTGACCTATCTGCACAGCTGCATCTCGACCAAGCGCCATACGGTCGCCACGCCTGAGACCCCGGCCTACCTCGACGCCTTCCTAACCGACGATGATTTCCAGGGCGGCCTGCTGCCCCGCCTCGGGGGCCAGTACCTGCGCACGCTCTCGGTTCGGGCCTACCCGACGACGTCGTGCCCCGGCCTGCTCGACCGGCTCAATGAGCTGGGCATCAGCTATCGCTGGGT
Organism: Caulobacterales bacterium; assembly: GCA_017307205.1. Taxonomy (GTDB): domain Bacteria; phylum Pseudomonadota; class Alphaproteobacteria; order Caulobacterales; family Caulobacteraceae; genus Caulobacter. Next base: position 3,906 of record JAFKGN010000151.1, read on the forward strand.
CTGCCGGTATCTGCCGCTGGACAAGGAAGACGCGCGCAAGGCGGTGACCACGGTGCGCAAGCGCTGGTTCGCCAAGCGCAAGGGCGTGATGGCGCTCCTAAAGGAGGCCATCACCCGCGAGCCTTCCCTGCTGGAGGATCCGGACGCGGCGGCGAAGTCCGTCGACGCCGATGCGGCCCTTGCCATTCTCGGGGGTGACTACGCCTCGATCGGCTACTTCACCCCGACCGTTACCTTGATGGACGCGGATCCAGACAGGCTGGCCAACCGCGTCCGGGAGGTCGAGGGCGCCATCAACCGAGCGGGCTTCGTCTGCAAGGTCGAAGACGTCAACGCGGTCGAGGCCTGGATCGGCAGTCTGCCGGGCCAAGCCTACGCGGATTTGCGGCGCCCGTTGGTGTCGTCGCTGAACCTCTGCGACATGATGCCGATGTCGGCGATCTGGCCTGGCCCGACGGTCAACGCCCACCTGTCGGCCGAATGTCAGAAGCGCGGCCATCCTGGCCTTCAGCCGGCTCTTTTGGTCACCCGCACTGCCGGCACCACGCCGTTCCGCTTCGACCTGCACCAGGGCGATGTCGGTCACACGATGATCGTCGGGCCGACCGGCTCGGGCAAATCGGTTCTGCTCAACACCCTGGCCATGCAATGGCTGCGTTATCCGGAAGCTCAGGTTTTCTATTTCGACAAGGGCGCCAGCTCGCGCGCATCGACGCTGCTCGTCGGTGGCCAGTTTTATGTCTTGGGCGGCGACCAGAGTGAGCTGGCCTTCCAGCCGCTGGCGCAGATTGATGCGCCCGACGACCGGGCCTGGGCCCAGGAATGGGTGCAAGACATCGTCGCCGCCGAGGGCGTGCCAATCACGCCGCCGGTTAAGGACGAGATCTGGAGCGGGCTGCGTAATCTCGCCGAGGGACCGCGCGATCAACGGACCCTCACCCTGCTCGCCGCCACCATCCAGGACCAAGCCGTCAAGGCGGCCCTGACGCCCTACACGCTGAGCGGACCTTACGGCCATCTGCTCGACGCCAACCAGAACGCCCTCAAGCCTGCCGCCTGGCAGACCTTCGAGATGGCCGAGCTGATGGCCAGCAAGTCGGCCTTGGCCCCGGTCCTCACCTACATCTTCCGCAGCCTTGAACGTCGCTTCGACGGTCGACCGACGCTGCTGGTGCTCGATGAGGCTTGGCTCTTCCTCGACCAGGGCGCCTTCGCGGCCAAGATCCGCGAGTGGCTGAAGACGCTGCGCAAGTTCAACGTCGCCGTGGTGTTCGCCACCCAGAGCCTGGCGGACGTCGCCCGGTCGTCGATCGCGCCTGCGCTGATTGAGAGCTGCCCGACCCGCATCTTCTTGCCCAATCCGGACGCCCAGACGCCGCAGATCACGGCGCTCTATCAGGACTTCGGCCTGAACCCGCAGCAGGTTCGGATCATCGCCAACGCCACGCCCAAGCGCGAGTACTACTACCAGGCCACGTCCGGGAACCGGCTTTTCGAGCTGGGCCTGGGCGGCGTGTCCTTGGCCGCAGTGGGCTCGTCGTCGCCCGGCGATCAGCAGCTCATCAGCCAGCTCCTCGCGGATCATGATCGTGGCGAGTTCGCCGAGCGGTTCTTCGCGGCCAAGGGCCAGGCGGATGTCGCCCGCTACCTCGGCGGCCAGCGGCGCGCCGCCTACCCGAGGGTGGCGTGATGGGCGCACACGACCTCACCTTCGCGCCCGCTCGCCCGCTCGCCCGCCGATGAGCCCGAGAGCATCCGCGCGCCTGGCGTGGCTGAACCGTCACCTTCCGGGCGCGTGGACGGCCTCGCGCCGGCGTCGCCGGATCCTGTTCCTGGCCCTGGCGGCGCCCGGCTTCCTCGCGGTCTTCGGCACGACTTACCACCACAACTTCTTCGTCATGCTGGCTGGCTTTGTCATGTTCGGCGCAGCCGTCGCCTTTCGGGCGCTCTCCGAACCCCTGTTCGTCCAGGCGACCGGCGACGACCTCCTCCCATCCCCTCATCCCTCGCACCAGAAGGACACTCCCCATGCGTAAGCAGCTCATGGCCGCGGCGGCGATCGTCGCGGTGTCGCTGGGACTAGGGCCTCTGCCGCCACAGCCCGCCGCCGCTCAGCAGATCGTTTTCGATCCCCGCGCCGTGGCGCAAGCGGTCCAGCAGGTGAGCCAGGGCCTGTCGCAGATCCAGCAGCTGCAGGCGCAGGTCACCAACCAGATGGCGATGCTGCAAAAGCTCGGCACGGACGTGACCCAGCCGTTGGCGCAGATCAACGCCCAGGCCAGCCAGCTTATGCAGCAGGCCCAGGCGATCGGCTACAACAGCCAGAACATCGCCGGTCAGTTTCAGCAGTTCTACCCCGCCAGCCTGTCCGGTCAGAGCTTCGCTCAAATCCAGCAGCGGCTGGCGAGCTGGGAGGCGAACAGTCGGCTGACCCTGCAGGACTCCATGGCCGTGCAGAACCAGCTGGTCAGGTCGCAGGGCACCACGGCCGGCGCCGTCAACGGCGCGGTGGCCGCCTCGCAAGGCGCCGCCGGACAAACGGCGGCGATCCAGGCGACCAACCAGTTGCTGGCCGCACTCAGCAGCCAGCTTCAAGGCCTTCAGACGATCCTGATCGCGCAAGCGAGGACCCAAGAGACGATCCTGGCCCAGCAGCAGGCTGGGGCGATCGCGGCCCGAGCTGAGACGGAGCGGGCTACGGCGTACACCAAGACTGGGAGCCGGCTTCCGAACATCTCGGATTTCCAGTGATGCGGTCGTTGCTTGTCATCAGCTGTCTCGTTGCCGTGGGCCTCGCGGGCTGCGGAAAGCCCGCCACAGAGCCGAGTCAAACCGACCCGCCAGCCAATGCGAAGCCGTGTCCGGACATCAACAATCGTGACCGGAACGACCCATGTTCACCGCTGTACTTCAATAAGAAGGGCAGCAGCCTTCCCGACAAAAACAGCCTCTAGGCTGGTAGTGCGCCGAGTTTGTCCATGGCCACCGCAGATCCTGCTGCCCTCGATCAATTTATCAGTGCGTTCACCGGCCAGGTGGGCAGTGGCTTCGGAGCCATTGCGGGACCCGTCCAGGGCGTACTGGCGACTCTGGTTGTCATCAGCATCACGATCTCAGCGATCCTTTGGGCGATCGACGAGACGCAGAACATCATGGCTGCACTCGTCAGGAAGATACTCCTGATCGGGTTCTTCGCTTGGCTGGTCACCAACTGGCACTCGCTGACCCTCACGGTCATCAATGGATTTGCAAAGCTAGGCTTACAGGCCAGCGGTGGCGGCTCGATTGGCGATTTCACGCGGGCGCCGACTAAGGCGGTCGAAGCGGGCCTCTCGGTCGTAATCGACCTCATCAAATACATCGGTGACCTAGCGCAGCAAAACGCTG
>JAFKGN010000151.1:7299-8449 GCA_017307205.1 Caulobacterales bacterium
CGCCGTCACGATCGTCGAATTCTACATCGTGACCCTGATCGCCGTTGTCGTCGTGCCGTTTGGGGTCCTCTCTCAAACCTACTTCTTGGCAGAAAAAGCTATCGGCTACGTGGTCTCCGTGGGGTTCAAGTTCATGGCGCTTGCTGTGATCGCGGGCGTCGGGATCAACATCTTCGAGACCTACACATTATCGCCTCAACCGACCGTGGCGGAGGAAGCCGGCCTGCTCTTGTCGGCGATCTTCCTGATGATGCTATCGCTCAAAGTTCCTGCGATCGCCGGCGCCATGATTTCAGGTGGCCCGCAGCTGAATACCGGTGGCGCTCTGATGGGCGCGGCGGGTGTTGCCGCTGGCGCGGCGGGCGTAGGCCTCGCCGCCCGCGCCGCTGGCGGTGCGGTCGCAAGTGGTTGGGCGGCTGGCGGCGAGAAGATCGCTGCGGCCAGGGCCGCATCAGGGAGCATCAATTCAGGTGGCCCGCGTCCCACAGGCGGCGGGTCTAGCGGTAGCGGCATGGCGGCCGACTTCGCCAGGGCGCCCGTCTCGACGACGGTCGCCGAAGGGCGAGCGGCCGGCAGCCGCCTCTTCTCCTCCCGCAATCCTAGTGAAGGCGAGACGCCCCCTCCCCCTCCGCCGGAAGCGCCCTCGTCTGGATCCTCCGTCGTTTCGCGGGCCGAGGCCCGCCGTGGCGGCGGGATCGCAGGCGCGGCCCGAGACAGCGCCGCTGCGGCAACCGCCGGCGGCGAGGCGAGCGGTCCGGGGATCGTCGCTACGCCGACCCGTCGCGATGACGAACCTGAAGAGTGACCCCAGTCGAGAGTGCGCCGATGAACCCCTTCAAACGACCGAATGATCGCTATGGAAGCTCCGCCCCAGTCGAGAGCCCCTACCTGCGCGCCTCCCGGGAGTGGGACATGCGGATCGGCTCCGCCGTTGTGCAGGCCAAGAACTGGCGGATGGCGGCGTTCGGCGGGTTGGGGCTCGCGGCCCTGGCGCTGGGCGGCTTCATATATGAGGCCAACAACACCAACATCGCCACCTATGTCGTGCCAATCGACCGCTACGCGCGACCTGGCCGGATCGAGCTGGCCGGGCGGACCTATGAGCCGACCACGGCCGAGATCGGCTACTTCCTCGCGGACTGGGTGCGAC
>JAFKGN010000152.1 GCA_017307205.1 Caulobacterales bacterium
GTTCGATCCGGGCTGGCAATCGGGGGTTCGCAAACAGCTCGCCTTGACGTGGGGTGCGGCGGCTTGTCACATCCCGCCGCTACCAGGGGAATTGACGACAGCAGCCAACAGGGAGAGGCGGCATGAACGGCAAGACCATGGCGATGGCGGCGGGGGCGGTAGCCCTTGCGCTCGCGGGCGGTGTGGGCGTTTTCGCTCAGAACGCCCTCCAACCGGCGAAGATGAGCTTCTTCATTACCAGCGTGGGCTCGGGAAAGGGCGCCGATCTCGGCGGCCTGGCCGGCGCCGACGCGCACTGCGCGCAACTGGCCAAGGCCGCCGGTTCGCCCAAGACCAACTGGAAGGCCTATCTCAGCACGGGCGGGGCCGGCGCCGTGAACGCCCGCGATCGCATCGGGGCCGGACCCTGGTTCAACGCCCACGGTGTCGAGGTGGCCAAGAATCTGGCCGATCTGCACGGCGAAGCGCCCAATATGAGCAAGGCCAACGAGCTCACCGAGAAGGGCACGGTGGTGAAGGGCCGCGGCGACACGCCGAATGAGCACGACATCCTCACCGGCTCGAAGAAGGACGGCACCCTGGCGACCAACGCCGAGGGCCAGCCCCTGACCTGCAACAACTGGACGAGCAGCAGCGCCGGCATGGCCCGCGTCGGCCACTTCGACCGCCAGGGCGGCGGCGACGATCCGACCTCGTGGAACTCGGCGCACAACAGCCGCGCCTGCAGCCAGGCGGATCTGATCGCCACCGGCGGCGCAGGCTACCTGTTCTGCTTCGCGCCGAACTAAGCGTCCGGATCTGACGTCTCCGCCACCCTATATCGAGGCGGATAGGCAGGAACGCGTTCTGCCCGGCGGCGTTTGGCCGCCGGGGCTTGGGCGTTCAAGCCATTCGTGGATTCGTCGGCCTCGCCGGCGTTGTGCTGGAGGCCGACGATGACGCCGAGCGATGACGCGCCCCTGATCACCGAGGCCGCCAGTGCCCTGTCGCGTCGTTATCGCGAGGTGCGGGCGCGCACCGAATCCCTCGCAGCGCCGCTGAGCCCCGAAGACCAGGCCGCGCAGTCGATGCCGGACGCCAGCCCGACCAAGTGGCACCTGGCCCACACCAGCTGGTTCTTCGAAACCTTCCTGCTGACGCCGCACCTGGATGGCTACGGCGTCTTCGGTCCGGCCTTCGGCTATCTGTTCAACTCGTACTACGAGGCCGTCGGGCCACGGCAGCCGCGACCGGAGCGCGGCTTGATCACCCGACCGTCGGCGAGCCAGGTGCTGGCCTATCGGGCCCATGTCGACACCGGCATGGCCCAGCTGCTGGCCGACCTTCCGCCGGCTCTGGCGCCGCTCATCGAGCTCGGCCTCGCCCACGAGGAGCAGCATCAGGAGTTGATCCTGATGGTCGTGCTGCACCTGTTCTCCCGATCCGTCCTATCGCCTGCCTACCGGTCCGGGCCGGCCGCGAAGTTCGCCGCCGTGGCGCCGCCGCGCTGGCGCCGGTTCGAGGGCGGCCTGGTGGAGATCGGCGCCGAGGCGCGCGGCTTCGCCTTCGACAACGAGACCCCCCGTCACAAGGTCTATCTGCAGCCCTTCGCCATCGCCGACCGGCTGGTGACCAATGGCGAGTGGCTGGAATTCATGCAGGACGGCGGCTACCGGCGGCCGGAGCTCTGGCTCTCCGACGGCTGGGCGACCGTCCAGGCCGAGGGCTGGGACGCGCCCTTCTACTGGCGATGGGAGGAGGGCGGCTGGTCGACCCTGGGTCTCGAAGGGCGTTTGCCGGTCGATCCGCGCGCACCGGTGCTGCACGTCAGCTACTACGAAGCGTCCGCCTATGCCGAATGGGCCGGGGCTCGCCTGCCCAACGAAGCGGAGTGGGAACACGCCGCCGTCACCGGCGAAGGTCTCGCCCAGCTTTACGACCAGGCGTGGCAATGGACCCGCAGCGCCTATGACGCCTATCCCGGCTTCCATCCGGGCCCCGGCGCCGTGGGCGAGTACAACGGCAAGTTCATGAGCGGGCAGATGACGCTGCGCGGCGGGGCTGCGATCACGCCGCCGGGTCACACGCGCCCGACCTACCGCAACTTCTTCCACCCCGCACAGCGCTGGATGTTCAGCGGCGTGCGCCTCGCCAGGGATGCGGCGGCGAAGGCCGAGACCCCGAACGCCAACTTCGCCGAGGATGTGGTCGAGGGGCTGTCGCAGGCCACTAAGAACCTGTCGCCGAAATACTTCTACGACGATGAGGGCTCGCGCCTGTTCGAGGCGATCTGCGAGACGCCGGAGTATTATCCGACCCGTACCGAGCTTGCGCTCCTGAAGGACGCCGCGCCCGAGATCGCGGCCCATATCTCCGATGGCGCGGTGCTGGTGGAATTCGGCAGCGGCGCCAGCCTGAAGACCCGCGTGCTGCTCGACGCCGCGCCTCAGGCCGCCGTCTATGTGCCGATCGACATCAGCCCCGACGCCTTGGCCCAGGCGGCGGCGGCCATCGAGGCCGACTATCCGCATCTGATCGTCAGCCCCCTGGCCGACGACTTCACCGCCGCCTTGTCGTTGCCGGCCGCGGCGCGAGGCCGGCCGCGTACTGGATTCTTCCCAGGTTCGACGATCGGCAACTTCGCGCCAAGTGATGCAGTGGAGTTCCTGGTCCGCGCGCGCGGCCTGCTCGGGTCCGGCGCGCAGTTCATCGTCGGCGCCGACCTAGTGAAGGATGAGGCGACCCTGGTCGCAGCCTATGACGATGCGGCGGGCGTGACGGCGGCGTTCAACCGCAATCTGCTGACGCGGATCAACCGCGAGCTGGGCGGCGACTTCGATGTCTCCGCCTTCGAGCACCGCGCCGTGTGGAACGCGGGCGCGAGCCGTATGGAAATGTGGCTGATGAGCGCGCGCGATCAGGAGGCGAAGGTGCTGGATCGCACCTTCCGGTTCCGGGCCGGCGAAGGCCTGCACACCGAGAACTCCTACAAGTTCACGCCCGAAGGCTTCGCGGCCCTGGCGGAGCGCGGCGGTTGGTCGGTGATGCGGAAGTGGATCAGCTCGGCGCCGGAGTTCGGCATCTTCCTGCTGTCGGCGATCTGAAGACGGCGCACGGAAGCACGCGAAAAGGCGCTCACACCTCGTGTGGGCGCCGGAGGGAAAAGCAGGACCTGCCCCGTCGGCCCTGCTTCAAAAGACTGCTGAACTCAGCCTTCGCCGAGTGGTGGACGGCCGCCGCCGCGCGAGGACGAGCCGCCTTTGCGGCCCGCATTGGCGGCCAGATCGCGGTCGCGGGCGAAGCTACGCTTCTCTCCCGGTACGCTGGCGCCGCCCTTGCGGGCGATTTCCCGGCGACGAGCCGGGTCCATCGCCGCAAAGCCGCGGCGACCTCGGCCAGTCGGTCGGTCAGTATCGAGGGCCATGTCTTCCTCCAAGACTTAACGGGGGGCCTATGGGGTCGTATCGACGGCGCGGCCGTCGTCCGGCAGCTTCGGTTCCTGAGCCGGAACTTCCTGAGGTGCGTTTGCGGGATCGAGCTCGGGCGTTGGGACATCAGTGTCCGGCGGCGGGATTTCGGGGTCGGGCATCGGCGGCCTCAAGCGGAACAGAGGCTTAACCGGCGAAAGTGCGAATGGGTTTCATCGAAGCGGCGCATTAAAACGCTTGCGCCCAGACTTCAGGCGCCTAGCCGGCGATTCGCTGGGGCGCTTGTGCGCCCCGCTCCGGCCTAGCGGCGGGCTTCCCGTCCAGCCTCTAGGGCTGTTTGCGCCGGGGTCTTCGGCAGGGTGTCCAGCCGCAGGACGCCGTCGTTGTCGGTGTCGAGCCGGCGGAACCGCCGGGTCGCCGCCGTGGTGGCTTCGGCCAGGGTGATGCGTCGGTCGAGATCCCCGTCGGAACTGCTCACCGGTTGAGGCTCGTTGATCAGGCCGTACAGAGCGGCGCCCTCGGCGGTTCTGATCGGCGCGGGCCGGCTGCCGAAGCCCAGGAAGCCGCCGGTCCGTTCCCGGCGGGCTGGGGCGCGGAAACCGCGATCCGCACGCTGAGCGGACAGTTCCGGCACGATGGTGCGCTCGTAGGCGCCGGCCTCGAAGCCGTCGATGACGCCGTCGTTGTTGACGTCCAGCTGCTTGAAGAAGGTCAGGGAGTCGTCGACGAACTCCTTCAGGGTCAGGCGTCCGTCATGGTCTGCGTCGGCGCGGGCGAACCACACCGAGACGGGATAGGCCGCGCCCGGCGGCGAGCGGAATGGCTCACCCGACGGGGCGATGAACAGGTTCTCGCGCGGGGCGCTGGGCGGGGGGCGTCGATCTTCACGCGGCGCACGGCGAGGCGGCGGCGGGTCCAGCAGTTCGATTCCTTGAGCCGAGGCTTCACCCGCCAGGGCGGCGGCTAGGCAGGCGAACAGCAAGACGCGCATCGGCTCTCCGAACCACAAACGACCGGCCCCGAAATCTTATCGCCATCCAGCCCGGATGGCGCGGCGAAAGCGTGACCTTGCCGTTAGATGGGGAGGCTGACCCGCGCCGTCAGCCCACCGCCGTCACGATTATGCAGGGTGACGTCGCCGCCATGTGCCCGGGCGACCGTGCGCACCACCGCCAGGCCCAGGCCGATGCCGCCGGTTTCCCGGTTTCGCGACGGCTCGCGGCGATAGAAGGGCTCGAACACCCGTTCCATCTCCTCCGGCGGAACGCCGGGGCCGTCGTCCTCGATCTCGATGATGGCGTAGCCGTCGCTGCGGGTCAGGCGGCCGCGCGCCTGGCCGCCGAACTTCAGGGCGTTCTCGACGAGATTCGAGATCAGGCGGCGAAGCGCCATGGAGTCGCCGCGGATGACGATCTTCTCCGAGCGGTCGACCTTGACGTCGGCGCCGCTCTCGGCTGCGTCGTCGAACACCGTCTCCAGCAGGGAGGCCAGCTCCAGTTGGCTGCGGTCGCCCGGCTGGGTGGCGTCGCGGACGAAGGCGAGGGCGGTCGAGATCATCTCGTCCATCTGGTCGATGTCGCCGATCGACTTGGCCCGCACGTCGTCGGGCGCGCCCTCGATACGGAAGCGCAGGCGGGTGAGCGGCGTGCGCAGGTCGTGGGCGATGGCCCCGACCATGGCCGTGCGGTCTTCGACGTAGCGGCGCAGGCGCCGCTGCATCTGGTTGAACGAGGCGACGGCGGAGACCACCTCGGTCGAGCCGCCCATCTCCAACGGCGGCGCATTGGGGTCGCGACCGAGCTGCTCGGCGGCGCGGGCGAAGGTCGCCAGCGGCGCGGACATGCGGCGGGCGAACAGCCAGGCCAGCGGCGAGACGATCAGGGCCGACAGCAGGTTGATCAGCAGGATGCGCTGCTGCCAGGGCGCCAGGCGGAAGCGATGGTCCGGCGAGGCGGCCAGCCAGAAGCCGTCGGGTTGCAACACCGCGACCTCGAAGTCGCCGAACACAACCGGCTCCTCAAGGCCCGGACGGCGACGGTTGTCCGTCTCCTTGCGGGGCGGGCGACGGTCGCGGATGACGAAGCGCGGACCCGGATCGGTCCATATCTGCACGCGCGTCGGATCGATGGCCAGTTGCTCGGCCACAATGTGCTTGAATTCCTGCTCGCGGCGATTGTCCTCGCCGGCGCCTCGGATGTTGTCGGTGGTCTTGACGACGATCGAGCGGCCCTCGCGCGCGTCGGTTCGCTGCCGGGTGCGTAGGGCCTGGGCCACCTCGCTGGCGCGATAGACGTCCGGCGGCGGCTGCGGCACGCGCATCAGGAAGATCGTGCTGACGATCTGCGACGCCATCAGCGTCACGATCACCAGACCGATGGCCTGAAGGAACAGGGGACCCGAACCGAGCCGCTGGCGAAGCGACAGTCTCATGCGCTGCGGGTGACCTTGGCGGTGAACATGTAGCCTTCCGACCGCACGGTGCGGATCAGCTCGCCGGCGCTGTCGTCCAGCTTGCGGCGCAGCCGGCTGATCTGGACGTCGATGGCGCGGTCATAGGCCTCGGACTCCCGCCCGCGGGCGAGGTCGAGCAGTTGGTCACGGGTCAGCACGCGCTGGGGACGCTCCACGAAGGCGCGCAGCAGCGAGAACTCGCCGCTCGACAGATTGACCACCACGCCCTGGGGCGAGCGCAGTTCACGTCTCACAAGGTCCAGCCACCAGCCGGCGAAGCCGCAGCCGGCCCCGACCTGGCCGTCGGCCGCTGCGCCGCGCGGCTCGTGCCGGCGTCGCAGCACGGCGCGCACGCGGGCCAGCAGTTCGCGAGGATTGCAGGGCTTGGGCAGGTAATCGTCCGCGCCGAGTTCGAGGCCGACGATGCGGTCGGTCTCCTCGCCCATGGCGCTCAGCATGATCACCGGCGGTCCGTTCTGGGCAGCCAGGCGACGGCAGATCGAAAGGCCGTCCTCGCCGGGCATCATCACGTCGAGCACGATCAGGTCGACGGGGCCTCGGGCCAGCACCTGTTCCATGCCCCGGGCATCGCCGGCGGTCTCGACGGTAAAGCCATGGCGGCCAAGGAAATCGGACACGACATCGCGAATCCCGGGGTCGTCATCGACCATCAGGATACGGGCGCCGCCTCCGCGTTCCGACTCTGGGACCATACTCATGGTCTCCTTTTTTCACGGCCTCGTCTCAGGCGCATGTCACGGTTGTAACAGGAGAAACATCCGATTGCGGCGGGCTGACGCAGGCCGATCCGCTCACCCACGGCGCGCCAGAACCTGGTCGGCGACATATGGATTTGATCGACGCTCGGCTCCGAAGCTCGACATCGGCCCATGCCCTGGCACGAACTGCACGTCATCGCCGAGCGGCCAGAGCTTGCCGGTGATCGCCGCGAGAAGGTCGTCGAGATTGCCGCGCGGGAAGTCGGTGCGGCCGATCGATCCCTGAAACAACACGTCGCCGACCTGGGCGAACCGCGCCTCCCGGTGGAAGAAGATCACGTGCCCCGGCGTGTGGCCCGGGCAGTGGCGGACCTCGAACTCCGTCTCGCCGAGGGCGACCACGTCGCCATCCTCCAGCCAGCGGTCAGGCTCGAACATGCGGGCCTCGGGCATGCCCCAGCGCTCGGCGGAGACGCCGATATCGTCGATCCAGAACTGGTCGTCGCGATGCGGCCCTTCGATGGGGACGCCGGTCTTCAGTTTCAATTCGGCCGCACCCCCGGCGTGGTCGAGGTGGCCGTGGGTGATCCAGATCTTCTCGAGGGTCAGGCCGTTGTCGGCGAGCATCTTGAGCAGGCGCGGAACCTCGCCGCCGGGGTCGATCACCGCCGCCTTCCGGGTCTTGGCGCACCAGACGATGGTGCAGTTC
>JAFKGN010000153.1 GCA_017307205.1 Caulobacterales bacterium
CCAGTCGGCGTCCATCTTCGAGTGGATCAGGAAGCCGATCCCGACCACCAGGACGTTGACGTAGATCGTCACGTCGGTCGGCGCGCCCATGATCGCCATCGGCAGGTTGACGATGAACAGCCCCGTGCACGCCGCCGGATGCTGCCGCCCCGAGGTGATCACCCCGAAGTCGCGCGCCGAATGATGGTAGCGGTGGATCGGCCACAGCAGGCGCGAGTGGTCGAAGCGGTGCGTCCAATAGTCGAAGAAGGTGTAGACGAAGAAGTAGAAGACCAGCTGCACAGGCATCGGCGCCGGCAGCGGGCCTAGCGACACGCCGGTCGCTTTCGCCAGGGCGTCGTGGATCCAAGCGCCGGAGATCAGCGCCGCGCCGAGCGTCAGGATCCGGCCGGCGATATCGGTCTTCAGCGAGGGGGTGGGCGCGACCACCAGCTGCCGCGCCGAACTCTTCTGCCAGCCGACCATCGCCGCCTCGATCCACAGGGCCGACGGCAGCAAGAGGAAGATCAGGCCGGCGTTGTTGATGTGCTCATGCGCCGAGTTGGTGCCGATGCTGCGGCCGAACAGGGTGATGTGCACCGCCGGGGGCAGGATCTGCAGCGCCGCCCACCAGCCGCCGGCCAGGATGGCGACGTAGAGAACGAAGGCGAGCAGCAGCGCGACGCGGGCCAGCCCCGGGCGCGCGGGCAGACCGCCCGTTTCCGGCTTGGCTTGCAAGGCCGCAGTATCCAAGGGTGGCGCTCCGCCGCGATCAGAGAGCCAAGCCATAGCTAATCCGCGCTAAGGCTTTGTGTCGCAACGCAGTTAACGGCGGGCGTCACGCTCTTCCGGATGATCGGTGAGGGCCAGCTTGGTCGAGAAGGCCACCAGCAGCACCCAGCGGAAATCGTTGTAGACCACCGCGATGCTCTCGGTGAGCGTCATCATGGTGTAGACGGCGAAGAACGGCGCGGCGAGGTAGGCGCCCTTCCGGCGGAAAATGGCCAACACCATCATGGTCGCGGTCTGCAGGTAGTAGAAGCCGAACGCCGCCAGGCCGATGAGGCCCAGGCCCAGCCATTGCTCGATCCACGAGTTGTGGGCGTGCTGCGGTTCGAACTTGGCTTCCTTGACGATCCAGGCGAACGGCCCCCAGCCGCTCTTGTCGCCCCACACCGCCTCGTAGCCGAAACCGGTCCAAGGCCGCAGCTGGATCTGGCGCATGGCGGCGGCCCAGATCTGGGTGCGGCCGGTCAGGGTCGCGTCCTTGCCGAGCACGCCGAACAGGGCGTCGGCCGCGAACAGGAACACCGCCGCCCCGAGGCCGATGACGATCAACGCCGCCCAGGTGGCCGCCACCCCGATCACAGGCCCGCGCCGGACGACGGCGATGAAGGCGATCACCCCGGCCCCGAGGAACAAGGCGACCAGCGAGGTCTTCGAGGTGGACATCAGCACCAGGAACAGGGCGATCAGCGCCCCGCCCCACCAGAGGTAGCGCCGCTGCGGCGCCAACAGGCCGGCCGCCACCAGGGCCGAGAAGGCCAACGCCATGTTGCTGCCGAGGGCGTTCTTCTCCGGCCACAGCCCGCGCCAGGCCCCGGGGAACAGCTCGGTCATCCGACCGATCGACGGCACGGCGGCCGAGACCACCAGCGAGGCCACGGCCACGATCAGGAAGGCCGAGGCGGTGACCTCCGCCAGCCCGCGCCAGCGAAACCTGGCCGCCAGGACCACACCGCCCAAGGTGCTGCACATCAGGAAGAACGCCCGCCGCGCCGACTCCGTAGGATTGACCGACCAAAAGGTCGAGGCGACGACGACCAGCACCAGGGCGATGAGGAACGGCTGTCGGATAAGGCCCTTCAGCGTCTCCATCGGCGCGGTGGCCAGCAGGATGAAGGTCGCGCCATAGGCGGGCAGGAAGGCCACCCGCAGGATGCCGGTGAAGCGATCGCCCTTCTCGCCGAAGATCGGCATCACCCAGCCCTGGGTGTAGGTAAACAGCACGAACAGGGCCAAGCCGAAGACGGTGATCCGCCAGAGATCCAGACGGTCTTCACCGGCGGCGCGGGCCGTGGACGGCCTCGTGTCGGGCCCCGCGTAGGCGGGCCAGGTCACCGCAGCACAGCCTTCAGGAAGCCGGGCGGCTCGACGGCGGCGCGGTTGAAGAACACCCCGGCGCAGCGCCCGCCCGCCCCGGTGATGGAGTCGCGCAGGATCGCCGGCGGGCGCACGTCGGACTGGTCGGCGCTGACCACCAGCACGGTCTGGTCCATGAACGGGGCGACGATGATGCCGGCCTGCGAGGTCTCGGTCGCCGGGCTGTCGACGACGATCAGGTCTGCGTAACGCCGCAGCGCCGACCAATAGTCGCCGCTGGGCAGCACATGGGCCGCCTGACGTCCGCGCAGGGCCTCGGCGCGGAAGCGGGTGACCCAGAACTTCTGGGCGCCGACGGCATGGGCGACGAGATAGCGGCCGTCCGGCCAGACTTTGCCGTCCGGCGACTGCATCGGCGGCTGCACGGTGAAGAAGGTCGAGCCGTCAGGCGTCGCCGCCACGGCCGGTCCCAGCGGCCCGAAGCGGTCCGGCGCGGCGGCGATGGCCGCGTGCTGCGGCGAGGCGAAAAGATCGAGGTCGATCAGCCAGACGCTGCGCCCGGCCTTGCGGGCGGCGAAGCGGGCGAACTCGCGGGCGACGCTGGAGGTCCCCTCCCCGCGCCGGGCGGCGATGAACTGGACGGCGCGCGCACGGCCGGCCGCTGGGGCGCCGAGCGAGCCCCAGAGTTCCGCCATCTCGCCGCTCAGATCGACCATGCGAATCGCCGCTAAACCAAGGCCGTACCCTATAGCGACCGCGGGTCGGCGTCCTAGCGGGTTGGCGACGCACCCTGGATCGCCGATACCGGCCTGGGGGGACGTGCGATGACCAAGCCAAAGGTGCTTCTGGCGACTTTCGGGTCCTACGGCGATCTGCATCCGTTCATCGCCGTGGGCCATGAGCTGAAGGCTTTGGGCCTCGAGGCGGTGATCGCCACCACCGAGGGCTACCGCGAAAAGATCGAACGCGAGGGCCTCGGCTTCCACTCGGTGCGCCCTACCCCGGACCAGATGACGGCCGACCTCGGCATGACGGTGGCGCAGTTCGCCAGCGAGATCACCCGTCGCCCGGTGAAGTATCTGCTGACCAAGGGCGTGCTGCCCTACATCGCCCAGGCCTATGACGACCTGCTTCCCGCCGTGGCCGACGCGCAACTGGTGGCGATGTCGAGCTTCTCCTTCGCCGCCCAGATCGCCGCCGAAGTCCTGGGCAAGCCGACCATCAATGTCGTCCTGTCGCCCGTCGTTCTGACGTCCGACGAAGACCCGCCGGTCGTGGAGCAGTTGCCGATCCTGCCCGCCGTGCGGCGGCTTTTCGGCCCCGACCTGGTGCAGTGGCTCTATGACGCCGGGCGATGGCGGTTCCATTTTATAGATGATGTGGTCAACGCCCAGCGCCGGAAGGTTGGGCTGCCGCTCGAGCCGGCCGTTCCTTTCATCGACTTCCCCTACCGGTGCGACGAGGTGGTGACGCTCTATTCGCCTTTGCTCGGCGGGGCGCGGCGTTATCCGTCCAAGCCGACGACGATCGCCGGCCACGCCTTCTTCGACCGCGACGGGCCCGACGGCGAGGTGCTGACCGCCGAGACCGAGGCCTTCCTGGCCGCGGGCGATCCGCCCCTGGTGTTCACGGTCGGCAGCTTCGCCACCCTGACGGCCGAGCAATTCTACGGGGAGGCCGCCGAGACGGCCCGCCGGCTGAAATATCGCGCCATACTGCTGGTCGGGCGCGAAGCCGAGGCGGAGCTCAAGGCCCGGCTGGGCGGCCCGGACGTCCTGGTGCTCGGCTACGCGCCGCATTCGCTGCTGTTCCCGCGCGCCGCAGCCAACATCCACCACGGCGGTATCGGCACCACCGGCCAGGCGCTGCGCGCCGGCGCCCCGCAGCTGGTCACGCCGATCTTCGGCGACCAGCCCGACAACGCGTACCGCGTCGAACGCCTCGGCGTTGGCGGATCGCTAAGCTTCCACAAGTTCACCGCTGAGCGTGCGGCCAAGGCTCTGCGGCCTTTGCTGGAGGAGCCGACCTATCGCGCCCGCGCGCTTGAAGTCGCCGCCGAGGTCAGCCGCGAGAACGGCGCCGCGTGGCTGGCTGCCCATATCTTCGAACGTTTGAAGTGGGCAACGATTCAGGCCGACGCCGCGGCGCCGCCGCGAGGCTGAGCGCCGCCCTGGACAGCTCCGAGGACGGCCTGTTGCCAGATCGGCAGGACCAGCCGCTCGATCTCCGCGTGCCGCTCAATGAGGTCCATCATCAGCTTTATCGCCAGGTCGAGCTGCTCAACCGTCTTGGCCTGCGAGGCCTGCAAGGCCGTGAGTGTCGCGCGTCGATGCTGGAAGCGAGCGAGCAGCCCGGGGTCGCAGAGCTGGGCCTCGGCGTCGCCCGCCGCGATCTGGCAAACCCGAATGACGGTGTCGAGCTTTTGCTGATCCGCCTTGAGTGTCTGGGCCGTGCTCCACAGCAGGCTGCCGGCCCGGCGGGCCGCCGCCACCCGATCCCGGCCTTCCTTCTGCAGGATCGGAAGCTGCTTGCAGGCCAAATCGGATTCGCGCCGCAAGCCGACATCATCGCCGACAGGGCGTTGCATCGCGTGCAGCGCCTCGACCAGCCGCCCGATCGTTTCGGAAAGCTCGTTCGCCGGCGCCGGGGTCAGCAGGCTGTAGTCCAAGGGCGTCGGCTTGACCGCGGCGTCCAGCGCCTGAAGGCCCGCCTCCGATAAAGGCGTCAGGTCCGCCACCGAAAGTCCGGCGCCGGCTGAGGTCGGCGTTGCTCCAGGTCCCGCCATGGTCACCGCTTGTAGCTTGCGGTCGCCAGGACCGGCAGATCGAGGGTGCGCGAGGCCGAGGCTGGAGTCTGCAGCCCCGGGCGCAGGAACATGCGCAGCAGACCGGCGCAAAGGGCGGTGAAGCCCGCGAACAGGAAGGCCAGCACGAACACCGGCTTCTTCAGGCTGGAGCCTGTCGACGGCGCGCTGGCGCGTTGGACGATGCGGATATTGTTGTTGTCGGCGCTGGCCAGCTGGCGGGCGGCTTCGTCCTGCTGCGCCTTGACCACGAAGTCGCGGACATTGGTCTGCAGCACGTCACGGTCGCGGGTCAGCTCGATGAACCGCGGCTCCAGGGCGGCCAGCCGCAGCAGGCGCTGGGTGACCTGTTCGCCCTGGTCGGTGAAGGCCTGAACCTGTTGCACCAGCGCGGCGACCTCGGAGGCGAGGTTGTTCCGGTCGGTCAGCAGCGTCTGGTAGACCGGATTGGCCCCGAAGCGGCGGGCGCCGTCGCTGGTCATCCGGCCCGCCGTGATGCTGGCCTCCAGCTGCGCGATCTGGGCGTCCATGTCCTTCACCGGCTGGGCGTCCGGCTTGTATCGCGAGAGCATCCCTTCCCGTTCGAGCTTCAGCTGCGCCAGCTTGTCGGGCGCGGCGGTCGAGATGTCGCGGAACAGCCCGACTTCCGGCGCGGTCTGGGCGAGCAGGCGATCGGTCGAAGCCAGGCGAGCTCGGCGGTCCTTCAGCTGAGTCTCGGCGGCGTAGCGCTGAGCCTCGATCTGGCCCTGCAGCGTCGTCAGCGAAGTCTTCTGAGAGGTGAAGTCGCCGATGTCGTTGCTGGACAGGAAGTTCTGATAGGCGGCGTCAGTGTCGGCCAGGCGTTGCTCGAACAGAGTCTTCTGCTGCGTCAGCGCGCCCTGGTCGGAAGGGATCAGCAGGTTCCGGCGATAGACGAGGTACTCTTCAAGCAGGCTGTTCAGCACCTTCACCGCCACGTCCGGATCCTCGTGGTCGTAGGACAGACGGATGATGGAATTGTCGGGCGCGGTCTCGATCTTCAGGTGGCGGCCCATGCCGTCGCGCGCCTTGGCCATGATCAGGCGCTTCTCGGCAGGCGTCGCCCGCGCGTAGGCCTTCGCGAGATCGGGGAACATGACCACGAGGCCCACCTTGCGGATCGTGCGCTCCTTGAGCTCGCCGGAGCCGAGGATTTCGGCTTCCGACTGGATCACCTGATCCACCTCGGGCACGGCGCCGCGGCCGGCGTCGCCCGCGCGGGGCTCATAGACGTACTCCTGTCCCAGACGGACGAAGAGGCTGGCCGAAGCGGCGTAGGTCTTCTTCAGGGTCAGGGAGAAACCCGCGCCGATCACGAAGATCACCAGGAAGACGGCGATCATCAGCCAGCGCTCGCGCCACAGCAGGGTGACGAAGTCGGTCGGCGCATAGCGAGGCCGCGCCGCCCAGTCGCTGCGGGGCTGCGGATCGTGCGCGACGGTCGTCCACGTACTGCTGGTGGTCATGCGACTCATCTGAGCGCGCGAACGGTGCGCCCGCGCGTCGTGGAGCGACCGTCGCTCAGCGCAATTAACGCTTGGTTACCCATTTTCTTTAAGAGTTCGGCCATGCGCTTACGCCGCCCGCTGCTGCTCGTTGCGACCTGCCTCGTTGGGGCCGTGGGCCTTTCCGGCTGCATGAACACGCGCGATTGGCAGGACGGGGATTCGCTGCTCCCCATGGGCTCCAATGAGCCGCCGCCGGCCACCGGCCGCCTTTCAGGCCTGCTCGGCCGTGGAGCCGACCGCGCCGCGCCCGTGTCCGCGAGCAGCTTCGCAGACATCGGTTACGCCGACTGGACGGACGACGAGCCGCCCTATCGTTTCTATCCCGGCGACGAGGTCGAGATCAGCGTGCCGTCGGCCCCGGAGCTGAACCGCACCAGCGTCGTGCAGCCCGACGGCCGCATCGCCCTCAATCTCGTGCAGCCGGTGATGGCCGCCGACCGTTCGGCGCCGCAACTGCAGCTTGCGCTCAGCCAGGCCTATTCCAACGTGCTGCTGCGCCCGACCATCAACGTCGCCGCCAAGACCGTGACGCCGATCAAGGTGTTCGTTGGCGGCGAGGTGAACAATCCCGGCATGTACGACCTGATCGGCGACGGCGACTCGCTGCGTGCGATCATCCAGGCCGGCGGGTTCAAGACCACCGCCAAGGTCGACCGCGTGGTCATCATCCGGCGCAGCCCCGATGGGCGGCCGATGATGCGCACGGCGAATATGAAGGCCAGCCTGCGCGGGGCCGGCGGGGATCTCGTGCCGCTGCGCCGCTTCGACATCGTTTTCGTGCCGCGCAGCAATGTCGCGGAAGCCAATCTCTTCGTGCAGCAGTACTTCCGCGACCTGTCGCCGG
>JAFKGN010000154.1 GCA_017307205.1 Caulobacterales bacterium
GCTCGGCCGGATCATCGACGCGGCGCGCAAGCCGGCCGGCGAGGCCCAGGCCGAGCTGCGTGTCGACGGCAAGGCCGACCTGGTGCTGGTCAAGCCGATGAAACCCCTGACCGGGGAAGGCGCTTCGGTGCTGGTGCTGCGGTTCCCGCTGGCCGAAGCGCTGGCGCCCTATCAGCCGCTGATCCAGACGGTGATCGCCGCCGCCGTGCTGGGCATGCTGCTGCTGCTGGTCGGCAGCTGGACGCTGTCGCGCAGCGTCACGCGCCCGATCTCCGCCCTCGAGGACGGCGTCGGCCGTCTGCGGCGCGGGGAAGAAGCGCGGGTGGAGGTGGAGACGCGCGACGAGCTTGGCCGCCTGGCCGACAGTTTCAACGCCATGGCCGTGGACCTGCGTGATCGGCAGGCGCGGATCACGCACCAGGCCCTGCACGACGCCGAGACCGGCCTACCGAACCGCGCCGCCCTTGAGACCATGGTCGCCGAGATGGCCGCGGCGGCCGGCGGCGAGACCCTGATCATTGCCGCCCTCGGCATTGACCGCTTCGAACATGTGCGCGGCGCCATCGGGTATGGCCTCTCCGGCCAGATGATGGGTGCGGTGGGCGAACGCCTGGAGGCCGCCGGCTTCGCGGGTCGTGTCGCGCGCCTCTCCACCAAGATGCTGGGCCTGGCCTTCTGGGCGCAGGACCTCGACGAAGCCTGGATGGACCTGGTCTCTGCCCTGGAGCCGGTGGAGGCTCCGCTGGAGCTGGACGGCGTGCGCATCGACGTCAGCCTGACCATCGGCATGGCCGCGCTCGGCCTGCACGGCGACGAGCCGGGCGCCCTGATCGACCGGGCGACCATCGCCTTCGACCAGGCCATCGCCGGCCGCAGCAAACTGGCGGTGTTCGACGCCGTGGCCTACGGCGACCCGGCCAGCAACCTCTCCCTGATGAGCGACATGTTGGCGGGGCTGGAGCGGGGGCAGTTCAGCCTGCACCATCAGCCGAAGCTCGATCTGCGCAGCGGCGTGGTGACGGGCGTCGAAGCCCTGATCCGTTGGACCCACCCGACGCGCGGCCGCCTGGGCCCGGACTTGTTCATTCCAATGGCCGAAGAGACCGGCCACATCCGCGCCCTGACCGACTGGGTGCTGAGCCGCGCCATGGAAGACCAGGCAGTGATGAAGGCCGCCGGCCACGAGGTGGCCATGTCGATCAACATCTCCGGCCGTCTGCTGGGCGATGCGCATTTCGCTGAGACGGCGCTGGCGGCGGTGGGTCGCGCGGTCGGCGAGCTTTGCTTTGAGATCACCGAGACGGCGGTGATCGACAATCCCGAGGTGGCGCTGCAGACCATCGAGCGCCTGAAGATGGCCGGCGTCGCCGTCTCGATCGACGACTATGGCTCGGGTCTGTCGTCTCTCGCCTATCTGAAGCAGATCCGCGCCCAGGAGCTGAAGATCGACAAGGCCTTCGTGATGGGCATGGCCGCGGGCGACGACGCCCTGCTGGTGAAATCGACCATCGACCTGGCGCACGGCCTGGGGCTGAAGGTGACCGCCGAAGGGGTGGAGGACGCCGCCGTCCTGGCCGCCCTCGGCGCCATGGGCTGCGACCTGGCGCAGGGCTACCACATCGGCAAGCCTATGCCGCTCAACGATGTTTTGACGTTTCTGGCCGATAACCATGACGAAAAGCCCGTGACCCTGTCGATGGAACTTCGGCTGGCGTGACGCCGGGCCGAAGGGGAGTTGGCGTTTGCGCGGTCCGGCGGCGGGGCTGATCGTCCTTGCGACTGCCTTTGGGGCGGCGGCCTTAGGGGCGCCAGCGCCCGCGCACGCTCAAATCGATCTGTTTTCCCGTGAGGCCATCAGCGGCGTCGTCGACGTGCGGGCCGCCTACAGCGACGGCGAGGAGTCCTGGGTCGACGGCGGCCTGGGCAAGGCGCGGGCGGCGAAGGGCGGCAGCCTGTCGCTGGCCGAGGCCGATCTGATCTGGCGGCCGCGTGTCGGCTGGAATCTCTCGGGTCTAGTGGTGGTGCAGGCCCAGCCCGACATGCCCGATCCCGTCGGCGTCTCCGAGGCCTATGTCACCTACAAGCCGACCCCCAGCGGCCCGGTGCGCTATGCGGTGAAGGCGGGCGTCTTCTACCCGCCGATCAGCCAGGAGCATGAGGGCGGCGCCTGGCTCGTCTCCGACAGCATCACGCCCTCGGCGATCAACAGTTGGGTGGGCGAGGAGCTGCGCACCGGCGGCGTCGAGTTCAAAGCCACGGCGGCGCTGGGTGGTCAGGAGGTGGCGGCGACGCTGGGCGCCTTCGGCTGGAACGACACCTCGGGGACTCTGGTCTCGATGCGCGGCTGGGCGCTGGGCGACCAAAAGGCGGTGATCGACGGAGCCTTCCCGCTGCCGAAGCTCTCGGCCTTCATGACCGGGCGGCAGACCGAGTACACGACGCCGGTGCTGGAAATCGACGGCCGCGTCGGCTTCTATGGCCGTCTCGACTGGTCGCCCTCGGGGCGGCTGGCGCTGAACGCGCTCTATTACGACAACGCCGGCGACCTGATCTCGAACACGCCCGAGGGGCCGGCCCGGCCGGAAGGCAAGGAATGGGCGTGGGATACACGGTTCTGGAACGTCGGGGCGACGGCCGTCCTCGATGACCGCACGACCCTGAAGGCGCAGGTGATGCGCGGCGTCACGTTGATGGGCTTTCCCCGGCCGCGCGGCATCTGGATCGATGTCGACTACGACAGCGCCTACCTTTCGGCCACGCGCAAGCTGGGGGAGGGGGCCGAGGCGGCCTCGCTCTACGGCCGGGTCGACTGGTTCGACATCGTCGACAACACCTACCAGGACATCGACAACAACGCCGAGCACGGCTGGGCCTTCACCGCCGCCTACAAGCGGCCCCTGAACGAGCGGGTGACCTGGCTGGTGGAGGCGCTGCGAATCGACAGCCGACGTAATGATCGGGTGCGTTTCGGACTAGATGCGAGCCAATCTCAAACAGTACTGCAATCGTCTCTCAGATTTGCGCTGTAGCGGCGAGCACTCGCGCGGCGGGGTGATTGAGGACGCGTCAGGATGCGTCTATACAGCGCCCCGCAAACCGGTCTGGCTCGTTCAGCTTGCAGTCATCCGCCTTACTTTAGACGGATATGGCGACAATCTGACCCCGTCCGTGAAAACCGGAAGAAAGCCCTCGCAAGGACCTGTGATGAAACGCCTGTTCGCCGTCGCCGCGGTTGCGGCTGCCCTCTCTCCCGCCCTGGCCATGGCTCAGGCCATGCCCGCCGGCGACGCCACCAAGGGCGCCGCCACCTTCAAGATGCGTTGCGGCGTCTGCCACAACACCACCGGCACCGACACCCCGATGGCCCCGACCCTGAAGGGCATCGTGGGCGCCAAGGGTGGCGCGCACTCGGCTTCGTTCAAGTACTCGGACGCCCTGAAGAAGGCCGCCCCGGTCTGGACCCCGGACAAGATCAACACCTGGATCACCGCCCCGCAAAAGATGGTGCCCGGCACCAAGATGATGATGGTGGTTCCGAACCCGCAGGACCGCGCGGACATCGTCGCCTTCCTGCAAACCCAGAAGTAATCCAAGAGGCGGCCGGAGCAGTTTATGGTCCGGCCGCCGCTTGCCTTGATGCGGGCCGCCTTCGTGGCGGCCTGCCTCGTCGCCTTCGTGGCGGCGATCTCGCCTGACCCGCTCCCGATCGAGAGCCAAGGCGGCGACAAATACCTCCACTTCACCACCTTCTATGTGCTCGAGCTGCTGGCCCTGGTCACGGCGCGGCGTAAGCGCATCCTGCCCGCTATCGGCCTTGTGATGCTGGGCGCCCTGATCGAGGTCGTCCAGGGCATGGTCGGGCGCGACGCCAGCCTGTGGGATCTCGTCGCCGATACGCTCGGGATCATGGCCGCCATCCTGCCGTGGGCCCTGGCGCACCGCTGGCCGAACCTGCCCCCGCGCGCGACGCGCTAGCGACCTTCCCGGCAATCCGCTTAAGCTGCGTGCCGAAGAGCCGAACAGGCCGGTGTGGGGAACGATATGCGCGGGATCATCATGGCGGCGGCCCTGGCCGTGCTGGCGGCCGGCGGCGCGCAGGCCCAGACGTCGACCTCCGATCACGCCACGGTGAGGACCCCGAGCGGCATCGAGCTCTATCGCGTGTTCCCCGGCTTCCGCGCCGAGACGCGGGATGAGCAGGGCACGGTCACCGGCTATGTCGGTGAGAACCCCTGGGGCCAGTACACGGCCTACCTGATGGCGACCAACGCCAAAGGCCAGCGCACCTTCCGCATCGAACACAACCTGCCGCGCGGCGACGGTCGCAGCTACCAGGGCTCGTCGATGTACCTGCTGGAAGGCCGTGACCGGGCGCTGCTGATCGACACCGCAAACCCGGCCCAGGCGACCGAGGGCGTCAACGACCTGAAGACCGTCGTGCGCTACCTGCTGGGCCACGAGAGCGACGGCGCGGTGCGCGCCCGGCCGCTGGAGTTCGTGGTCGCCAACACCCACAGCCACGGCGACCACATCGGCGAGAACAAGCGGATGAACGACCGCACCGTCTACTACATGGACGGCGACTGGCCCGCGAACGCCCCCGCCAACTATGTGCCGATCCGCGAGGGCGGCGGGGCGACGACGCATGGCTCCGGCCAGGCGGTCGGGGAGATCGACCTCGGCGACCGCAAGGTGTCGGCGGTAGCCATGCCGCCGCACACGCCGGGCTCGACCGGCTATCTCGACGCCGAGAACCAGATGCTGTTTTCCGGCGACGCCATCGGCACCGGCTATGTCTGGATCCAGTGGGCGCCGGTGTCGCGCTACGCCGAGATGACCAAGCGGCTGCAGGCGCAGATGGCCCGCTATCCGCAGCTGGCCGTGTTCGGGGCGCACTTCTACCAGTACGACACCGGCCTGCGCCGTGGTCCGCCGCTCAACGGCGCCCCGGCCGACAACCGCTACATCCGCGAGGAGGCCGAGCTGGCCCAGCGCATCCTCGACGGGACGGTGGAGGGCGAGCCCTATTCAGCCGGGCGCGAGACGGTGTGGGCGACCAACGGCTCGGCGCAGATCGTCTATTCGCTGGCCAACATCTACGCCGCCGGTGAAGCGCCTTCGACGCCCTGGCATTCGGTGCGCGTGCCGAGCACCCTGCCGGCCGCCTGGCAGACCGCGCCGGCGCTGAAAGCGGTGCTGCCGATCAAGGCCGAGCTGCACCAGATCCGCGGGCCGAAGGGCGAGGTGCTGCAGCTGATCAAGGGCTCGCGGGCCAGCCTCGTCATTGGAGCCGCCTCGACGGCGCCGGGCCTGGAGGCGTTTGTGCGCAGGTTGGTGGGCGCCGGGCCACTGGAGTGGGCGCCTATGGCGGACGGCAGTCTGAAGGAGGGGGCGGTGATCGACCTCGGCGTCGACAGCGCCGGCCGGCCGCTGAGGCTGGAGGCCCGCACGCTCGGCGCGGCCGTGACCCTGATCGATTCCACTAACCGGGTGCTGTTCGCGGGAAGCGCCCTGGGCGTGCAGGGCGCCGACAGCGGCTGGAGCCCGCCGGGCGGCGCGGCGGCCTACAAGGCGGCGCTGACGACGTGGCGGGCCAAGACCGACGGCCGGTACGACGTGATCTACACAGCGGGCAACCACCAGTGGTTCACCAGCCCGGCCTACGTCGATGAACTCGGCAAGGCGCTGGACAAGGTGATCGCCGGCGGTGCGGCGGCGACGGCCTCGAAGGTGAAGCCGGGCCTGATGATGGTGAAGTCGGAGGGCGGGGCCGAGGTGGTGGCCAGCGTGGATGCGGGAACGAGCGTTCCGTAAGGAGGGCGTTATCCCTGGTCCATCAGCTTGGCCACGCGCGCCTCTTCCTCGGCGGTGAGCGGGGCGGGGGCCTCGCGGCGGCGGAGCAGCATGAACATGCCCGCGCCGCCGACGGCGACCAGCACGAACGGGCCGAGCCACAGGGCGAGGTTGGCCGGGTTGAACGGCGGCTTCAGCAGGATGTACTCGCCGTAGCGATCGATCAGGAAGCGTTTGACCTGGGTGTCGCTGGCGCCCTGCTCGACCTGCTCGCGGATCACCTTGCGGGCCGTCTGGGCGAACAGGCTCTCGGAGTCGTCGATCGACTCGCTCTGGCAGATCAGGCAGCGCACTTCCTTGAACAGGGAGCGGGCGCGAGCCTCCTGCGCCGGGTCCTGCAGGCGCTCCGACGGATCGGAGGCGGCGGCCATGCAGACCACGGCCGCCAGGGTCAGGAAGAAGGCGCGCAGCTTCATTCGGCCGGCTCCGGTACGAACGCCGGGGCGGTCGCGGCGCGCTTGGCGGCGGCGAAGCGAAGGCGGCGGTCGGAGAGCGAGATCACGCCGCCGATGGCCATGATCAGCGGGCCGAGGAAGATCAGCCGCACCCACGGATTGTCATAGGCGCGGATCAGCCAGACGGGGCCTTGCGGGCCTGCGCGGCCTTCGCCGAGCACGATGTAGACGTCGTCGAGCCCACGGACGCAGATGTGCACCTCGGAGGTGGTCTGGCCGCCGGTGGGGTAGAAGCGGCGCTCGGGCGTGGCGATGCAGACGGGCAGGCCGTTCTTGGTGACGATCGCGGTGCCGCGCTGGGCCTGGTAGTTCGGGCCCTCGGTGTCCTCGATCTTCTGGAACTGCAGTTCGTAGGCGCCGAAGCGCATGGATTGGCCAACGCTGAGCGTTTCGGCCGCCTCGGTCTTCCAGGCCGTCTCGACCGCCGCGCCGAGCACGAAGACGCCGAGGCCGGCGTGGGCCAGGGTCATGCCGTAGGCGCCGAGCGGCAGGCCGCGCAGGCGACGCAGGACCTCGGCCGTGGGGGCGCGGAAGGCGCGGATCCGCTCGGCCATCTCGGTGAGGGCGCCGAGGATCAGCCACGCGCCGATGGCGATCATCAGGCTGGCGAGGGCCTTGCGCGGCGAGACCAGGGCGAAGGTCAGCAGGCCGCAGGCGACGGCGATGGCGGCCGCGAGCCAAAGGCGTTGCAGGGCGCCGCGCGCGTCGCCGCGCTTCCAGGACATCATCGGCCCCAGCGGCACCAGCAGCATGGTCAGGCCCAGGAGCGGCAGGAAGGTCAGGTTGAAGTAGGGCGGGCCAACGGAGACGGTGTCGCCGCCCATGGCCTCACGGATCAGCGGATAGAGGGTGCCGAGCAGGACCGTCAGCACCATGCCGCTCTCGCGGCTGACCGGGGCGAAGACGCCGCCGCTGGGCCGGGCGCCGGCGCGCCAGGCGAAGAGGACGAAGCCGGCGCCGGCGGCGAGGCCGAGGATCGACAGCAGCAACACGCCGCGGGTCGGATCGACCGCGAAGGCGTGCACCGAGGTCAGGACGCCGGAGCGCACCAGGAAGGCGCCGAGCATGGAGAAGGTGAAGGCCGCGAGGCTGAGGAACACCGTCCAGCCGGGCAGGGCGCCGCGTTTTTCGGTGACGACGGCCGAGTGCAGCAGGGCCGCGCCGATCAGCCAGGGCATGAAGGAGGCGTTCTCGACCGGATCCCAGAACCACCAGCCGCCCCAGCCGAGCTCGTAGTAGGCCCAGAAGGCGCCGAGAGTGATGCCGATGGTCAGCAGGCTCCAGGCCGCCAGGGTCCAGGGACGCACCCAGCGGGCCCAGACGGTTTCGACCTTGCCCTCGATGAGCGCCGCGACGGCGAAGGAGAACACCACCGAGAAGCCGACGTAGCCGAAGTAGAGGAACGGCGGATGGATGGCGAGCAAGGGGTCCTGCAGCAGCGGATTGAGCGAGCGCCCCTCGACGGGCGCCTCGGCCAACCGCGCCAGCGGGTTGGAGGCGTAGACGGTGTAGGCCAGGAACAGCACGCCCAATGTGCCTTGCGTGGCCAGGGCGTAGGCCTTGAGGCGCAGCGGCAGGTGGCGGCCGAAGGCGGCGACGGCGGCGCCGTAGGCGGTCATCACCGTGCACCAGAGCAGCATGGAGCCTTCGTGGCTGCCCCAGGCGCCGGCCACCTTGTAGAGCATCGGCTTGGCGGTGTGGGAGTTGGCCGCGACGTTGGCCACCGAGAAGTCGGAGGTGACGAAGGCCTTGATCAGGCAGGCGAAGGCGAAGACGCAGGCCAGGAAGGCCGCGAAGGCCGCGCCCTCGCCGGCGGCGGTGAGGGCCGGAGCGCGGCGCTTGCCGCCGGCCGCCGAAAGCAGGGCCTGGGCGACCGAGAGCGCGAGAGCGAGCGTGAGGGCGAAGGCGCCCAGTTCAGCGGTCATGTGCCGGTCGTCCGGACGGGGGCGGCTTGCGTCGCCTTGTTGTAATCGGGAGGCGCCGCGCCGTCGCCGCGCCACTCGCCCTGCTCCTTGAGGGCCTTGGACACTTCGCGCGGCATGTACTTCTCGTCGTGCTTGGCGAGCACCTGCTTGGCCTGGAATGTCCCGCCGGCGTCGAATGCGCCTTGCGCCACCACGCCCTGACCCTCGCGGAACAGGTCGGGCAGGTCGCCCTGGTAGCTGACCTTGGAGGCGCCCTTCACGTCGGCGACGGTAAACTCGACGCGACCATCGGGATGCTTGATCACGCTGCCGGCCTGGACGAGGCCGCCGAGCTGCACGTTACGGCCGGCCGGCACCTTGGCCTCAATGGCCTGGGACGGCGTGTAGAAGAACGATACCTGGTCGCGCATGGCGAAGAGGGTGAGGCCCACGGCCAGGGCGACGACCGGGGCGGCGGCGGCCACCACCATCAGGCGGCGGCGGGCGGTGCGGGATTTCGGCAACCAGCTCATGGCTCTTACCTTTGCGCCGGCTGAGCGGCGGAATCGAGGCCTTGCAGCACCTCGGGACGGTCCTTGAAGCGGGCGCGGGCCTCGGCCAGGGCGGCGTCGCGCTTGGCGGTCTCGCCCATCACCGTATAGGCGCGCACGAGGCGGACCCAGCCTTCGGGATCGTCTGGCGATTGCTTGAGGCGGGCGGCGAGACTTTCGACCATGGCGGCGATCTGCGCGCCGCCGACCTGCGCGCCCTGAGCCTGGGCCTGGGCGGCGGCGGCATCCACGGCGCCCGGCAGGCGGCCAGTGGCCTGGACGGTGGCGATCTCCTGCTCCAGCGCCGGGCGGGCGGCCTCGGGCATGTTGGGCAGGATGGCGCGCCAGCGGGCGAGGCCGTCGGCGGTCTGGCCGTCGGTGATCAGGCGACGGCCGATGAAGTAGTTGGCGGCGGGCAGGCCCGGATCGAGGCGGTCGGCCTCGCGGAAGGCGGAGAGGGCGTCGTTACCGATGGCGTCATTGCTCTCCATGACCAAGGCCTGGCCGAGCTGCAGCCAGAGGTCGGCGCGCTGGGGCTCCAGGCGCACGGCGCTGCGCAGGGCCTCGGCGGCGCCGGCGGCGTCGCCGGCCCGGGCGCGGGCCAGGCCGAGGAAGCGCCAGAACTGCGGATCGTTCTTCTGCTCGGCCTTGCGGGATTCCAGCATGGCGACGATCTGGTCGGGCTGCAGGGTGGCCGGGTCGGCGGCGAACCAGGATTTCAGGCGGGCGTTGAACGGCTGATCGGGCACGCTGGGCGAGCCGACGAAGATGTAGGCGATCACCGCCAGCAGCGGGGCGGCCACGCCGACGGCCAGGGCCAGGCGGCGAACCTTGACGCTGTTCTCGACCGGAGCGGCCGCGTCGGCGGCGGCCAGCAGGCGGCGGCCCGCCTCGGCGCGGGCGATGCGGCCATCGTCTTCCGACAGCAGGCCGCGCGCGGCGAGGTCATCGATTTCGGCAAGCTGGCGGCGATGCAGCGCCAGGGTCGGGTCTTCATCGGTGGGGCCGACTTTCGCGCCCCGCGCCGCGCCCGCCAGAATCGGCAGGGCGACCAGCACCGACAGCAGCGCCGCGGCGATCCAGAAGGTGATCATTCCGACCCCTGGGGCCTCCCCGTGCGAACGCCTGAGCGCTCGGCGCGGTCGGCAGGCCCGACCTTATTGGGAGACGCGAGGCGAACCCCGCGCTCCAAGCGAACACGATCTGGTCCGAACCCGCCTCGCGGCGTCTCGGACCAGACCGCCTGCCTTTATTGCATGTTGAATTCGAGGTCGATGGTCAGTTCGACCGTCGGACCAATGGCGCCGGCGGCGGCGGTGAAGCCCCAGTCGGCGCGGGTGAAGGTGCTCTTGCCGTGGAAGCCCACGATCTTGACGTTACGGGCGTTGTTGCCGGCGCCGATCAGTTCGGCGTCGACGACGATCGGCTTGGTGACGCCCATGAAGGTCAGGTCGCCGGTGATCTTGCCGGTGGTGGCGCCGGTCTTCTCAACCTTGGTCGAGACGAAGGTGGCGGTCGGCAACTTCGGGGTGTTGAGGAAGCGGTCGCCCTTCAGTTCGTCGGCGAAGCCGGCGACGTTCGAGGTGATCGAGGCCGGGTCGACGGTGATGTTGACCTTGGACTTGGTGACGTCGGCGCCGTCCCAGTTCAGGGTCCCCGAGACCTTGTCGAAGCGGAAGACGCTGTAGGAGAAGCCGCCGCCGTGGCCGATGCGGGCGACGACCGCCGCGTGGCGTTCGTCGAGCTTGTAGGTTCCGGTGGGGGCCTTGGTGGAGTCCTTGGAGATCACGGCCGGCACCTGCGGCGCGGGCGGGGCGCCGCCGGCGGGAGGCTGGGCGAAGGCCGGGGCGGCGATCAGGGCGAGGCCAAGAGCGGCCGCGAGGGCGGGACGGATCATCAGGGGAAGTCTCCGGTGGTGTTCGGGGTGGCGCTGAATACGCGTAACTCGCCCTGATACTAACCTGCGCGCCTGTCGCAGCTTATGTCAGATCCGATACATTCGCGCGGCCGTCAGGCCTCGGCCTTCACGCCGCTGTTGCGCTGGAAGAGTTGCAGGGTGCGCAGGCGCGCCAGGCGCGCGGCGTCGGGCGCGTAGTCCTCGCGCTGATCGCAGTTGAATCCATGGCCGGCGTCATAGAGGTAGACCGGCAGGTCCGGCTGGGCGGCGATCACCGCCTCGTAGTTTTCCGGCGGGATGGAATGGTCGGTCTTGCCGTAGTGCAGGATGACCGGGACGCGCGGCGTCTCGTCCTTGAAGTCGAGCACCTGGCGTCCGTAGTAGCCGGACGAGGCGGCCAGGCCCTCGCAGCGGCAGGCCGCCAGCCACGCCGCCGAGCCGCCCCAGCAGTAGCCGACCACGAACACCGGCGGGGCCAGGGCGTCGATCGCGGCCTGCAGGTCGGCGATGACCTGATCCCACGGCGTCTTTCCGACGAGATCGCGACCGCGGCCGAAGCCCATGGGCGTGTAGTCGGCCTCGAAGCCGGGCTTGGCCCGCTCGAAGAAGGCCGGGGCAAGGGTCTCGTAGCCGTCGGCGGCGAAACCCTCGGCGATGCTCCGGATGTGCGGGTTCACCCCGAAGATTTCCTGGATCACCACAAGGCCGCCGCGACGGGCGTCCAGCGGCTTGCAGTGATAGGCCGGCAGGTCGAAGCCGTCGTAGCCGCTCTTCAGGGTCAGCCAGTCCGACATGTCGAAAGCCCCTAGACGTTGAAGCGGAAGTGCATGACGTCGCCGTCCTGCACCACGTATTCCTTGCCCTCGGCGCGCATCTTGCCGGCTTCCTTGGCGCCGCTTTCGCCGTTCAGACGCACATAGTCGTCGTAGGCGATGGTCTCGGCGCGGATGAAGCCCTTTTCGAAGTCGTTGTGGATCACGCCGGCCGCCTGCGGGGCGGTGGTCCCGACGTTGATCGTCCAGGCGCGGGCTTCCTTGGGGCCGACCGTGAAGTAGCTCTGCAGGCCGAGCAGGTTGTAGGCCTCGCGGATCAGGCGGTTGAGGCCCGGCTGGGTCAGGCCGAGGGTTTCCAGGAATTCGTTACGCTCTTCCGGATCGAGCAGGGCGATCTCGCTCTCGATCTGGGCGGAGATGACCACCGATTTGGCCTTATCGCGGGCGGCGCGCTCGGCGACGATCTTGGACAGGTCGTTGCCGCTCTCGGCCGAGCCCTCGTCGACGTTCGAGACGTAGAGCGCGGGCAGGGAGGTGAGCAGCTGGAGCATGTGCCAGGCCTTCTCATCTTCCTTGGAGATGTCGGCGGCGCGGGCCGGGCGGCCGTTGTTCAGCTGTTCGAGCGCGAGGTTGATCAGGCGAAGCGTGTTGCCGGCTTCCTTGTCGCCGCCGCTCTTGGCCTTCTTCTCGACGTTCGGCTTGCGCTTCTCGAGGCTCTCGAGGTCGGCCAGCATCAGCTCGGTCTCGATGATCTCCAGGTCGGCCAGCGGATCGATGCGGCCTTCGACGTGGGTGATGTCGTCGTTGATGAAGCAGCGGGCCACGAAGGCCACGGCGTCGCAGTCGCGGATGTTGGCGAGGAACTGGTTGCCCAGGCCTTCGCCCTTGCTGGCGCCCTTCACGAGGCCGGCCACGTCCACGAAGTTGATCCGCGCCGGGATGATCTCCTTGGAGCCGGCGATGGCCGCCAGCTTGTCGAGCCGGGGCTCGGGCACCGCCACGTCGCCGGTGTTCGGCTCGATGGTGCAGAACGGATAGTTGGCCGCCTGGGCCGACGCCGTCTGGGTCAGGGCGTTGAACAGGGTCGATTTGCCGACGTTCGGCAGGCCGACGATGGCGACTTTGAGGGCCATGGGGGTCTCGTCTCTTACAGTGGGCGCGGGCCTAGCATGGCAGGCCGCCGGGGGCGAGGCTCAGAGCGGATCGCCCGGGCGCTTCTTCGGGTCGGATTTCGGGGCAGGGGCCAAGCGCAGGACCTCGCCCTGGAAGCGTTCGTCGTCGCCGGCGGCGGCGAAGGGCAGGGCGTCGGCGAGGGCGTCGAGCATGGGGTCGAGCCACTGGTGGTCGACCTTGTGGAAGTCGCCGAGCACGTAGCTCATCACCGCGTCCTTGTGGCCGGGGTGGCCGACGCCGATACGGCCGCGGCGGAACGTATCGCCGATGGCGGCGGTGATCGAGCGGACGCCGTTGTTGCCGGCCGCCCCGCCGCCCGCCTTCATGCGGAAGCGGCCGGGGGCGAGATCGATCTCGTCGTGGAAGACGATGACGTCGGTCGGCTTCAGCTTGAAGAACTTCACCGCCTCGCCCACCGAGCGGCCGGTCTCGTTGTAGTAGGTGCGCGGCTTGAGCATCAGCAGGCGCTCGGGCCCGTTGGGCGTGTTGAGCTCGCCCTCGCAGGCCAGGGCCTGGAATTTCTGCCGCCAGGGACCGTTCGACCAGCGCCGCGCGATGGCGTCCAGCGCCATGAAGCCGACGTTGTGCCGGTTCTTCTCGTACTTCGGCTCGGGGTTACCCTGTCCGACGAGGATCAACATGGCGCGGGGTCCATAAGAAAAAGGCGGCCGGATGAGACACCCGGCCGCCCGATTCTGTCATGCCAATGAGGCTTAGGCCTCGGCTTCGCCTTCGGCGGCTTCAGCGGCGT
Organism: Caulobacterales bacterium; assembly: GCA_017307205.1. Classification (GTDB taxonomy): domain Bacteria; phylum Pseudomonadota; class Alphaproteobacteria; order Caulobacterales; family Caulobacteraceae; genus Caulobacter. The sequence goes on from JAFKGN010000154.1 coordinate 13,358, forward strand.
CACCGCCACCGGTCTTCGGCGGCTTGATGGTGGCGATCACGAAGTCGCGGTCGAGAGCCGGCTTCACGCCCTTCGGCAGCTTCACTTCCGAGATGCGGATGGTGTCGCCGATGTTGTGGACGGCCAGGTCGATGACCAGCTCTTCCGGGATCTCGTCGGCCGGGCAGGCCAGTTCGACTGTGTGACGGACCACTTCCAGCGAACCGCCGGCCTTCAGGGCGGGCGAGGTTTCCTGGTTCTTGAAGTGCACCGGCACTTCGATCTTGATCAGCTGGTGCTCGTCCACGCGATAGAGGTCGAAGTGGATCGGCTCGTCGGTGACCGGGTGGAACTGGATGTCCTTGGCGATGACGGACTGGCTGTCATTGCCGTGCTTCAGGGTCACCAGGTGGCCCAGCAGCTTGCCGGTGAAGAGCGCCTTGCGGAACTCGTTCGACTTCACGGCGATGTTGACGGGCTCACGGCCTTCGCCGCCGTACAGCACGCCCGGGACCTTGCCGGCGCGTTCGCGGACTTCGACGTTCAGGACGATCTCGGCCATAGCCTGCCTCGAGGGAAAAAGAGCTCAAAACGAAACCGCCGCGCGAGCGACCGCGCGGCGACGGAATTCAGGAGGCGCGTCGATACACCAGACGGGCTCGGCATGCAACGGCGTGCGTCGTGAAACGACCTCGCCCTTCGAGGCCGCTGCGCGGCGCCTCAGGGTGAGGTCGACTGACGCTCTTCCGCAAACCTCATCCTGAGGTGCGAGCGAAGCGAGCCTCGAAGAATCTTACCCCTTTTTCGCGGGGGCCTTCCGCTTCGGCGTCGAGGCCTTCATCAGCGGCTTCTTGGCGGCGGCGATGGCGGTCTTCACGTCGAAGTCGCGCGGATAGATCTCGATGGGCGTGGGGCCGCCGGCGGCCTTGATCATGCACTGGCCGGTTTCCATCAGGATGTGCTGGCCCAGGCAGAAGACGTCCTCGTAGTGCGGCTTGGCGACGGCCAGGCACTGATAGAGGTTCAGTTTCGACAT
>JAFKGN010000155.1 GCA_017307205.1 Caulobacterales bacterium
CGTTGCTGGTCAGCGTCAGGTAGCAGGCGGCGGACAGGGCGCCGGCCGGGGCCGGACGACACCACGGGTCGAGCGCCTGCACCGTCGGCGGGCCGGACTTGGCGCAGGCGGCGAGACCGCAGGCGGCGGCGAGGATCAGCAGATTACGCATCAGGCTTGCGCTCCCTAGCGCGGCTGAATGAGACGGCGAAGAACGAGATCGAGCGTCAGGACGACGATAAGCGACGCCCCGACCAGCGGATAGACAAGGCCCAGCGGGATCACTACGGCGGCCAGGGCGACATAGCCGCGCTTGTCGGCCGGGGCGGGCGGGGCGGCCAGCCGACCCTTGGGCCTGCGCTTCCACCACATGGTCAGGCCCGAGATTCCCAGCAGCCAGATGGCGACGCAGCCGGCCAGCATCACCAGCTTGTTGATCAGGCCAAACTGCTGGCCCTGGTGCACGGCGATGCCCCACTCGATGGTCTTGGCCGCAGGGCCGAAGCGGGCGTAACCGATGTCGGCCACCGCCTGTCCGGTCGCGCCGTCCAGATAGAGCGTGCGGGTCGCCTCCACCTTGTCCGGCATATAGGCGGCCGACCAAGCCGCGCTCGGGGCCTTCGGAATGGTGATCGTATAGGGGCGGGGCAGACCCAGCGCCTCGACATGACCCATCATCGCCCCCAGCGGCAGGGCTGGCGCGGCGCTGGCGGCCATTGTCGTCTCCTGCAGCGCCCAGGGCACGGCCGGATTCGGGTTTGGGGGCGGCGGCGCGTCGTGGCCCTCATGACCTTCGTGGCCTTCATGACCACCGGCCGTGGCGACCGGCGCGGCCGGGCGACCCCAGCCCGCCGCGGTGGTCATCTTGCGCACCTGCGCGCCCCACACCGCCGACCACGGCATGCCGGTGGCGGCCAGGAACACGATCACCCCGCCGACGAAGATCCCGGTCACCGCGTGCAGATCGCGCCAGAACACCCGGCGCGCCGGTGTCCCGCGCACGCTGACCACGCCGCCCTTCTGGCCGCGCGGCCACCACAGCACGATCCCCGTCGCCACCATGACGATGGCCCAACCGGCCACGATCTCGACCCCGAGGTTGAACACCGGCCCGGCGATATCCAGGCTGTGCACTCGCTTGACCACGGCCATCGCCCCGCCGTCGGGAATGTCGCCCAGCACGCGCCCGTCGTGCGGATCGACATAGACCGCGCGTCGACCACCGGCTTCGCTTTCCACCACCAGCTTGGCCGGACGATCGGCCGCCGCCGGCGCGGTCACCGAGGCGAGGCGTCCGGGCACGGCGGCCAGCGCCGCCCTGGCCCAGGCGTCGGGCGAGGCCTGCTCGGCCCGCGCCTCGACGAACATCAGCGGCCGGTAGACCAGGTCGTCGATATTGCTGCGGAAAAGATAGAGCCCGCCGGTCAGGGCCATCAGCATCAGCACCGGCATGACCAGCAGCCCGGCATAGAAGTGCCAGCGCCAGAAGGCGCGGTAGAGGGCGCCCGAGGCGCTCGATGAGGTGTCGGACATCGCTCGCCTCAGAAGCTCGTCGTCAGGCCGGCGAAGATCGCCCGCCCGTCGCCCGGCCAATAATAGCCTCCGTTCGCCGCCGCCAGCGTCGCCGCCTGGACGTTGGAGACATAGGCCTTGTCGAACAGGTTACGCGCGTCGACGAACAGCGAAAGCCGCTCGCTCACCGTCCAGCCCGCGTTCAGGTGCCACACCGCATAGGCCGGCGCCTTGGTGGTGTTGCGATAGTCGACCCACAGGTCCGAGGCCGACCACTCCACCGACGGCGCCACGAACCATCCGGCCGGATGCTCGTAGCGCAGCTCGGCGCGATAGAAGTGCTGCGGCGCGATCGGCAGGCGGTTGTCGCCATACTGCCGGTCGCCTTCGAAGCGGAAGTCGCTCCAGGTGTAGGTCTGGCGCAGACGCACGGCCGGGGTGATCCGCCAGTCGAGCGCCGCCTCCAGACCCTGATGGATCGTCCGGTCGGCGTTGAAGGTCGCGGCCGGGATCGAGGCGTCCACCGTGTACTGCAGCATCTCGCCGTCGAGCCGCGCCCGATAGAGCGTGACGTCGTAGGTGAACGGCCCCTTGCGTCCGCGCGCCCCGGCCTCCGCCGTCCAGGCCTCCTGCGCCGCCACCGGGGCGAAGCCGGCGTTGGTCGGCGACATCGAGCCGAAGTTCGGCGGCTCCACCGAACGGGTCAGGTTGGCGAACAGCTGCGCCCCACCGTCGCCCTCCCACAGCAGGCCGATACGCGGCGCGAACCAGTCATAGGTTTTGCCCGCCGTCAGGTTGAAGGTTGAGGCGACCCCCGGCACGGCGACGCTGACATAGTCGCGCCCGGCCTCGCCGGCCGTGGCCCCCGCCACCAGCGCCAGCCGCTCGGTGACGAACAGCCGCCCCTCGGCGAAGAGGTCGCGGGCGTCCGCGTTCTGGTAGGAGATCGACTGCAGCGCGCCCCGGCTCCCGCGCACATTGGTATAGAAGTGGCTGTCCAGGTCGCCCTGCCGCAGCCAGGCCCCGGCATAGCCGTCGGCGCGCAGCCCGCCCAGTTCGCCCTGCCAGCTCAGCCGCGCGAAGCCGCCCCAGTTGCGGCTCTCCTGGTCGATGGTCTGGAAGATCGGGTGATCCAGCTCCTTCCAGGTCCCGTAGACCGCGCCCTCGAACAGCAAGTGGTCGTCCAGCCGCCAGGTGGTCCGCAGCGAGGTGCGCAGGCCCCGCTGGTTGCGCCCCTGGTCGGCCGCCAGGTTGGCCGGCGCGGCCTGGCGCGGATCGGCGCGGAACTGCGCCCAGGTCAGCACGCCAGGGATCTCCTGGTTGATGTTCGAGCCGTTGACGATCAGGCGCACCTCGCGCTCCTCGCCGAAGCTGCGGCCGAGGTTCAGCGAGGCGAACTGGATGTTCTGCTGGCTCTGCGGCCGCCAGCCCTGCTGCCGCTGGTTGGTCAGGGCGACGAAGCCGTCCCAGTCCTCGCCCCGGCGGGCCAGCTGCAGGTTCTCGCGGTGCAGGCCGAACGAGCCGCCGTCCAGCCGCAGCTGGTTGTCGAACCCTGCCGTCCGCCCGTTCGGCGTCACCAGATTGATCGCCCCGCCCAGCAGGGCGCCGCCGAAGCGCAGGGCGTTGCCGCCGCGATAGACCTCGGCGTAGCGGGTCAGCAGCGGATCGGCGATCTGGCTGTCGCCATAGCCGTCGGCCTCGTTCAGCGGCACGCCGTCCTGGGCCAGCAGCAGACCGCGATTGTGGTTGGCGTTGCCGATGCCGGAGCCCCGGATCGAGATGCGGATGTCACCGCCCCATTTGCGCTGGGCATAGACCCCCGGCGCGTCGCGCAGCATGTCGTCCAGCGCCAGGGCCTCGCGGCGGATGTAGCTCTCCTGCGAAATCACCGAGACGGCGCCGGGCGTCTCCGAAAGCCGACGGCGGGCGTCGCCGACCACCGGCGGATCCTCGGGATCGGGCGAGGCGGTGACGATGACGGAGTCGACCATGGGCGCAGGCTGGGCCCAGGCGAATTGGGGAGCGATGGCGCAAAGCGCGGCGCCGGCCAGCAAGGCGCGGCGGATTGGGGCGGTCATGGGGAGCAATTCCTGAAGACGTGACAAGGCGCGCTCGGGTCAGAGCGCGGCGAAAGGTCAGCTTCAGGCGGTCGGGGGTGCTCGGCTCGGCGGGCGCGGGGGCGCGCGGGCCTGCTTGTGAACGGTGTCGGAGACGCGCCGCCAGATATCAGCCTGGCGGGCGTAGCGCACCAGCGCGGCGGCGGGATCGGGCGAGGGCGGGGCGACGGCGGTGGCGGCGCCCACGCAGTCCTGGCAGGGCAGGCCGGCCTTGGTCTTTGCGCTGTCTTTTTGGGCCCCGTCGGCCTTCTCGACCCGCGCCTGGCCGTCGTGGTCGACCACCACGGTGCTGGCGCCGGCGGCGGAACAGACGATCAGGGTGACGCCACGGTCGTTGACGGTGTGCGCCATCGCGCCGCTGGCGAGCGCCTGGAACAGCACGACGATCAGGGCGACGGTGGCCGCCCAGGTCGAAAACGCTCGCGATGACGCCCGTCTGACGTTCATGTGACCGCCCATACGCATCCGCCGGGGGTTCCGCAAGGCGACAGCCGACCCCATAGTCGCTTCAGACGGGCAGGGAGGCGGCATGGCGGGTGAGGTTCAGGCGGAACACTACAAGGACGTAGTCCTGTTTCTGGCGACGGCGGGGGTCGTCGTCCCGGTGTTCAAGCGTCTGAAGATCAGCCCGGTTCTCGGTTTCCTCGGCGCCGGCGTGGCGCTCGGTCCCTTCGGCCTCGGCGCCCTCGGCGGCGCCTTCCCGTGGCTTCGCTCCTTCACCATCGACAACCCAGAGCAGATCGCCCAGCTGGCGGAGTTCGGGGTCGTCTTCCTGCTGTTCATGATCGGGCTCGAGCTGTCGTGGGAGCGCCTGCGTGCGCTGCGACGCCTGGTCTTCGGCCTCGGCGGCCTGCAGGTCACCATCTGCGGTCTCGCCATCGGCGGCGGCGCCTGGATGCTGGGTCAGCCCCTGGCGGCCGCGGCGGCCATCGCCGGCGCCCTGGCGCTGTCGTCCACCGCCATCGTCATGCAGCTGCTCACCGAGCGGAAGCGACAGCATTCGCAGGCGGGCCGCACCACCTTCTCCGTGCTGCTGTTTCAGGATCTCGCGGTCGCCCCGATCCTGATCACCCTGGCCCTGCTGGGCCGGCAGGAGAGTGACTTCCGCTGGACGACCCTGCTGCTCAGCTTCGTGCCCGCCGCCCTCGGCCTCGCCGCCCTGGTGGTGTTCGGCCGCCTTATGCTCCGGCCGATGCTGCGCTCGGTGGCCAAGGCCAAGAGCGAGGAGCTGTTCATGGCCGCCGCCCTGCTGGTGGTCATCGGCGCCGGCCTGCTCAGCGCCGCCGCCGGGCTGTCGATGGCCCTGGGCGCCTTCATCGCCGGGGTGCTGCTGGCCGAGACCGAGTATCGCCACGAGGTCGAGGTGACCATCGAGCCCTTCAAGGGCCTGCTGCTCGGCCTGTTCTTCGTCTCCGTCGGCATCCAGCTGGATCTCTCGCTGCTTGTCGCCCAGCCGATCCCGGTCCTGGCCACGGCCCTCGGGGTGACCTCGCTGAACGCCAGCGTGATCTTCGTGCTCGCCCGCCTGTACCGCGTCGGCTGGCGCCCGGCTCTGGAGAGCGCCCTGCTGCTGGCCGGCGGCGGCGAGTTCGCCTTCGTGGTGCTGAACACGGCGATGGGCGAGGGCATCGTCGATCGTGGGCTCGGCCAGACCATTCTCGTCGCCTCGACCCTGTCGATGTTCTGCATCCCGCTCCTGGCCCTGGCCGGGGCGCGCCTCGCCGGTCGCCCGGCCGAGGGCGCCGCGCCCAGCGAGGCGCCGGAAGGCAAGGCCGAAGCCGAGGTCCAGGAGGCGGTGGTCGTCGTCGGCTACGGCCGGGTCGGCAAGCTGGTCGGCGACATGCTGAGCCGCCACGACATCGCCTGGGTGGCGGCCGAGCGCGATCCCAAGCTGATCGAGGCCGGTCGCCGCGCCGGTCATGACGTCTTCTTCGGCGACGCCACGCGCGTGGAGTTCCTCCGTCGCTGCGGGCTCGACACCGCCCGCGCCCTGGTGGTGACCATGGACAATCCCGAGGGCGCCGAGGCCATTGTCGCCGCCGCCCGCGAGGCGCGCCCAGACCTGACGGTGGTGGCCCGCGCCCGTGACGCCCGTCACGCCAAGCGACTCTACGAACTCGGCGCCACCGACGCCGTGCCGGAAACCATCGAGGCGTCACTGCAACTTTCGGAGGCCGTGCTGGTCGACATCGGCACGCCGATGGGCCTGGTCATCGCCTCGATCCACGAACGTCGGGATGAGTACCGGAAGGCGTTGAATCGCCCCGATGCCCTGGGCGCCAGGGGCAGGCGCGCCCGCGATCGACTACAAACGCAGTAATTTTTTTCGGAACTAAAGACACCGCGCGGCATTAGCGGCTACGGTTGGGCCCTGTTGCATTCGTTCAGGGACAAGCCTGGGGGGTGGGGTGTCCACACGACGTCATAACCTTAATGCTCTTTGGGGCGCCGCTCGGCGTCGCAGGGAGCGTGAGTGCGTCGTTAAGCAGATCGGTGGACAAACCGACCGTCATTTCATCGTTCGGCAGGAAATTCCTGCTAGGGGCTGGGAAACCAATCCCGCTGAACGATCTGGGCGGGGAAAACCTGGACTGTGTCCCCCGAGTGACTTTTGCGCCTGGGGCGCCTTGATTATAACCGAAGCTAAGCCGTCAGGCTGTTGATGTGGGCGAAAGGGCTTTTCACAACATGAAACTCAAACTTCTCGCGGGAGCGGCCCTCGCCGCTGCCGTCGCGGCCTCGGCCTCGGCCGCGTCCGCCCAGGACATCGGTTGGTATGGCGCGGTCGATCTCGGCTGGCACACCATGGAAGGCGTCGAAGCCAACTCGACCGCCAGCTACAAGTGGAACTTCTCCACCGAAGACGACTGGACCGGCTTCGTGCGCGGTGGCTATCGCTTCGCCCCGAACTGGCGCGTTGAGGCCGAACTCGGCTATCGCCCGGGCGACGTCGACGCCGTTCGTGGCCCGACCAACGGCACGCTGCCGACCGCTCTCTGCACCCCCGGTGTGATCCGCACGCCGGCCGCCGCCGTCTGCGGCAGCCCGAGCGGCAGCATCGACTCCACCACCCTGATGGCGAACCTGATCTATGACTTCGCCCCGGGCGCCACGCTGAACCCCTTCGTGGGCATCGGCATGGGCGTGAACCGCGGCAAGTTCGACGTCGTCGGTCAGTTCGGCCAGGTCCCGGGCACGATCACCGCGGCCAACCCGGCGATCCAGAACGTGACCATCGACGACGATGACACGGTGTTCGCCTACCAGGCCCTCGCCGGCCTGTCGTGGAAGGCCACCGAGAAGCTGAACGTCGACGTGACCTACCGCTACCTGGATGGTGACGAGTTCACCTTCAAGTCGGTCGGTTCGGCCGCCCTGCAGCCGGGCCTGTTCTCGGGCTCCTATTCGGACTCGTCGCTGACGGTGGGTCTGCGGTACTCGTTCGCGGC
>JAFKGN010000156.1 GCA_017307205.1 Caulobacterales bacterium
CATCGCCGAGCGCTTTCCAGAACTCGTCGATGTCGATGACAAGGCGTCGTCCATCGACCAGGCCCTGCAGGCGGTGGAACAGGTAGAGCATGATCGGCGTGCGCACCTCGACGTTGTCGAGGAGGTGGGTCATGTCGAAGCCGACGAACCGCGCGGTCAGCCCGATCTCGTCGGCCTCGCCGTCGAGCGCCCAGCCGAATGCGCCGCCCGCGCACCATTTCTCGAGGCGCGCGCCGACACCGTCCGCATCGCGTTGGCCAAGCAGCGCACGAAGCGCGGTGAAAGAACGGGCCGCTGGCTCCAGCGGCGCCAAGGCCAGCAACGCCTCGTCAATCGCCCGCTCGTCCTGGGCCGAGAGGGGGGCGTTCGGCGTCCGCACCAACTGCCTTACGAGCTGCCCGAGGAAGGCCCGGCCGCCGGCGTCGAAGGCGAGGGCCTTCATCGGGGCGAAGCCGGTCGGCTCACCATTTAGGAAGTTGAAGTAGTCGCCCCCACAGGCGCGGACGAAGATCTCCGCGCCGCGGTCCTTGTCGATGAATACCTGCTGGACGCCGAACTTCTCCAACTCAGCGAGGAGGAAGTTCTGGACCACGGTCTTTCCGGAACCGGACGGACCGCAGATGAAGGTGTGCCCGAGATCACCGAGGTGAAAGTTGAAGTGGAACGGCGACCCGGCCGAGGTGCGCAGCAGCGCCACCGCAGCGCCCCAATGGTTGCCGTCGCGCTTGCCGGCGGGGTGGGTGTGGAAAGGCGCCAGAGCCGCGAAGTTTCGGCTCGTGATCGCAGCGGGCCGAACCCGCCGCGCAAACGCGCCCGGAAACTGCGACCAGAAGGCGGCCTCGAGACCCAAGTCCTCGCGTGCGGTGACGAGACCGCTATCGGCAAGTATGGCCCGCGCCTTGGAGAGGTGCTCGGAAAGCTGGAAGGGATCGTCGCCGTAGACCAGCAAGCTGACCTGGTGGTCACCCATCGCGAAGCGGTTGGACATCAGTTCGTCGAGGGCGGCGCTCAGACCCTCGACCTGACTGGCCGCGCGGTCGCGCGCTGACAGCATCTGGTTCTGTTTTCGCTCCATCACCGCCCGCGCGGCGGTCTTGGACAGAAAGCTGAAGGACTGGCTGGCGACGAACGGAAAGCGGGCGGACAGCAGGGCGTTCCAGAGGCCGGGCGGGGTCGAAGCGGGGTACTCCTTGACCCCGAACATGGCGGCGAACCGGGCACCGTCGGGCTCTCTGATCTCGATGGCTTCCCGCCCGAAGATGAGCCTCGACGTGTAGATGGCTGAACCGAGATGTCCCCGCACGATGGGCACGGGGTGCGGGCGGCCCGTCAGCACCAGGCGCATGAGCTCCATCGGTTCGGAGAACCAGACCTCGCCGCTTTGATAGAGTCCGAGTCGGCGCAGGCCGTAGCGGCCGAGGTAGGCGGCCAAGTCCCTACCGGCCTCTTCGATGCGGCGAAGTCCATCCAGCTCACTGACGTCATCGCGCCGGTGGCCCCGCCGGCTCCCTCTGGAGAGCCATGCCTCGGCCTTCTCGGACAGCGCTCGTCCAGGGTGCAGCACCAGCGTGACGTAGAGGGCGTTGACGTACATCTGCGTCGCCGACAGCCGTTGCCGGTAGCGTTCGTCGAGGCCGGCGGCGAACGCGGAGCGGAACGAGCCCTCCGGATAGCCGCCCGGCGCATCGACCTCGTGGCGGCGACGCACAAGGTGGTGCCAGACCGCGAGACGGTCGTCGGCGAGGTTTCGCCAGGCGCTGTTGAGTTTGGCGTGCCAGTCGTTGAGATCGCGGACGTCGGCGGTCTCGAAGCTCGCCCCCTCAAGCTGGAAACTCATCATCATCGCCCCGTTGTCGAGGACGATGACGTGCTCGCTGACGTGCCGGGCATACGGCAGATGAGCCTCCGCCGAAGGCTCACGGTTGGGGGAAGGACGGCTGCGGCTGACCTGAAGATGAAGCGCCATATTAGCCACGGACCGCCTCCGCCAGGGTGAAGCGGCGACGAAGCGGCAGGGGTGTGGGCGAGCCACCGCCCCAGGCGGCGGCGTTGCGCGAGCGCCCGCGGGTCTCGACGTATTGCCAGAGGACCCTGAAGGCGTTGTGGTCGTGTTTGCAAACCGCAACTGACACGGCGTGTAGGGCCGGCGAGATCAGAAGCCATACCGGAGAGCCTGCAGCCAGGAACACTGTGGCCGAGACGACGATGTTGAGTCCGACGGCTTCCATCGGCGCCCCGAAGACCATCGCGGGACGGGTGCAGGCGAGGAAGAGCGTTTCCTCGATCAACGGTTCTTCGGCGGCGGCCATCCTCAGCCGCCCGCCCCGCCGGTGATCATATCGACGATCGCCGCGGCGCTGAAGATGACGATGATGCTGACCACCACCGTACCGGCGCGCCGCATATCTAGGTGGCCGAACATCCAGGCGATGCCGGAGATGATCACCGCGATGATGGCCATTCCGCGGATGACGCTCGAGTTGAGGATGTTGATGACGTTCTGGATGAAGGTGCCGAAGTTACCGCCGACGGTTTGGGCGTAGGCGGGGGATGCGCAGACGGCGATGAGGGCCGCCAGCGTCAGGACGCGGACGGTCGAAGATTTGGTCGTGATCAAGGGTGCACCTCCGGTTCGGGTATGTTGACGAAGCGAGCGGCCTGGAAATCGCCGAAGACGTCCCAGGGAGCGGGGAGGGCGCGCTGCGAGCGTTCCTCAACCCGCACGGAGCTCTCGACGGCGGGAGGGGCCGCGAGGCCAGCGCGGAGCACCCGGTCGACGTAGCCGTTGGTCAGGCCTCGGCTGGGGTGACCCGTGTTGTAGTAGGACAGCGCGGCTCGCAGCGCGGTTTGCGGTGCGGTCTGGCCGAGGCCGGCGCGCTGATAGCCATCGGTGAGAATACGCCCCGCGGCAGAGAGGTTGAGGCAATCGTCGAAGGCCTGCTCGACCGTAAGGCCAAGCCAGGCCAGGTTGCGGCTGTTGATCTGCGCGAGGCCGAGGTCGACGCTGCGCCCCGCGGCGACGAGCTCGCCTGCTTTCCGGCTAGCCTCGCTGCGCGACGTCGCGGTGACCCTCACTTGAGGGGAGCCGTTCACATTGATCGCCAGGGGATCACCGGCGCTTTCCGTCTGAATGATCGCCAGCATGGTCGTAGGTGCGACAGTCGGAGCGCAGGCGGCCGCCAAGGCGAGGAGGTCGGGCGCCAAGCTCAGCATGGCGCCAGCTCAAGCGATGGGCCTGCGGGGCGATGTGTTTCGGGTGACCTCATGGCCAGCCAATGTTCAGCCCTGCCGACGCCGCCCGCGAGCCGTAAGCCTACTCAGCGGGGCTAGGTAGGTTTACGGGGCCTCATCGCCGAGAAGCCCCACGGACCTCAGCCGAATGACGGCTTGAATGCGGGTTTTGACTCCCAGGACTTCGCAGGCGCGAAACAGGTGGTTCTCCACGGTCCTTGGCGAGATGCCGAGGATGGCGCCGATGTCCGTGGCGCTCTTGCCGAACTGAACCCACCACAGGCACTCGAGCTGTCGAGACGAGATGCGGCGTTGGAGGCTTGTGCGTAGTTCATGGTCAGCGAGGTGGCCGATCGGCCGAAAATGCTGCGACTCCACCTTGGCTGCCTCCGTCAATTGGCCACGCTGAAAAGCCAATCGCCTCTGACGGTGCGTCGCAAAGCCTAGCGGCCCTACAGACCACCATGGCTCGTCTAGTGCGGGAATTGCCCGCCCCGATTGAACGCATTGCCTCGGTCGCGACCTTGGCCGTGCCGACTTCCGGTAAAGATGTGCGTCTTCGTCGCACGCCGAGAGCTGCGAATCTGACGAAGCGGGTCGCTCACTCCGGCGGCACGATTTTCAGAAGATTCTCCGCGAGCCACCGTTCGGTGCTCTGATCGCGCTTCGCGAGGTGCTCCTCCAGGCTGTCGAACTGCCGCTTGAAGGCTTCAATGAAGGCGGCGGACCCAACATGGACCATGCGATCGCCGACGCGGTCGTTGAAGTGCTTGAGCGAGGCCAGGAGGATGGACGCCGCTTTGTTGTCCATGCTGCGAAGTGCGTAGTCAGGCGAGCCGACGACCAGGGCGATAACAATGGCGAAGGGATCGCTGTCGGTAGCGTCAGCGAAACGCCAGAGCTTCGTCAGATCCAGAGCACCTTGGCCGGACTCGAAGCTGTAGTAGCTGCGCAGGGGCATATCCATGGCGGCGGAAACAGCGCGCGCCGTCATCCGCCGCATCGTGCGGATCTGCTTAAGAATGTTCGACAGGAGCTGCCGCTGACGACCTAGGTCGTCGGTTACGCTCTCGACCACAGCTACGCTCGACGCCCGGTTTGCATTTCGAACCTGCCAGTCAGGTTGCGTGGCTTCAACCGTACGTTTCTAAAAGCCCAGGGTCACGCTTAAGGCGTCCCATCCAGCCGCAAGTTGTTCATGGAACGCGGAATGCGGCCGATTGGTAAAATCGTTCGCCTTGATTGCACAATTCAAACCGCCGGTTGGGAATGCGCTGCTCACGCCTCGTCGTTCGAGGCTGCTGCAGCGTGCGAATCCCTTCCTGGCGTGGTGGAGCGCGCCTCAAGTCTACGTCCGGCGGGAGCGGACGGTGAGGATGTCGGCATCGAAGGAGACCTCCTTGCCGCCACGTCGAGATGCTTTCGCTCACACCCTCCAGACCCTGCGCCATCGGCTTCGTCAGGGTGTCGATGCGCCCGGGGCACCCCTGCCGATCAATGGGATTGCAAGCGAGCTTCGCCTCTCGCCCACCCCCGTCAGGGAAGCCTTGTCGCGCTTGGCCGGTGAGGGCCTCATAGACAAGGCGGGACCAAACTACCTGCGGCCTAAGCTGGATGGGCCGACGCTCTCGGAGCTCTACGCGCTCCGGCTGATCTATCTGGAGGCCGCCCAAGGCCTTGCCGCCCGCCTCAAGGCGCGAGCAACCGCTGCGTCGAGCGTCGAAAACCTCGACCTGAGCGCCGAGACTTTATTCGCCCGGCTGGTCGGGAGATCCGCTGACCAGACTCTCTTGGCAGCCTATCAGCGATGCGCGGATCAGTTGGCGCCGTTTTGGGCCGTCGAGGTGGAGATCGTTGACGACGGCATCGAAGACATCGCTCGCCTCGCCGAGGCTGAGGGAGCGTCGGACACGGGTCAATTGAAGGTGCTGCTGCGGCGCTACCACCGCCGGCGCATTGCAGCCGCAGCCCTGATCGTTCGGGAGGCGAGCGACCCAAAATATCGAACACCTATGATTTGAATATCGAAGCTGCACCGCGCCGCATGGAGGGGCCGCAATCGGCGGCGTCAAAACCCGGAGCGATCCCATGTCCATCAAGTTCACGCTCGTGCGTGTCGGCTCGGCCAAGGCCCTGACCCTGTCCAACGCCAGCGGTCCGACCCTCGAGGCGGGCAGCCTCATCCAGTTCAATCGGGTCGGCTGAACCCACCGAACTGTCGAGCGGGTCCGGCGCCGGCCGTCACTGGCGCCGGACTATCCCAGCGCTGTGTCCGCACCGTGTCTCCAGCCCGGTGCGGGCCTTGGACCCAGCAGCCATGGCCGCACTCTATCTCGCCGATCATCTCCACGCGGTGGCGATTGACGACGATCTCGTTCTGCTCGACGTCGCTGCTGACGCCTACTTCTGTTGGATCGGCGCCGCCGCGGTCATCGCGGTCACCAACCGTCGTCAGGTATCGACTTCGGCTCCGGAGGCCGAGGCGGCGCTACGAGGAGCGGGGTTCATCGCAGGATCGCAGCATGACGGCCCCGACGATCGGTCGGTGCGCCGTTTGCCGCCGGTCTTGTCCAGTCTTGACCCGCTCATCGATCAAGGTCGCTTCAAGATTGCTGCGATGCTTACGACCCTCGCCATTGCGAGGCGTGCCGAAAAGGACTTTCGGCGGAACAGTTTTGCGGAGCTTGTTCACTGGGCTGCGGATAGGCCGCTGGACGAACGACGCCGGTTCGATCCGCCAACGCTCGCCCTGCGCCAGGTCGCCGAAGACTTCGCTTATCAGCGCCTTTGGACACCGTTCGACGGACCCTGCCTCAAGCGGAGCTACATGATGCTACGCTACCTGCGCGCCAAGGGGCACGACGCCGCCTGGGTGTTCGGTGTCCGTACCTGGCCATTCATGGCGCATTGCTGGCTGCAGGTTGGCGATGTGGCGATCGACGACGATGTTGAGCTCTTGGCCAGCTTGACACCGATCCTGGTCGTCTAGTGGCCGACTACCTCGTTCTGACCTGGCTGCGGGGTTTCGAGCGGGACGCTGCCGCTGCTATCGCCTCGCTTGAACGTGGTGGGTGGACTGAGACCTATCGATGCTCAGAGTGCCGCGGCTTTGTTCGTGGCTGCAGACCGCCGGCCGTCAAAGCTTTCGCAGGTGGGCTCCTGATCGGCGCGGCCTTCGATCGCGCCGCCACCGAGGCCGGGCGGGCGGCGCCTTTTGAGCCCGCACAGTTGTCAGGCCTGTCGCCGCCGAAAGCGGGCGCCGCCCTGACCCGGAAGGCGTGGGGCGGTTACGTCGCCTTGTTCTTCCAAAGCGGGACCGCGCCCGCCGTAGTACGCGGCCCGCTGCATTTTGTGGCGAGCACGGTTCCCGATGAAGGCGCTCTGACGCCCTTGGAGTTCGCGATCGACTGGCGGAGTGTCGCCGCCATTCTGCGCGACAGCAGCGTGGCCAGCGCCCTGGTCGCCCTTGCAGGGGTCGATTCCGTCGCGCCGGGAACACTCAGCTTTCCGGATCGCCAGTTTCGGCTCTGGTCACCCGCCACCGTGGCGCGTCGGCCAGTTCGACACCGCCCGGCGGATCTGGAGCGGAGGCTCGACGCCGTGACCCGCGCCTTGACGCTGGATCGCGTCGCGGTCACGGCGGAAATATCGGGCGGCTTGGATTCGGCGATCGTGGCGCTGGGCCTCGGCGCAACGGGCGCCCCGATGGTCGCCGCGCTCAATCAGGCGACGGCCGAGGCTGAGGGGGACGAGCGCCTCTACGCGCAGGCCGTCGCCGATCGAATTGGCGCGCCGCTGGATGTCATGCACCGCGGAGTGTTCAGCTTCGATGTCGCCGCGTTGGCCGCCGCCGCTGCCGGGCCACGTCCGCCCTACAATGCTCAGGATCCGGCCTATGACAGGTTCGCCTCAGCCTGGCTGACAAAGGTCGGCGCCGACGCCTTGTTCACTGGGCAGGGCGGCGACGTCGTGTTTTTTCAGATGCCGGAACCTGTCGTCGCGGGGGATATCCTTCTCGATGTGTTGCGCGGAAGGTGCAATCTGCAGGCCCTGGCGCAATGGGCGCATCGGTGTCGGTCGTCGACCTGGCGGATCATGGCCGAAGCCATCGGGGCCATCGGAGGTGGCGAGGGCGCGATCCCGCCACCTGAGTTCATGGGACGACTATTCCCGCGCCATGCTGTCCACCCTTGGTTGGACGACCTCGGCGGTCTGTCGCCGGGCAAGCGTTACCAGATTTGGACGCTAACGAGCGTCGGCGGTCGGGTCGGCCCCAGTCTTCGGGGCGACGTCGCCGACCTCGTTCATCCCCTGCTCGCCCAACCCATCGTCGAGATGTGCCTGGAGACGCCGTTATCGAGCCTGGCGGTCGGTGAGCGGGACCGCCCCTTCGCCCGCAAGGCCTTTGCCGAGCGGCTGCCGGCCGTCCTCCTTCAAAGACGCGGCAAAGGGGATGTCACCAAGCTCTACTCTCGCAGCGTCGCCGCCAGCCTTGAGGTGGTTGCGCCACTGCTTCTGGACGGTCGCCTTGTTCAACAGGGGGTGATCGATCGCGAAACGCTCGCGCCTCTGCTCGATCCAGAGGTGATGATGTGGCGCAATCTCGCGGGTCCGATCATGCGGGCGGTCTACCTGGAGGTCTGGGTGCGGGCGTGGGAAGCGAGGCTGGCGACACGCTCTGCGGCGGCCGGCTAAGCGTCTGCCTCAGGAAGGCGAAGGTGCGTTCGTAGACGTCCCTCAGATTGCCGGGGCTGAACAACACGTGGCCCTCGCCGAAGTAGTCGAGGATCACCGCGTCCTTTCCCAACCTGTAGAGAGCGTTGAACATCGCTCGCGCACCGACGGGATCGCCATCGAGGTCGCTGGTCACGAGGAGCACGGGGGCGGTGATCGCCTTGACCTGAAAGTAGGGGCTGTTGCGCAGGTAGCCCTGCGGATCGTCCCACGCCGGAGCGCCCATGCGCGCCTGGCCAGTCTCCGCCCAACCGGCGCCGGCGGCGATCGGATAGCCGGCGTCGGGAATGACGCGGGGGTAGAGCGCAGTCTGCTGATAGGCGGTAATCAAATCCGGCAACGGAGCTGCGGAGACGACGGCGGCGAACCGGGGGCTCTGGGTGGCGGCGACCAGGACGCCATAGCCACCGAAACTGTGTCCCCAGAGCGCCGGACGCCGGATGTCGATCTGCGGATCGTCGATGGCGTCGACGACTTGGAGAATCTGCGCGGCCACTCCTTCGGCCGGCTCTGCGTTTGGCGGGATCGGCAGGCTCGGCAACAGAACCGCGAACCCCGCGCCCACGATGGTTTCCGGGTCTGGGAAGGCGCCTGACGCGGGTGGCGGCAAGGTGGTCGGATCGTCCCCAAACACGTCGCCCGGGTAGGGGATGACGACCAGGGGCGTTGGACCTGGGCCGGGGTTCGACGGCAGGAGGAGCCAGCTTGTCAGGGCCTCGCCGCTCGGCCCGCGCGAGTGGACGGGCCTTAGGCGCGCGAAGTCAATTTCCGCGCGGTCGGCATTGACCGTGATCAGGTCACGAGCGCTGCCCCCGTCACGCAGGACCAAGGTCTCGACCCAGTGATCGCTGGTGCGGATGGACGCCACGACGCGCGACGTCGAGCCCACCACAACCTGGCGCTCACCCGCGGCCGGGTGGGAGGTTGCAACATCGGGCATTAGCGTCTGCTGGTCGGCGGCTAGCACTCGTTCGCCTTCCGGCGCGCCGGGGCTCAAGGCCGTGCTCGCCGGACCGAGGAGCTCGGCGCCCCGGCCACCCGCTAGCCGCCACAACTGGCCGGCCTGTTCGACCGTGATGGCCGTCGCGCCCACGGATCGCAGTCGACCCGCGCCGCCCGGCACATCCTTGCTGAGATTGGTGGAACCGACGGGAAGGAGCGCGAACCAGTCCGCCCGGGAGGGCGACGCGCTGTCTTCCGCCAGAACCAAGGGCGCCCCACCGATCCATCCGCCGTGCGCGACAGGCATGCCGCCGCCGACGAAGCTGAGGGCGGGTTTTAGGCCGGGCATGGCGACGGACCTGATCGCGCGCGAGCGCGGAGCGAAGGTCCAATAGCCGCCGCCAGAGGCGGCTTCAGCGTCGGCTTTGGCGTAGACCAGAAGCTCGTCTCGCGATGACCAACTCAACAAGCCGAGGGCCACGTCCCAGGTGGGACGCGGCGACCAGGCTATTTGCGTCGCGAGATCGACGATGCTCAGACGATAGCGCCTGTTGGGTTCGTTTGTTCTGGCGAGGCGTTTCGGGTCGGGTTGAATGTCTTCGCCGGCGGCGAGGGCTGCGACCTGCTCGCCGTCACCTGAAACCTCCAGGTCGATGAAGTCGCCTTCGGCTAGGGGGCGATGCGCGCCGGTCGCGGCATCGACAACCACAAGGCCGCCGGGCGGCGAGCGGTCGTGCTGGCCGAGGAAGCGCCCGCTGCCCATCAGGCTTACGCCGACGCCGCCGGCGGCCGTTGAAGCCCATTTCTCCGTAAGCCTCTGCTGGGCCTGCCAGGCTACGCCGGGAAACCATGCGGCTGCTGACGGGTCGCGCACTGCCGCGATCACCTGGCCGTCGTTGCGCCACTGCAAGGTCCGTCCATGCTGATTGAACACCGGGGTGAGCCCGGTCCAGACGGCGCGGCCTGTTGCGAGGTCCACCACGCCCAGCTCGGTCTCGCGGCCCTTGGCGCGGATGACCGCCATCCGATCGCCTGATGGCGAGAAAGCGCCGGCCTGGTAGCCGTAGCTATCGTCTTCTTTGAACAGGCGTCGTGGCGGAGCCGTCCCGGCGACCTCGAAGACATCGAGGCGGCTGATCGTCATCGGCGCGAAGAAGCCGAGATCGAACCGGCGAGCGCTAGCGTAGGCGTCGGTCGTCTGGACGACCAGTCGTCGCTCCGACGGGTCAAGCATGATCGGTCCGAGCTTCTGACGGCTCAGAAAGTCTTCGAGTGTGGAAGGGCGGGCCCGGGCTTCGCCTGCACCCATTAGAAGGGCGCAGGCGGCCAGGCGCAGCGCAAGGCGGCGCATGTGTGTCGCGGCTTTGGACGCTACCAGCGCTGAGTGAGCTGCAGGCTCACCACGCGACCCAGGGCGTCAGCGTTCGTGGGGTCGTAAGCCACCGCCACGGGGTTGTCGTAGAACGGCGGGTCCTCATCGAGCAGGTTCTGCACATTGAGGCTGAGGGTCAGCGGCGATGCGCCGAACACCGTCACAGTACGTCGCAGGTTGAGGTCGAACGTCGTCCAGGCGTCGATCGTCTGGCCGGCCTCGCCGTTCAGGTCGCCGACGCGGTTGACGGACAGGGCCGTGGCCCATGGCCCGTGAGTCCAGGTCGCCGTCGCGCGCAGGCGCAGGTCCGCCGGGTAGGCGGCGACGCCGGCGAGGTCCACCGGCAGCGACGCCGGCGTGACCTTGCGCTTGTAGTCCACCAGCCAGGAGACGTCGGTCCGCAGGGACAGCGGGTCGCCTAAGACCGAGAGGTCGTAGGACGCCGAGCCGTCGATACCGCGAACGAGGAGCTCGCCGGTGTTGACGTAGCGGGCGTCGACAATCGCGCCGTAGCTTGTTGCCGGAAGGAACCCTTGGGCCTGGGATGCCGGCGCGTTGATCAAGCCCTGGATCAGGGCGAGGTCTGCGGCGCTCGTCGTTGGCGAGATGAAGGTCCGGAACGGCGCGAGCTCCGGCGACGACAGGACGGTGAAGACGTTGTCGAGGCCGGGGCGGGCGATGCGATCGGCGAAGCGGGTTTCGTACAGGGAAGCGCTTGTCCGCAGTTGAGGTCGGTCCACGGGCGCCCATTCCAACGTGACGGACTTCGAGGTCGCCGTCTCCGGCTTCAGGTCAGGGTTGCCGCCGTAGAGCAGCAGGGTGACGACCTGATTGGAGCCGTTTGGCAGGAAGTTCGGGGCATAGATCTGGCGATCGCCAAGCTCGGTGAGCGCAGGCGCGCGGAATGACGTGCCATAGCTAGCCTTGATCGTCGCGCTGGGCGTCGGGCTCCAGATGAGGCCCAGTTTCGGATCGGTGCTCTCCACGCCCCCGCCGTAGTCCTCGTGGCGAACGGCGGCCGACAGCTCGAGGCGTTCAAATCCGCGTCTGGCGTTCTGGCTGCTGAACAGCGGGACGCGCACTTCCGCGAAGACCGCGTTGACGCTGCGGCTGAGGTCTTGGTGGGTGAGGCCGCGCTCGGCAAAGTCATCGAAGGCGCTGCCGCTCGCCTTGAGGCCTTCGCGCCGGACTTGGGCGCCAACGGCGAGCCCGACCGGACCGCCCGGCAGCTCCGCGATAGAGCCGTCGAGCTTCGCGTTGAACGAACGCGTCTCGCCGCGTTGGGTATTGCGATACCAGCCGCCGCCGACGAAGTCGGCGACCGTCTTGGTGTTGCCGCCCACACCGATGAACGGGTTGAAGTAGCCGTCGCGGGTGGCGCTGTAGCTCGTCAGCGGGCTGTCGGGCAGATTGCCGAGCGCCTCGTCCAGATGCGCGTAGTTCAGCACCTGAGTCGTGCGCTGATCCAGCATGTCGGCGCCATAGGCCCCGTACGCGTCGAGGCGCCAGCCGCCGGGAAGCCGCGCGAGTCCGCCGAACGACAGGCCGACGGTATCGACCTGGCCCTTCTCCCGCGTGCCGCCGAAGTCATCGATGAACGAGTAGCCGATGAGCTCCGATGGGGCGTTGGTCGGTGAGACATAGAAGGGGTTGGCGGGCGTGACCGAGACGATCGTGCCCGTGGGCATGCCCACGGTCGAATAGATGCGCCGGCTCGCCCGAACCTCGCCGGAAACCTCCAGGCTCGGCAGTACGGCCTGCGAGGCGGCGAGGTAGATGCTGTCCCGGCGCTGGCGCGGCATCAGGTCGTACCCGGCCCTGTCATTTTCCCGGTTCACGCCGAGCGCTATATCCGACGGCCGCAGACCAACACCGTCCTGGCCGGCGGGGATCGCATAGGTCGGGACATAGGCCGTCCCCGCGGCGTTCACCCGCATGAAGTTGCCCGGCGAGCTGTAGGTCGACCTTCGGTCGCTGCCGCCGAGCGGTCGCAGGTCGGAATTGCCGGCGACTTCGCGATCCGCGGCTCTGACACGATCGCGCGAGGCATGCTCGTAAGTGAAGATTACCGAGCCGCTGTCCCAGGTGCGACCAAGGGTTTGGCCGAGCTGAACCTGGGTGGCGTCGCCGCGTGTCGCACCGCCGGCGAAGACGCGGGTCTCGGAGCCTTCGAACGTCCGACGAAGGACGATATTCACGACGCCTCCGACGGCGTCCGACCCGTAGAGCGCCGAGGCCCCGTCGAGCAGCACCTCGATGCGATCGACCGCGCTCATGGGAATCGACGAGAGGTCGGCGAAATCACCCTTCATGCCGGTGCCGGCCAGACGGCGGCCGTTGACGAGCACCAGCGTCGCATCAGCGCCTAGCCCGCGTAGGTTGATGGTGCTGGCGCGCGTCGTGTTCGTGCCGCTTCCGTCCGTCCCGGTGGCCGTCGTCGCATCCCCCGCAGTGCCGCCGAAGGCTTGGGGTAGGGCGCTCAGGGCGTCGGCGACCGTCGCGCGACCGTCTCGTTCCAGGCGATCGCGGGAGAGCACGATCACCGGAGAGGCGACGTCGGTGACCCCGCGGATATGGCTGCCGATGACGACTTCCTCCACGTGTACGGTGGGATCGGCCGGGGTGGTGGTCGGCTCGCTGGCCACAACGTCGCCCGAAGCGCTCTGCATGGCGTCCTCTAGGCTTTCGCGCTTGGCGGCGGCCGGCTGAAAGCCTCTCGGGCGGACTACCAGGACGCGCTCAGCGGCCCAGCGAGCCTCGAGATCGCTCCCCGCGATCAGCTGGTTGACGGCTTGCTCTGGCGTGAGCCGTCCTGACACCGCCGGCGCGCTGCGCCCCTGCACCAGTTGGCTGGTGAAGATGATCTGCACGCCCGTCTGCTTGGCGAGCGCCAGCAGAGCCATGCGCAACGAGCCCGCCTCCAGACGGACGTCCGCGGCCGGCGCAGCGGGGGACGCGGCGGACGCCGCGCCCCCAAGGTGCGCCACAACGATCCCCATCGCCGTCGCTGCGCAGAGCCAGGTTTTCTTGATCCCCATTTCTATCCCCACAGCGCTGCGGGCCGCCGACGTGGCGGACACTGACCGAAGCGCTACGGAGGCGAGACACGCGAGGAGGCGCTCGACCCTACCGGGTGCGAAAGATTTGTGACGTCAAGCCGGGGCGGCCTGCTCGCCGGTCAGTTCGAACCCGCCGCCGGGCAGGGGAGCGCTCTTCAGATCCAGCAGGGTCGAAACGCCTGCGACGAAGGC
>JAFKGN010000202.1 GCA_017307205.1 Caulobacterales bacterium
CCGCCGGGAAGCTCTGCAACGGGTTCGTCGTGCGGCTGACCGAATAGTTGGCGGTGAAGTTCAGCTGCACCTGGTTGAACGGCTTGTAGTTCATCGACAGGCGCGTCACCTCGCGCGTCTCAGGCTGCAGGTTGCGATTGCCGCCGGTGATCGGCGTCCAGTTCGCGCCGCCGCCATAGGTCGTCAGCGAGCCGAAGTCGGACAGTTCGTCGTAGCCGAAGTTGCCGTTCAGCGAGAAATCGCCGAGCGCCGGCAGCACGTTGTTGCGGCGGCTGGTCACCGGCACGCTGATGGTCGCCTGGCCGCCCAGGGTGTTGCGCGACATGTCCGTGGTCGTCGTCAGCCCGAAGCGCTGCGTGCGGCTGTTGATCCATTCGCCCCGATCGCTCAGGCGGAAGCTGCTCGTCACATCGCCGGCCGGCATCTTGAACAGCGGCGTGCGCACCAGCAGGCGCGCCTCCGCAGCGTCGGTCAGCGACCGGCCCTTGTTCTCA
The DNA here is from genome assembly GCA_017307205.1 of Caulobacterales bacterium. Classification (GTDB taxonomy): domain Bacteria; phylum Pseudomonadota; class Alphaproteobacteria; order Caulobacterales; family Caulobacteraceae; genus Caulobacter. The sequence goes on from JAFKGN010000202.1 coordinate 495, forward strand.
GGCCGCATCGTCAGCGAGCTGGGCAGGGGCGCGAACGGATTGAAGCTGGTGGAGCCGGCGTTCAGCTGGCTCTGCAGGGCCGAGGCGTCGACGCCGACGTCCGTCACCGTCAGGCTGTCGCCATGCTCGTATGAGCCGATCAGCGTCGTGCGCAGCGTGCCGAAGTCGCGCGCCACGTTCCCGCCCAGCCGCCCGGTCCAGGAATCGCTGTCCTGCCGCAGCGGCCCGAAGGCGGTGGCGTAGCGATCCAGCGTCACCGCCTGGGCGAAGGGGCTGTACGGGTTGCCAGCGGGAATGCTCAGCGCCACGGTCGGCAGGCCGCGCAGGGCGCGCGATTGGTTGTAGGTCAGGAACCCGTTGCCGGTGACGGTGTAGTCGCCCAGCCGCTTGCTCACCACCAGGTTGGTCATCAGCTGCCGGCTATCGGGCAGCAGTGTGCGCGTGTCGCCAGTCCCGTCCGGGTTGGCGGCGCGGTTGAACTGGCTCAGCGTCGGCGCGGTCGCGAAGCCGTCCGGCCAGGGCGCTCAGCGCCGGGTCGATCTCGCCGCCCGCGCCGGTCCCCACCACATTGCCGTCGATCGCAAAGGGCGTCGTCGACTGCGAAAGCAGGTCGCGCTCGGCCTCCGTCAGGGCGGTGCTCTCGGTGTAGCGCATGCCGATGTTGACGCGGTCGTTGCCCTCCAGCTTGAAGCTCGAGCCGCCGGCCGATCCGGTCCACCGGCCGCCCTCGGTCGCGGCGGCGAACGCCCCGTCAAACGTGCGGCCGCTGAAGGTCGGCTGCAGCACGATGTTGATCACCCGCTGGTTGCCCGAATAGCCGTAGGCGAGCGAGGCCTCCTCCGGCAGCACCTCGACCCGGCGGATGGATTCGGCGGGGATGTCGTTGATCTCCTGCGAACCCGACACCTGCTTGCCGTTCAGCAGGATCACCGGCGCTTCGCCGCTGGAGCTCTGCGTCTGGTTGGCCAGTTCGGTGATCACGTCCGCCGCCGTGCCGACGCCCAGCGCCTGCACATCCTCCGGCGAAAGCTGCCGCTCGGGCGTCAGCCCCGGCACGGGCGACGGGTTGGCCGTCACCACCACCGCCTCGACCTCGGCCGCCGGCGCCGCGGGGCGCGGGGCAGGGGTCGCCGGACGCTGCGCCAGCGCCGCCGTGGCGATCGCCCAGCTCGACGCGCCCGTCATCAGGGCCAGGGCGAGAGTCGCTGCGCTGGCGGTACGAGGGCGACGCGACGCCGGATCCATCTGCTTAGACATTCAATTCGCCCCCGGCGTTTCCTGGTTCCGAGCGCAAGTCCCGCCATGTCCGGCGACGAATGCGCTTCAGCTTAGTCCAGGCAGGGTGGGCGCCTAATGTTGCAATCGAGTTGCCTATTTTCGTCCTAAGGTGTTCGCTTTGTTGCGTGCTCCACGCGCCTGTGAGCCCGCACAGCGTATTCGGCGCAATGTTTCTTTCGGCTCAGCAACAATGATCATGTGGCGGGGTGCGGCCGGTGGCCGCAGCGGCCGGTGAACGGTCTCGCGGCCAGTCGACGCCTTGTTCGCGGCCAGGTCTGCGAAAATGCTCCTGGCAAAACAATGCATCCTGACGATATCAATGTTCAGCGACGGAGATCGCAAACAGAACACGGCGTTCAAAGATGAGCGCCACAGGGAGGATGCAATGAAGAAGATGTACCTGGCGGCCGCTGGTGGCGCTCTGCTTGCGATATACAGTATTGCGGCTTTCGCACAAGCGCCGGCCGCCGCGCCGGGCGCGGCCCCCGCCCAGG
>JAFKGN010000157.1 GCA_017307205.1 Caulobacterales bacterium
GTGCTCCGAGCTGTGCGGCGTCGACCACGCCTTCATGCAGATCGAGATCAAGGTCGTCAGTCACGCCGACTTCGACGCCTGGGTCGCCTCCAAGACCGCGCCGCCGGCTCCGGCCGCGCCGGCCGAGGCCGCCCCCGCCGCCGCTGCGCCGGCTGAAACTCCCGCTCCGGCTGCGGCCCCCGCCGCCGCGCCCGCCGCCTAAGTTCAAGGTAAGAGACCGATGGCCACCGCCGCCGCTCACGATCATCACGACGACCACGACCACAAGCCTGGTTTCTTCGTTCGTTGGTTCTTCTCGACCAACCACAAGGACATCGGCACCCTCTACATCCTGTTCGCCATCATGGCCGGGATCGTGGGCGGCGCCCTGTCGGGCCTGATCCGCGCCGAGCTCGCCGAGCCGGGCATTCAGATCTTCAAGGAAGGCTCCTGGCTGGCCCAGACCGGCCTGATCGAAGCCTCCAAGCACGGCTATAACGCGGTCGTCACCGCCCACGCCCTGATCATGATCTTCTTCATGGTCATGCCGGCGATGATCGGCGGCTTCGGCAACTGGTTCGTTCCGATCATGATCGGCGCGCCGGACATGGCCTTCCCGCGGATGAACAACATCTCGTTCTGGCTGCTGGTCGCCGCCTGGGTGCTGCTGCTGACCTCGATGTTCGTCGACGGCGGCCCGGGCCGTGGCTTCGGCGGCGGCTGGACGATCTATCCGCCGCTCTCGACCACCGGCCACGCCGGTCCGGCCATGGACTTCGCGATCTTCGCCCTGCACGTCGCGGGCGCTAGCTCGATCCTCGGCGCGATCAACTTCATCACCACTATCTTCAACATGCGCGCGCCGGGCATGACCCTGCACCGCATGCCGCTGTTCGTGTGGTCGGTGCTGATCACCGCCTTCCTGCTGCTGCTGTCGCTGCCGGTTCTGGCGGGCGCCATCACCATGCTGCTGACCGACCGCAACTTCCACACCCACTTCTTCGACCCGGCCGGCGGCGGCGACCCGATCATGTTCCAGCACCTGTTCTGGTTCTTCGGTCACCCCGAGGTGTACATCCTGATCCTGCCCGGCTTCGGCATGATCTCGCACATCGTTGCCACCTTCTCGAAGAAGCCGGTCTTCGGTTACCTCGCCATGGCCTACGCCATGGTCGCCATCGGCTTCGTCGGCTTCGTCGTGTGGGCGCACCACATGTACACCGTCGGCATGAACATCAATCTGCGCGCCTACTTCGTGGCCGCGACGATGGTCATCGCGGTTCCGACCGGGGTTAAGATCTTCAGCTGGATCGCCACGATGTGGGGCGGCTCGCTGGACTTCAAGACGCCGATGCTGTGGGCGATCGGCTTCATCTTCCTGTTCACCGTCGGCGGCGTGACCGGCGTGGTGCTCTCGAACGCCGGCATCGACTACTCGCTGCACGACACCTACTACGTCGTGGCGCACTTCCACTACGTGCTGTCGCTCGGCGCCGTGTTCGCCATCTTCGCGGGCTTCTACTACTGGTTCGAGAAGATGTGGGGCGTGCGCTACAACGAGTTCCTCGGCACCCTGCACTTCTGGATCACGTTCGTTGGCGTGAACCTGATCTTCTTCCCGCAGCACTTCCTCGGCCTGCAAGGCATGCCGCGCCGCTACGTCGACTATCCGGAAGCCTTCACCCAGTGGAACAAGCTGTCGACCGACGGCTACATGATCACCGCCTTCGGCGTGCTCGTGTTCCTGGTGATGCTGGCGGAAGCCGCCGTGCGCCGCCGTCCGGGCCGGGCCAACCCGTGGGGTGAAGGCGCGACGACCCTGGAGTGGACGCTCCCGTCGCCGCCTCCGTTCCACCAGTTCAACGAACTGCCGGTCATCAAGGCCGACAGCCACCACTGAGTACCTTCGCCCCCGTCCGGACCAATCCGGCCGGGGGCGTCGCATTTTGCTGAAAGGCGCGGCGTCGTTCGGTAGAACACGCGGATGTCGCGACCCAAGACCATGACCGACGCCGCCATCGCTTCCGCTTCGCCCGCCGCTGCCCGGCCGGCCCGCTGGCAGGACTATGTCCAGCTGCTGAAGCCGCGCGTCATGTCGCTGGTGGTGTTCACCGCCCTCACCGGGCTGGTCGCCGCCCGCACCCCGATCAATCCGGTCATCGCCGCCATCTCGGTGCTGTGCGTCGCCGTCGGCGCCGGCGCCTCCGGCGCGCTGAACATGTGGTTCGACGCCGATATCGACGCGGTGATGAAGCGCACCCGCACCCGTCCGGTCGCCTCCGGCAAGGTGCAGGGCGCTGAGGCCCTGACGCTGGGCGTGGTGCTCAGCCTGTTCGCCGTGATGCTGATGGGCATGGCCGCCAACTGGCTGGCCGCGGGCCTGCTCGCCTTCACCATCCTGTTCTACGCCGTCGTCTACACGATGTGGCTCAAGCGCTCGACGCCGCTGAACATCGTCATCGGCGGCCTCGCCGGCGCCCTGCCGCCGGTGATCGGCTGGGCGGCGGTCACGGGCACGACCCCGTTCAACGCCTGGCTGATGTGCGCCATCATCTTCATGTGGACGCCGCCCCACTCGTGGGCGCTGGCGCTCTACACCAGTGAGGACTACGCCCGCGTCGGCGTGCCGATGCTGCCGGTCGCCAAGGGCGCCAAGAACACCCGCCTGCAGATCCTGCTCTACAGCCTGGTCCTGGTGCCGATCGCCGTCGCCCCGGCCTTCACCGGCCTCGGCGGCGCGCTCTACCTCGCGGTCTCCAGCCTCGGCGGCCTGGGCTTCCTGTTCATGGCCTGGCGTGTGTTCCGCAGCCGCGCCGGCGACGCCCCGGACGACCGTCGCGACGACGGCCTCTATGACGTCAAGGCCGGCGCCAAGGATGCCCGCAACCTGTTCGCCTATTCGATCCTCTACCTGTTCAGCCTGTTCGCGGTGCTGCTGGTCGAGGCGGCCGCCGGCTGGCCGGCGCTGAACCTGCTGAGCGGAGTCGTGCGATGAGCGATCCCAAGCGCGAGAACGAAGAGTTCGCCAAGGCGCGGCGCGGCCGCAACGTCGCGCTCGGCGTGGCCCTGGGCGTCTTCGTGATCCTGGTGTTCGTCGTCAGCTTCTACCAGATGAGCCGCGGCACGCCCGCCGGCCACTTCTGAGGGCCGTGATGTCCGACGCCGCCGCGCCTTCGCCCCGCAACGGCCGCCTGGCCCTGATCCTCGTCGGCGTGTTCGCCCTGATGGTCGGCGCCGCCTTCGCCGCTGTGCCGCTCTACAAGATGTTCTGCCAGGCGACGGGCTTCGACGGCACGATTCGCAAGGCCCAGATCGCGCCGACCACGGTGCTGACCAAGACGGTCGACGTCCGCTTCGACACCAACGTCCGCGGCCTGCCGTGGGAGTTCACCTCCGACCAGCTGAGCCAGACGATCAAGATCGGCGACACGGGCCTGGCCTTCTTCAAGGTGACCAACAAGGGCAAGCAGCCGTGGACCGGCCGCGCCTCCTACGGCGTGGTCCCCGAATCAGCCGGCGCCTACTTCCAGAAGCTCGAATGCTTCTGCTTCACGGATCAGACGATTCAGCCGGGCGAGACCAAGGAATTCCCGGTCGTCTACTTCGTGGACCCGCGCTACGCGGAGGATTTCGAAACCAAGGGCAAGGCCGAGATCACCCTGTCCTACACCTTCTTCCCCACCGACGAGGACGCAGCGACCAAGGCGGCGGCGGAAAAGACCCAAAAAACTGAGCAAGCGAAGCGCGTTGCAGCGGTTCCGCCCCTTGGCGGAAGCGCGGCGGCGAGGCTATAGCACGAGCGTATTCATCCACGGGCCCGGCCCGTGGCGAACGAGGGGACGAAAGAGGCTCATGGCCCAAGGCGTGAAGCACGACTACCACCTGGTGAACCCGAGCCCGTGGCCCCTGCTGGCCTCGGTGTCGGCCACCGTGTTGTTCATGGGCCTCGTGGCTTGGATGAAGGGCGCCCTGGGCATCGAGAAGGGCCAGTGGTGGCTCTTCGCGACCGGCCTGGTCGGTCTGCTGGGGGTCGCCACCCTGTGGTGGGCCGACGTGGTCAAGGAAGCCAACCAGGGTGACCATACCCCGGTGGTCTCCATCGGCCTCCGCTACGGCATGATCATGTTCATCGCTTCGGAAGTGATGTTCTTCGTGGCGTGGTTCTGGATCTTCTTCGAGATGGCCCTGTTCCACGAGCACCGCACGCTCTCGGCCATCGCCGAAGTGCGCGACGCCTGGGCCGCCTGGCCGCCCAAGGGCGTCGAGTTGGTTCCCGCCTGGCACCTGCCGCTGGTCAACACCCTGACGCTGCTGCTCTCGGGCACCACCGTCACCTGGGCGCACCACGCTCTGCAGCAAGGCGACCGCAAGGGCGCCAAGTTCGCCCTGATCCTGACCGTCGCCCTTGGCGCGCTGTTCACCGCGATCCAAGTCTACGAGTACAGCCACATCCTGCACGAGAACGCCTTCTTCTCGGAAGAAGCCACCAACTCGGGCCTCTATGGTTCGGCCTTCTTCATGGCCACCGGCTTCCACGGCTTCCACGTGCTGCTGGGCACCATCTTCCTGCTGGTCTGCCTGTTCCGCCTGCTCGGCGGCGGGTTCAGCCCGAAGCAGCACTTCGGCTTCGAAGCGGCCGCCTGGTACTGGCACTTCGTGGACGTGGTGTGGCTCTTCCTGTTCGCCTTCATCTACGTGATCTTCGGCGCGTCCGGTCACTAAGGTGTCGTCATCGCCGGCGAAGCCCTTCCTTGCGGGCCTCGCCGGCCGCTGCCCCAACTGCGGGCAAGGCCGGCTCTTCGCCGGCTTTTTGCGTATTAGGCCTGTCTGCGACGCCTGCGCCTTTCCCTTGGCCAAGGCCGATTCCGGTGACGGGCCGGCGGTGTTCATCATCCTTATCGTCGGCTTCCTGATGGCCTTCGGCTCGCTGTTCGTCGAAGTCGCCTATCACCCGCCCGTGTGGATCCACCTGGTGGTCTTCCTGCCGCTGACCGTGCTGCTCTGCCTCGCCCTGCTGCGGCCGATGAAGGGGCTGCTGGTCGCCGCCCAGTTCCACAATCAGGCGTCGGAGGCTGGCCGTGGCGACGTCTGAGTCGAAGCCGCGCGGGTTTCCCATCGGCCTGACCATCGCGGTCGCCATCTCCCTGGCCATCCTGCTGGTCCTCGGCGGCTGGCAGATGAAGCGGCTGGCGTGGAAGGAAGACCTGCTCGCCCGCATCGCCGCCCTTCAGTCAGCCCCGGCCCAACCGCTCGGCGCCGTTCTCGCCAAGGCCGCCGCGGGCGGCGACGTTGATTTCACCCGCGTGAGCCTCGACTGCTCCGGCCTGGCCAAGGCGCCCTTCGTCGAGCTCTATGCCCTGCGTGACGGCGAGGCCGGCTCGCGCGTCGTCTCCGCCTGCGCCCTGCCGGCCGGCGGGCCCTACGGCAGCGTGCTGGTCGATCGCGGCTTCGTGGCCGACACCATCAGCGCCCGCCCTCCGGTGGACGCCGCCGACCGCACCCCGGCCCACGTCGTCGGCGTCCTGCGCAAGCCCGACCCGCGCAGCTGGGCCGCCCCGGTCGACGACCCCGCCCACCGCCGCTTCTACACTCGCGACGCCGCCGTCATGGCCGGCCCGCTGGGCGCCGCCAGGCCGGCGCCGCTGTTCCTCTTGGCCGAGACCGCCAGCAATCCGGAGTGGGCGGCCCTGGTCCCCGCGCCGGTTCCCGCCGACATCCCCAACCGGCATCTCGAGTACGCCCTGACCTGGTTCGGCCTTGCCGCGACCCTGGCCTGCGTCTATGCCGCCATGCTCTGGCGCAGGCTGCGGCCCGCGCCCGCACTGAAGGCCTGACGATTTTCCGATGAAGTACGTTTCCACCCGCGGCCGCGCGCCGGCGATCGGCTTCCTTGACGCGGTCCTGGCCGGACTGGCGCCCGACGGCGGCCTCTATGTGCCGGAGACCTGGCCGACCTTCACCCGCGAGGAGATCGCCGGCTTCGCCGGGCGTCCCTACGCCGAAGTCGCCGCCGCCGTGATCGGTAAGTTCGCCGACGGCGAGATCGCACCCGACGTCATCGCCCAGCTGTGCAGCGAGGCCTATGCCAGCTTCACCCACGCTGCCGTCACCCCGGTGAAGCAGCTGACCGACGGGCTGTTCCTGCTGGAGCTGTTCCACGGCCCGACCCTGGCGTTCAAGGACGTGGCGATGCAGCTGCTCGGGCGGCTTTACGACCACGTGCTCAGCCAGCGTGGCCAGTCGATGACCATCGTCTGCGCCACCTCGGGCGACACCGGCGGCGCGGCCGTCGAGGCCTTCCGTGGCCGTTCCAACGCTCGCATCGTCGCCCTCTTCCCGGAAGGCCGGATCAGCGAGGTCCAGCGCCGGTTCATGACCGCCGCGACCGAGTCCAACGTCCGCTGCGTGGCCGTGCAGGGCACCTTCGACGACTGCCAGGCGATCCTGAAGGACAGCTTCGCCGACGACGACTTCCGCACCGCCGTGAAGCTGTCGGGCGTCAACTCGATCAACTTCGCCCGCATCGCGGCCCAGTGCGTCTACTACTTCACCGCCGCGGCGGCGCTGGGCGCCCCGCATCGGGAGATCGCCTTCGCGGTGCCGACCGGCAACTTCGGCGACGCCTTCGCCGGCTTTGTCGCCAAGATCATGGGCTTGCCGATCTCGCGCATCGTGGTCGGCACCAACGACAACGACATCATGGCCCGCGCCTTCGAGGAAGGCCGCTACGCCCGAGGCCAGGTGGCCCACACCACCTCGCCGGCCATGGACATCCAGATCGCCTCGAACTTCGAGCGCCTCTACTACGAGTGCGTCCGCCGCGACGGGCTGGAGACGGCGCGCGCCTTCCAGGCCTTCGCCGAGACCGGCGTGATCGACCTGCCGCCCGCCGCCTTCGCCACCATGCGCGAGCTGTTCCGGGGCGTCTCGGTCAATGAGAACGAGGTCGCGCGCACCATGG
>JAFKGN010000158.1 GCA_017307205.1 Caulobacterales bacterium
CGATGGTCAGGGGCGCGCCGTTGATCGGCGGCACAATGGTCAGGATCGAATTGCCGATGGCCACGAAGGCCACGAACACGATCAGGATGGCCGAGATGTTCAGCACCACCATCAGGCCGTCGGCCACCCCCTTGGAGATGGCGTCGATCAAGCTCTCGTATTTGAGCAGGCTCGTGTAGTCGACGTTCATGCTTCAACTAAGCCGACTATCCGCAAACCTTCTTGCGTTCCTCCGACAGCGCCCCTGCATCCAGGCAGAGACCGAGACTTCTCCGCTGCTGCAGCACGCCAGCTGTCTTCATCCTTTGAAGCAGGCGCCGAACGTGGACCGCCGTGACCCCGAGCGCTTCGGAGAATATGTCCTGTGTAATCGGCAGAACTGCTAGATCGCCGGCTTTCAAGCCTGCGGCGTCCAGGCGCCCGCACAGTTCCGACAAGAGGTCGATGAGGCGCTGGTAGGCGTCGCTCTGGCCGAGGCGCGCCACCTGATCGAAAACGAACTGGCGTTCTTGCTCGATCGATCGGACGCAGGCCAACGCCAAGCCCGCACCGCTGTTCAGGTCACAAGACGAGGTGAGATCGATAGCCTTCACGGCCGTGAGGGCGGTGACCGTCGTATTGCTCCACCCTCGGGAAGCGCCGCGAAAGCTGACCACATCGCCAGGAAGCAGGAAGCTGTAGATCTGCCGCCGGCCGTCGGGCAGATCGCGGGTCCGTATCGCCCAGCCTGACTGGATCAGCAGAAGGTCCTGCCGAAGCCCTCGTCGTGAAAGCATCTGGCCTGGGGCGAAACTCTGAGATGAACCGGCAAGGCGATTGATGAGCTTCAGCTCATCCGCCTCCAGGGGATAATGTCTGCTCAGCCGTCTCGCATCGGATAGGGCGGCGGCATCAGCCACGCCAAGCTCTACCATATCAGAGTCCAGTATATCACGCGTCATCCGGCCAACTACGGATGAACATGGCTTTTGGATTTACGCTTTCGACCCAGCGTTGCTTGGATAGCGGCTTGATCAGCTAGGCTTTAGCTGGCCCAGGCCTGCTGAGGCGATTCATGCAGGGCGCTGGTTTCTTCGCACCCGTAGGCGGAGATTCGTCGCAGTCTGTCCGGCCGAAGGATCGCCATGCGGGACCCGCGTACAGAAATCAAACCATCTGCCTTAAGCCTTTGAAGGGTCCGATTGAGGTGCACGGCGCTCATGCCAAGCGCTTGGGACATGCATTCCTGATTGATCGGTAGGGCGAAGGCGCCGTTATCGGCCAGACGTACGGCGGTCAACCGCGCCGCCAGTTCAAGAAGAAGATGCGCCGTACGCTCCAGCGCGGTCTGCTGTCCAAGGCGCATCGCGTGGTCGAGCACGAAGTTTACCTCGTCGGCGGCCGACGAGCGGCAAAAAGCGTCCAGCCCGGACGCGCTCACAACTCCGTCCGCCGCGATGCTCGTCACGGGAACCGTCTGCAGCGGGGTCAAGGCCATGACCTCGCCCGAGGTCCACCGATCGCCTGCCCCGCCCCGGACGAGACTGTCGCCGGGTACCAGAAAGTTGAGAATCTGCACCTTCCCACAGCTCGATTGGCGTACGCGAGCCGCCCACCCGCGGGCGATCACCACGGGCGCTTCGCCGTGAGAAGCGACGACGCCGCCCGGGAGAAACGCAGCAGCCTCGGCGAGGCGTCCTTTGTAGGCCACGAGAGCGATGATCGCCCTCGGCCTGGCATACTCCGACAGCTTGGCCGGCGGGTTGGTTCCCAGCATTGTCCCCCCTTCGCTTCGTCGCATACCGACGTTCGCATTAGGCCTAATAAGGCGACAAAATGGCCGAGGTTCCGCCCGTTTTTACGACAAGGGCGATTTTTTCTTTGAAATCTCGAAGGCTCAGGGAACTTGGCGACATCTTAGGTTACTGGAGGTTGCACGCGAGAGAGAGCGGCGAAAGCGGTCCACACATTCTTCGCACTAGTATTTAGTTCCATGACAATTTATTGCCGCCAGACATATGTTTTAGCGTACACATAACTCATTGTTATAAAACACAAAAAAACATCGTTACCGAAAACCTAACGTTTGCTCGGCTGCTCCAACGCAAGCCGTGACGGAATGACGCAGCCGGAATGATCCGGTGATGCCCCGTTGCCGCGCCGCCCCCGGTGATGCGCGAGTTGGAGAGACCCTGAAATGAAGAAGACTCTGATCAGCGCCGTATCGGCCGCTGCGCTCACCATGTGCCTGGCGGGCTTCGCCCACGCCCAGGTCTCCTCAGGCCTCGGCGACGCCGACTCCTCCACCGCCACCGCCACTGCGACGGACAACACCAACAACTCGCGCAATTGGTCGGTGGCCGACAGCGGCAACGACAGCTCGACCACCACGGTCAGCGACAGCGGCAACCGCTCCAACTCGGTCGCCGATAGCGGCAACACCGCCGTGGCCGACAGCGGCAACACCATGGTCTCCGACAGCGGCAATCGCGCCGACAGCTCGAACAACTCGCGCAATCTGTCGGTCGCTGACAGCGGCAACAGCGCCGACAACAATTCGGTGAACACCACCGACAGTTCCAACAACTCGCGTAACCTGGCCGTCGCCGACAGCGGCAACGACAACTCGACCACCAACGTCGACCGTTCGCGGACCGACAACTCCAACAACTCGGTCAACACCTCGGTCGCCGATAGCGGCAACCGCAGCGACAGCTCCAACAGCTCGCGCAACCTGTCGATCGCCGACAGCGGCAACGACAGCTCGGACCGTTCGGTCGACACCACCGTGTCGGACAGCGGCAACCGTACCTCTTCGGTGGCCGACAGCGGCAACACCACCGTCAGCGACAGCGGCAACCGCACGGACAACTCGAACAACTCGCGGAACCTGGCGATCGCCGACAGCGGCAACGACAACTCGACCACCACCACCAACGTCGACCGCTCGCGCACCGACAACTCGAACAACTCGGTGAACACCTCGGTGGCCGACAGCGGCAACCGCACCGATCGTTCGGGCAACACCGTCGCCTCGAACAACACGACGACGACCTCGATCGCCGACAGCGGCAACGACAACTCGACGACCAACGTCGACCGTTCGCGCACCGACAACTCGGACAACTCTGTTTCGGTCGCCGACAGCGGCAACCGCACCGAGCGCTCGAACAACACCGTGGCCTCCAACAACACGACCACGGTTAGCGATAGCGGCAATGACAACTCGACCCGCAACATCGATCGCTCGAACACGACGAACAACACGCTCGACCTGTCGGGCATGCGTCTGACGCTGTCGAACCAGGAACTGAACGGCTCGGTCAGCGGCGTCTCCTTCCGCGCTCCGAGCGATGAAGGCTCGACCTTCACCACGGGCGACATCCGTCAGGACGGCGGCTCCTATTCGGGCTTCGCCGGCGTGCAGACGGCCAGCCTGAACACCGGCCTCGGCTCGGTGAACCAAGCGTCCACCTCGATCTCGGCCAACGCGAACATCACGTTCGGCGGCCAATAATCGAGCCCGGCCAGGCGCGTCTCCAGCGCGCCTGGCCACCTTTCTCTTCCCTCCAGGATGCCGACCATGCTGCTTTTCGCGCTGATGCTCGCCGCCGCCCCGCTGGGCGAGGCCGCCGCCGCCGCCGGCCCGGTCCCTCCTCCCATTTCTGCGCCGGGCGCGATCGACATCATGCCGGCGCCGCTCGCCATTCCGGCCCCGTTCGCCGCGGTGGACCTCGCTGCCCTGGACGACATGCGCGGCGGCGACGGCTCCAACGCCATCATCGTCACCGAGCAGACCCTCAAGGCCGTCAACACCGGTAACAGCGTCATCGGCGAGACGGTGGTCTCCGGCGACGTCACCCTCGGGAGCGGCGCCTTCTCCGGCTACAACGGCATCGGCAACTTCGCGATCAACACGGGAAACAACAACAACCTGCAGAGCTCGGTCAGCGTCTCCATCATCGTCACCCCCTCTATGCCTTGAGGCCCAGGTGAAGCGCCGCGCCCTCTTCGCCTTGCCGCTCGCCTTTCTCGCCCTGGCCGCGCCTGCGGCCCGGGCGCAGGTGCGCGTGAACGACGGCGGCGCCGCCTACAGCCTGTCGGTGACCAGCTGGCGCGACATGCCGTTCCGCACTGTGACGCGTCAGCAGTATGATTTCAGCTGCGGCTCGGCCGCCCTCGCCACCCTGCTGACCCACCACTACGGCCGCCCCACCGGTGAGGCTGAGGTGTTCAAATCGATGTACGCGGCGGGCGATCAGGCCAAGATCCGCAAGCTCGGATTCTCCCTGCTCGACATGAAGCATTTCCTGGATAGCCACGGCTTCCAGGCCGAGGGCTACCGCCTGACGCTGGATCAGGTCCGCCAGGCCCAGTTGCCCTCGATCGCGCTCATCGAGACCAAGGGGTACAAGCACTTCGTCGTTCTGAAAGGAATTCAGGGCGATAAGGTCGTCCTCGGAGATCCCGCTTTCGGAACCAGGGTCATGACCACCGCCGACTTCGCCAAGGAATGGAACGGCGTCGTGTTCGCTATCTCGCCTGACGTCCGCAAGGGTCGCTTCAACGCCAAGGCCGATTGGGATGTGCGCCCCGGCGCTCCCTTCGGCTTGGCGGCGACGCCCGTGCCGGTCTCGACCCTGACAGACCAGATCGCGCCCTACTACCAGATCACCGATATCCGCGCCTTCGCCTCGGTGGGCCAATGATCCGCAGCCTGAAAATCGCCTTGGCTTGCGGGGCGCTCGCCCTCGCGACCATTCCAGCCGTGGCCTCGGCGGAGGTCGAGACCGTCAGCGAAGCCGCCCTCGACGACATGCGCGGCGGCTTCAATCTCAACGGCCTCAACATCGGCTTCGGCGTCGACCTGCGCAGCTTCGTCGACGGCGCCCTGGTGATGGAAAGCCGGCTGACCATGGACCCGCAGCAGGCGGGCGCAACGGTGCAGAACGTGGCCAGCCAGATGCTGACGCCTCAGGCCCTGGCCGATATCGGCGCTCGCGTGAACGCTGGCCTCAGCGGCGCGGGCATGAGCTTCGGCGCGGCCACGCCGGATGGGATCACGGTGCTGCACCATCTCGGCGACGGTCAGCTCAGCAACGTGCTGATCAACACCGCCGACAACCGCGACCTGCGCCAGGAAATCGCCATCACCCTCACCCTGCCCGGCTTCGGCGACACCCAGGCCGGCATGGAAGCCGCGCGCCTGGGCCAGGACCTGGCCAGCCAGACCAACATCTTCGCGGCGGGCGGCCGGTAGCGGCGAGCGCTGGCTAGCCTTGCAATCCTAACTTCATCCTGACGCGCCCGCGGAGCGGGCCTCGAAGGACTGCAACCCGCCGCCGTGCACCGATCCTCCTTCGAGGCTCGCTACGCTCGCACCTCAGGATGAGGCAGTAGCCTAGGCTCACGCCCCCCGATCAGAACCGATACGGCAGCCGCACCACCACAGAAACGTCGGGCGCGTCGCTGGTGACGCCGAACTCGTAGGAGTTGCTCAGCGTCAGGCGCGGCGTCAGGCGCAGCGACCAGCCGAAGGTCATCGACCCCACCTGCAGCGCCTCCGCCTCCTGCTTGACGTTGTTCAGGAACGACGTCGTCTTATCGACGTAGGTGTGGGAATAGCCCAGCGAGAACGAAAACTGCGGGTTCAGCGCGAAGCCGAAGCCGGCGCTGGCCGCGATGGCGTCGCCGGGATCGACCTCCCCGACCCGCACGCCGCCGATGTCGCGGTTGATGTCCTTGGGCGCATTGTAAAGGTAGGCCAGGCTGCCGAAGATCACCGCCGGATCGGTCGGGTAGAGAAAGCTCACCCCCGCCTGCCCGCCCTTGAACCCCGAGCCGGTGGCCAAGGCGGTGGCCACGCCGAATTCATCGCGGTCGATCTCGAACGGGCTGGTGCCGGTGTCGCTCTTGTAGCGCAAGCTGCCGATGAACACCGGCCGCCCGGCCCGCGCCCGGTTCAGCTGGTAGCGCAGCCCCAGCTCCACGTCGCCGATATCGCTGCCGTCGAGTGAGACCGTGCGGGTCGAGGTCTGATCGCGCTGCGCGAGGGTGGTGACCCGGTCGGACCGGTTCACATAGGGCAGCACGGCCTCCACCTCGAGCCGATTGGTCAGGCCGTAGCGCGCGGCGATCGAGGGCGAGAGAGTGTTGCGGTCGGCGTCGCTGGCCTCGATCACCCCGATCTGCACGCCGGTCACGATCTCCACCCCGCGGAACACCAGGCGATTGTTCGAGCCGTGCACATAGCGCAGGCTGGGTTCGATCACCCCATGCCCCTTCGGCGTCAGCACGCCGGTGTTCTCCGGCAGGGCCGCGAGTTGCACATTGTCGGCCGGATCTTCGATCGGCGCCTGTCCCACCGGGCCGGCCGGAGTCTCGGCTACCGAGCGCGGGCCCGGCGACGCCGGGTTGACCTGATCGTCCGCCACGCCCCGCGCCCTCACGTCGGCCAGTTCGGCCTGGGTGGCGATCGGCCGGTCGAAGGCTTCGCGCCTCAAGGCCCCAAGTTCCGCCGACTGGTCGTCCAGGGCTCGCTGCTGGGCTTCGATCCGCGCGGCCTGGGCCGACACCACGGCCTCAAGCGCCCTAAGACGCTGTTCTATGGACTCCGTCTGAGCGGCGGCCGGCGAGGCGATAGCCGCACAAATGGCGGCGGCGGCGAAAGCCGTTCTGGATCCCATGTCCCATCCTTCAAGCCCCCAGGACTTGGTAAAGACGGGCGCGGGCAGCGGCCCGAACAAAGGTTAAGTTTGGAGAGGCGGTCCGCCCCCTACAGCCCAAACAGCTCCCGAGGCATCGCGCCGACCACCGCCGCCGTCATGCACGTCGCCAGGAACCCCGCCAGCAGGGCCTTCCACACCAGGCCGATGATCTCGTTCCGCCGTTCGGGCATCAGGATGCCCATGCCCGAGACGGTGA
>JAFKGN010000159.1 GCA_017307205.1 Caulobacterales bacterium
CCGACGACGTGCTCGACTACGGCGGCACGGCCGAGGCGCTCGGCAAGAACGCCGGCGACGACTTCCGCGAGGGCAAGGCCACCCTGCCCCTGCTGCTGGCCATCGCCCGCAGCGGCCGCGGCGAGGCCGCCTTCTGGGAACGCACGGTCGGCCGCCGCGAGCAGGACGACGCCGACTTCAAGCGCGTGCGCGAGCTGATGATCGCCACCGGCGCCCTGGAGGCCAGCCTCGACCTGGCCGGCGACTACGCCGACGCCGCCAAGGCCGACCTTGCCGCCTTCCCGGCCAGCGACTGGCGCGCCTCGCTGGAGGCCCTCGCCGACTTCGCCGTCAGCCGCAGGGCCTGACGATGCCGCTGATCCGCCTGGTGCTGAACATTCTGTGGTTCATCGCCGGGGGCTGGGCGGCGGGCCTGCTGTGGCTGCTCGGCGGCGTGCTGTTGGCCATCACCATCATCGGCCTGCCCTACACCGGCGCCTGCTTCCGCATCGCCGGCTTCGTCTTCTGGCCCTACGGCAAGGAGATCGTGACCCGTGACGGCGCCGACCTCGGCACTGGGCCGGTCGGCTGCGTGCTCAACGTGCTGTGGTTCGTGCTGGGCGGCTGGTACATCGCGCTGGCCCACCTGCTGCTCGCCATCGCCGAGTTCATCAGCATCATCGGCATTCCCTTCGCCCTGAAGGATCTGCAACTCGCCCAGATCGCCCTCGCCCCGATCGGCAAGGCGGTCGTGCCCGTCCGCTAGGCCGCCGGCTTGCGGTAGACCACGAAGGTGGTGCCCTTGATGCGGAACAGGGGCAGCTTCGTCGACAGCTCGTTGAGCGGCTTGAACACGCCCGGCACCTTGCGGCCGACGTAGTCGTGCCAGACCAGCCAGCCGCCCGGCGCCAGCATGGCCAGCGCCTTCTCGGTATCGCTGCGGACGTAGCTGTCGGTATGGGCGCCGTCGACGAAGATCAGGTCGAAGGCGGCGAGGTAGGGCGTCTCGTCGAAGCGCTTGCTGTCGCCGAACAGCTGCTCGATCCGGGGCTCGACGTCGGTCCCGCTGTAGAGGAACTCGGCGAAGGCGGACTCGCGGCGGGCCGCGACCTGCAGCGCCTTGTCGTCGCCGGCGGCGTGCTGGTCGGAGCCGATCTCGTCCGGGTGCAGGGTGACGGTGCTGATGCGCACGTCCGGCGCACTGCGGGCCATCAGATAGGTGGTCTTGCCGGTGGCGGTGCCGAACTCGAAGACCCGTTTGGAGGTCTTGGCGAGGTTGCAGAGGAACCAGCTCTCCAGATCCGAGATACCGCCCTCGACGTGGACGGCCGCGATGTGGGCCACCTCGGTCTCCCGCGAGGGGCCGAACCGCGTCAGGGCGAACAGCGGGTCGACATCCTGGATCGACTTCAGCGGGATCGGCGAGCCAGGAACCCGGCTCTTGGTCGCCATCACTTTCGCATCGGCGGCGCGCCAGAGGCCGAAGAACACGACCGCCAGCACTAGGGCGAAGATGGCGAGAGCGGTCAATCGCATGCTCCTGAAGAGGTGTCGCTAGGCGGTCTCCCGCCTAGCTTTGACGACCTGGGCCAAGCTTGGCCTCAGCCCGGCGAGATCATCTTCTCGGGACGGACGAACGCGTCAAACTCTTCGTTGGTCAGGTAGCCGCCGCCGACGGCTTCCTCGCGCAGGGTCGTGCCGTTCTTGTGAGCCGTCTTGGCGATCTTGGCGCAGGCGTCGTAGCCGAGGCGGCCGTTGAGGGCCGTGACCAGCATGAGCGAGTTCTCGACGCCCTTCTTGATGTTGTCGACGCGCGGCTCGATGCCGACCACGCAGTTGTCGGTGAAGCTGATCGCCGCATCGGCGACGAGGCGGACCGACTGCAGGAAGTTGTAGGCCATCACCGGGTTGAAGACGTTGAGCTCGAAGTGGCCCTGGCTGCCAGCGAAGGTCAGGGTCGAGTGGTTGCCGAACACCTGGGCGCAGACCTGGGTCAGGGCTTCGCACTGGGTCGGGTTGACCTTGCCCGGCATGATCGACGAGCCCGGCTCGTTCTCCGGCAGGGCCAGCTCGCCGAGGCCGGCGCGCGGGCCGGAGCCGAGGAAGCGGATGTCGTTGGCGATCTTGAACAGCGAGGCGGCGACCGTGTTGATGGCGCCGTGGCTGAAGACCATGGCGTCGTGCGCCGCCAGGGCCTCGAACTTGTTGGGGGCGGTGGTGAACGGCAGGCCGGTGACGCCGGCGATCTTCTCGGCGACGAGTTCAGCGAAACCGACCGGGGCGTTGAGGCCGGTGCCGACGGCGGTGCCGCCCTGGGCCAGCTGCATCAGCTTCGGCAGGGTCAGCTCGATGCGCTCGATGCCGTTGGTCAGCTGCTGGGTGTAGCCGCCGAACTCCTGGCCCAGCGTCAGCGGGGTGGCGTCCTGGGTGTGGGTGCGGCCGATCTTGATGATGTCGGCCCAGGCGGCGGACTTGGCGGCCAGGGCGTCGCGCAGCTTCACCAGGGCGGGCAGCAGGCGATGGACGACCTCTTCCGCGCAGGCCACGTGCATGGCCGTCGGGTAGGTGTCGTTCGACGACTGGCTCATGTTGACGTGGTCGTTGGGGTGGACGGGCTTCTTCGTGCCCATCTCGCCGCCCAGCATCTCGATGGCGCGGTTCGAGATCACCTCGTTGGCGTTCATGTTCGACTGGGTGCCGGAGCCGGTCTGCCAGACCACCAGCGGGAAGTGGTCGTCGAGCTTGCCTTCGATCACCTCATTGGCGGCGGCGACGATGGCCTCGGCCAGCTTCGGGTCCAGCTTGCCGAGCGCGAGGTTGGCCTCGGCGGCCGAACGCTTGACGATGCCCAGGGCCCGCACAACCGGCAGCGGCTGCTTTTCCCAACCGATCTTGAAGTTGCCGAGGCTGCGCTGCGCCTGGGCGCCCCAGTAGCGGTCGGAAGCGACCTCGATGGGGCCGAAGGTGTCGGTCTCGGTACGGGTGGCGGACATAGGCGCTCCAGATAGAAATCTGGGGCGGGTTTAGCCTTGCACGGCGGCGTTTTCCACCCGCGAACGCGGCTAGCCGAACGTGAAGGTGAACGCCTGTGCGCCGGCGCCGAGGAACTCGATCTCGAACAGCCGTTCGGCGCTCGCGCCGCGCTGCCGAACGAGTTGGTAGAGGCGCTGGTCGCTGACCGTCCCCTCGCCCGCCGCGTTGACGTCGAGGCCATGATCCGCGCCGGGCGCGCGGCCGTCGACGCGGATGCGGAAGCGGACGGGTTTGCCGTCCACCGAGCCCAGGACCATGTGCAGGTCACGGGCGCGGAACCGGTAGATCACCCGCGCGCCAGCGCCGCCGCTGGTCGCCTGCTCGGAGCCGACGCGCCAAGGGCCGGCGAAGGCCCAGGTGTTCAACGGATAGGCCATGGGCGTGCGGTAGGTCGCCGAGGCGTCGTTCTTGAGGCCGGCGGGCGACAGGAAGCGTTCGGCGCGGGCGTAGCCGAGATAGGTCTCGGGCGAGACGGCCGCGTCGGACGCGGCGGCCTGGACGCCCTGCCCCGCGGCGCCGACGAGATCGCCGTCAACCGGCGCGCCGTTCCGCTCGGCCAGCAGGGCGCGGATCATCGCCTCCGAGCGGTCGTACTCGCCCTCGCCGACATGCTGGTAGCGAAGGTTGCCCTCGGCATCGAAGAAGTAGTGGGCGGGCCAGCTGTTGTTGTTGAAGGCGCGCCAGACGCCGTAGTCGTTGTCGAGCGCGACGGGATAGGCGAGGCCGAGGTCCTTCACCGCCTTGCGGACGTTGGCCTCACGCTTTTCGAAGGCGAACTCGGGCGTGTGGACGCCGATGACCACCAGACCCTGCGAGCCGTAGCGTTCGGACCAGCGCTTCACATACGGCAGTGCGCGCAGGCAGTTGATGCAGGAGTAGGTCCAGAAATCGACGAGGACGACCTTACCCTTCAGCGCCTGGGGCGTGAGCGCCGGACTGTTGAGCCAGCCGGTGGCGCCCGCCAGCGACGGCAGGGTCTCCATCGGCGCGACCGCGCCGCCGCTCATGGCCGGGCCGGCCATCATCGCGCCGCCGCTCATGGCGGGCGCGCCGCCCATCATCGATGGTCCCGCCATCATTGCTCCGCCGCCGCTCATCGCAGGCCCGGTCATCGCCCCGCCCGACATGGCCGGACCGGACATCATCGCCTGGCCCTGCTGGGGCGCGGGCTTTTCGGGGTTGAGCTTAGACAGCAGGCCCTGCTCCAGCGCCGTCGTGCCGGCCAGGGAGACCCGGGTCAGAAGGCCGGTGTCGAGGCCGAGCGCGATGGCGGCCACCGCGACCAGAACAGCGGCGCCGAGGCCGCGCCGGATCCATTCGCTGGCGTGCAGCGAGCGCTTCATGGCGGCGAAAACCTTGCCGCCGACGAGGAGCGCCAGGGCGAGCGACGTGGCCGCGCCCGCGGCGTAGACCAGCAGGAGCAGAGCCGTCTGGGTATTGGCTCCCTGCAGGGCCGCGCCGGTGAGGATCAGGCCGAGGATCGGCCCGGCGCAGGGCGCCCAAAGCAGGCCGGTGGCGACACCCAGCAGCAAGGAGGCGCCGACGCCGCCCCGCACCTGCCCGTCGTCGGCCGACTGCGACAGCCGGCCGCCAAGCGCCACCAGCGGGCGCGTCAGCCGGTCGGCAAGGCCGGGAAACAGCAGGGTGATCGCGAATAGGGCCAGGAGGGCCAGGGCGATGTAGCGCCCCGCGGTATTCGCCTGCACCGCCCAGCCGCCCGCGACCGAGGCCAGGGTCGCGACCCCAGCGAAGGTGATAGCCATGCCCGCCAGCATCGGCAGCCCGTTGCGCAGGAACGGCCGGTCCGCCCGCGCGAACACGAACGGCAGCACGGGCAGGACGCAGGGGCTGACGATGGTCAGCACGCCGCCGAGGTAGGCGAGCAGAAGCAGGGTCAACGGCGCGTCAGGTGGCGCGGAAGGTCATGGCGACGCCGTTCATGCAGTAGCGCAGGCCGGTCGGCTTCGGACCGTCGGGGAACATGTGGCCGAGGTGGCCGCCGCAGGTCTTGCAGGAGACGGCGGTGCGGATCATGCCCATCGAGCGATCGAGGCTGGTGATCACCGCCTGCGGGCCGATCGGCTGATAGAAGCTGGGCCAGCCGGTGCCGCTCTCGAACTTGGTCTTGGAGTCGAAGAGGGCCGTGGTGCAGCCGGCGCACAGGAACACGCCCTTGCGGTGCTCGTTGTTGAGCGGGCTGGAGCCCGGCGGCTCGGTGGCTTCCTGGCGCAAGACGGCGAACTGGGAGGGCGTCAGGCGCTTGCGCCACTCGGCGTCGGAATAGTTGACCTTGAAGGTTCCGCCGGCGGCGAAGGCCGGGGCCGCGGCCAGGGCGCCGAGGCCGGTGGCGGCTCCAGCCAGTAGATGACGCCTCGTCAGCATGATCGATCTCCCATCGTCGGTTCGAGTGAACCATGCGCCGTCGTCGACGCAAAATTATGTGCGGGCGGACATGCGCCGTTCAAACATCTATTCGCCGGTGAAGCGCTTCTGGTTACGGTCGGCGCGGTCATTTTTCGCATTCCGTCGGAGATACGGTGAGCAACGACGGGTGGACGTCGCACGGCAAGGTGCGGGCGCGCGAAACGGACGGCGTGCTGGAGGTGGCGGTCGACGGCCTGACCACCCAGGCCAAGTACTACAAGCCGCTGATCTATGAGTTCTTCCGCAAGGCCTGGCGGGGCTCGCGCCCGGCCTGGGGCGAGTTCGCGGTGGAGATCACCATGGAGTACGTGGGCGAGCCACCGTGGCTGGACCTCGACAACCTGGCCAAGGCCCTGCTCGACTCGATCAAGGGCTACGCCTTCCACGACGACGCCCAGGTGGCGCGCCTGCTGGTCGAGCGCATCCCCGGCGAGCGGGAGCGGATTTCGATCCAGGTCCGTAAGCTCGGTTAGGCGTCCCACGGCGCCAGGGCGCCGGTCATGAGCAGCACCGCCGAGAAGCCCGCGAACAGCAGCGCCGTGAAGGTGAAGCGCAGCTTGCGGCCGACCGTCCAGCTATCGACCCGCCGACCGCCGCGCCAGGCCCACGGCAACAGCGCCAGGACCGGGACAGCCAGGATCGAGGCGACGAAGGCGCAGGTGGAGGCGATCAGCAGCCAGATGCCGGGCCAATCGTCGACGAGGCGCTGCATGTCGGTGGCCCCCGTCGCCCAGATGGCGAAGGCGCCGAAGGCGATCAGCCAGAGCACCGATTGGGTGGTCTGCATCATGCCGACCTGCGCCTGCACCTGAGCCTGGCGGAACTCGCGGCGGTCACGCAGCAGGGGCGCACCGAGCGCGGCGGCGGCCGCGGCGACAACGGCGCCTGTCAGCAAGGCCAGCAGGGCGGGTTGGAACCAGAACGGCGCCCGCTCGCCGGTCGCGGCGACGCCGAGGATGCGCACCGCGCGGCCGTTCTCCAGCGCGAAGTTCAGGGTGGCGGCGCTGTTCACGCTCTGGAACCGGGTGTCGCTCACCGGCGCCCAGCGGCGCACGCCGCCCGAAGCGCGGGTGGTTAGGAAGCCGTCGGGCGTCGCCTTCACGACGACGCCGGCCCGGAAGAGGCCGCTGATGAAGCCTTCGAGACCGCCGTAGGCGCGCTCGGTGGAGAGGAAGCGCCCCTCGTACACAGCGCGGCGCGCGTAGAGCGAGGGATCGCCGGGCGGCGGCGCGGCCGGGGGCGGGCCGTAGAAGCGCTCAACGATCGCCGTGGGAACACGGGCGGTCACATCAGCGCCGGTGTCGGTGTTGGTGACCACGAAGACGCCGAGGCCGAGCTCGGGAACCAGCACCATGTTGGCGTTGAACAGCTGGGTGGCGCCGTCGTGCCCGAGGCCCAGGCGCCCACCGGGCAGCGATTCATCCATGAAGCCATGACGCCAGCCCGGAAGACCCGGAGCCGGC
>JAFKGN010000160.1 GCA_017307205.1 Caulobacterales bacterium
TAGGCGTCGCGCGCGGCGAGGCCGGCGTCGGTGAGGGCCAGGCGGCCCAGGCGGTCGCTTTCGTGCGGATCGACGCCCGCGATGTAGAAGATCAGGTCGGGCGCGACCCGGTCGAGCAGGGCGGGAAGGATGGCCGCCAGCTGCGCGAGGTAGGCCTCGTCGCCGGTTCCGTCCGCGAGGTCGATGTCCAGGTCGCTCGGCCCGCGGCGCGCGGCGGAGGCGCTCACGCCTACCAGCGCAACAGCCAGCGACCCAGAGCGACTCCGAGGGCGCCGCAAGCCATCACGCCGAGGCTGTACCAAAGGCCAACGAAGGCCAGCGTCGCCTCCGGACAATGCAACCCATACACGGTGGCGCTGACGCCGCCGCAGAACAGGCCCACGACCCCGCCTGCAAGGGTTGGAGACGTTGGAGCCATGCTTCGCAGGGCGAGGATGGCGACAAGCGTCATGGGGGCGCCGAGGGCGGAGCAGCCGCGCAGGGCGGGCATTCGCTCGGCTGCTTCCATCCCGATGAGTTGAACGAGACCGAGAAGAACTATCAGAACGATGACGCCGCCGCCGGTCGCCAAGGCGGCGCGGGCCCGGGCTCCAGGGCGAACTAGCCGTAGCGCCGCCGCACCGAACGCCAGGCTGAGGGCGAGGGTGTAGGCCGCCTTGATCCAGAAGAATGCGCCGCCCACGGCGGACACGAGGTCGGGGCGCAGACCAAGCCACCACAGGGTAAGGGCGAGAGCGATGGGGGCGCCGATGAAGGTAGAGAGCGCCAGACCGCGCAGCGCCGCGTACCTGGGGACGGCGCGGGTGTCGGCGGCCAGGGCGGTGATCAGGTCGTCAGTCCGCACGGCGCATCCTCTCCGCGAGGCTTTTGAGGGCGCGATGCAAGGCGACCTTCGCCGCGCCTTCCGAAACGCCGGTGCGCAGGCCCGCCTCGGCCAGGCTGCGACCGTCGATCTTCACGGCTTCGATCAGTTCGCGCTGCCGGCTCGGCAGGCCGGCCAAGGCGCGGGTCAGATCAAGACCGTCGTCCAGCATGACGTCCGGGGCGGCCAGGAAGTCGGCGACATCCTCGAGCGGGGCGACCTTGCGAACGCGTCTTCGGCGCCAGTGATCGACAAGCTTGTAGCGGGCGATGGCGAACGCCCAGGGGCTGAACGGCTGGTCGCGGTCCCAGGAGGCTCGGCGAAGATGCACCGCCAACAACGTCTCCTGCACAAGGTCCTCCACATCGGCCGGTTCGCCCGACATGCGCGGGCTGAAGTAGGCGCGTAACCGCGCCTGGAGCAGGGACAACAGGGCGCGGTGAGCCTGGGCGTCGCCGGCGAGGCCACGCAGCATCAGGGCTTTCAGGCGCGTCTCGAGATCGTCCACTTAATCCCCTGGTTCGCGCCGGCTGGCGAAAGGTTACATCCACTGTGCAGACGGCCAAGGGGCGGTCGGAAAAGAAATATCGGCGCTCGCTGTAACCGAACGGGCGGCTGGTCCGTATGCCTAGCAGCACCGGCGATCACCGACCGGCGCGTCAGCAAGGAAACGACCTTATGAAAACCTCAGCGCGCTTCGCCGTCGCCGCCCTCGTCGCGGGCCTCCTCGCCGCCCCCGCCGCCTTCGCCCAGGACGCCATGGGCAGGATGCAAAGCAATCAGACGCCCAACCCGATGGCCGGCAAGATGACCTCGGACAAGATGGCCAAGCCGATGACGAAGGAAGAAAAGATGGCGGCCGACAAGAAGATGAAGGCCGACAAGATGGCCATGGCGAAGCACGACGCCATGATGAAGAAGGACGCCATGAAGAAGGACAGCATGGCCAAGAAGGGCGCCATGAGTTCAGGCGGGATGATGAAGTCCGACGGCAAGATGTAGCAGCGATCCCGCGCCGACCGTTCCGGCGCAGGCCGGGCGGTCGGTGCGACTTCGACAAGGAGGGCGGCATGAACGAGAGCCTGGCCGGGGAGGTTCGCGTGGCGGCGAGGCGCAAGAGCGCCCCGAGCGGTGAGGTGATCTATCGCCACAGGCTCGTCACGCGCGTCACCCACTGGATCAACCTGCTGTGTTTCGCCGTGCTGCTGCTCAGCGGCCTGCAGATCCTCAATGCCCACCCGGCGCTCTACTGGGGCCAGTACGGCGCGGACGACGATCGCGCCGTCATCGAATTTTCCGCCTACGCCGATGACAACGGCGACGTGGCCGGGGGCCTCACCCGTATCGGGCCGCTGACCTTGAAAACCACCGGGGTGCTGGGCGCCTCGCGAGACTCGGACGGCGCCCTGGTGGCCCGGGGCGCGCCGGCCTGGGCGACCCTGCCCAGCTATCAGGACCTGGCGACGGGCCGGCGTTGGCACTTCTTTTTCGCCTGGCTCTTTGTGCTCAACGGCCTGGTCTATGTGATCGCCGGCCTGGTCACTCGCCATTTCAAGCGCGACCTGCTGCCCACGCCCGCCGAGCTAGCCCCCCGCCATCTGCTGCGGGACATCTGGGATCATGCCCGCCTTCGGCTGCCGAAGGGCGAGGCGGCCAGACGTTACAATGTGCTGCAGAAGCTGGCCTATCTCGGCGCCATCCTGCTGCTGACGACGATGGTGCTCACCGGCCTGACCATGTCGCCGGGCGTCAACGCCGCCGCGCCGGTGCTGCTCGACCTCTTCGGCGGGCGACAATCGGCGCGCACCCTCCACTTCCTCAGCGCCAATCTGCTGGTCGCCTTCGTCGTGGTGCATGTGGCGATGGTGTTCGTCGCCGGCCCCATCAACGAAATCCGCTCGATGATCACCGGCCGCTACCGCCTTCCGTCGAACGACGGATCGGAGGACAGATCATGATCCAACGTCGTCTGATCATCCCACCGCCCTCGCGACGCGGCTTGTTGGCGGCCGGGGCGGCGACGTTCGGCGGCCTGTTGCTGGCCGGGTGCGATCGTCTGTCGAACGCGCCGCAGTTTCAGAGCCTGCTCGGCTCCGCCAACAAGGCGACCTACGGCGCGCAGCGCATTCTGCTGTCAGGCCAGCCGCTGGCGAGGGAGTTTCAGGAGAAGGATCTGTCGCCGGTGTTCAAGGCCAACGGCACCACCCTGCCGGCCGATCCTCGTTATCAGGCGATGGCCGAGACCGGCTTCTCCGACTGGCGCTTGCAGATCGGCGGTCTGGTGGCGCGGCCGACCAGCCTCTCCCTGGCCGACATCCGGCGGCTGCCACAGCGCACCCAGATCACCCGACACGATTGCGTCGAGGGCTGGAGCGCCATTGGCAAATGGACCGGCGTGCCCCTGGGGCTGATCCTGCGGTCCGTCGGCTTGGCCCCCAACGCCCGCTTCATCGTATTCCGTTGTGCCGACGACCTGGACGGGAGCGCCGACGGATCCGGCCTCTACTACGAAAGCCTCGACCTCATCGACGCATTCCATCCGCAGACGATCCTGGCCCACAGCATGAACGACCAGCCGCTGGCCATCGCTCACGGCGCGCCGCTGCGGCTGCGTGTGGAGCGCCAGCTCGGCTACAAGAACGCCAAGTACCTGATGCAGATCGAGGTGGTGGATCGGTTCGACCGGATCGCCGGCGGAAAGGGTGGGTACTGGGAGGATCGCGGCTACGAATGGTTCGCGGGGATATAGGGTTTGGCGCCCTCGTCGGTCACCGCCAGCTGAGCCGAAACCCCTAGGCCTTCGCTCCCCGCGCCAGCCCCTTCTTCCAAGCCGCAGCCGCCGCCCGGTGCAGCGTCGCGTGCCGCCGCGCCAGGCGGTCGATGTCGTTGTCGTAGCCGCCGCCGATGACGCCGACGACCGGGGCGGCGGGCAGGCAGGTTGCGAGGACGTAGGCGTCGCGCGCGGCGAGGCCGGCGTCGGTGAGGGCCAGGCGGCCCAGGCGGTCGCTTTCGTGCGGATCGACGCCCGCGATGTAGAAGATCAGATCCGGCGCGACCCGGTCGAGCAGGGCGGGAAGGATGGCCGCCAGCTGCGCCAGGTAGGCCTCGTCGCCGGTCCCGTCCGCGAGGTCGATGTCGAGGTCGCTCGGCCCGCGCCGGACCGGGTAGTTCTTCTCGCCGTGCATGGAGAAGGTGAAGACGCGCGGCTCGTGCTCGAAGATGAAGGCGGTGCCGTCGCCCTGGTGGACGTCGAGATCCACGACCAGGGCCTGGCGCATCTCGCCCGCGTCGAGCAGGGCGCGCGCCGCGACGGCGACATCGTTGAACACGCAGTATCCCGCCCCGCCGCGCGGCCCCGCATGGTGGCTGCCGCCGGCGGTGTTGCAGGCCAGGCCGTGACGCAGGGCCAGGCGCGCCGCCAGCAGCGTGCCGCCCATCGCCGCCTGGGCGCGGTCGGACACCCCGCGCGTGACCGGCATGCCGATCAGCCGCTCCACCGCCGCCGGGACGGCGGCGTCGATGACCTGGCGCACGTAGTCGGGGTCGTGCACGGCGGCCAGCATCTCGAAGCCGGCGGGCTCGGGGATGTGCAGCCCTTCCGGCCCGATCAGGCCCTCTTCCTGCAGCACCTGGGCCAGGCGGGCGTATTTGTGCATCGGGAAGCGGTGGCCCGGCGGCATGGGGGCGCTGTAGGCCGGATGATAGACGACAGGGGGAAGAGGCCGCGACGGCAGGTCTGGGGTCATGCGCGGCGCGCGTCTCGCTAGAGTTTCTAATGTTTAGAGCGCGCCGGGCGGGTTAACCGCGCACACTTAACCCTGGCGCGCTCTAGGCTATGGGGGAGAGGGCGATCTTCTTCTCGATCACGGCGGCGGCCTTCTCGGCCTTCTTACGACGGTTGAAGACGGTGCGCATGTAGCGTTGGTCCTGGTCGGAGAGGGTTTTCTCGGCTTCCAGGAATTGCTCGGTCTCTTCCTCGAGGATGTGCTCGAGGTACTCCTCCTTCAGGGTCGCGAAGTGACGCAGCCAGCCCGGCGAGGTGATGTCGCGGGCGGCGGCGTCGGCCATCAGCTTGTCGAGCTTGTGGTGATCGCCGACCGCGTGGCGGGCGTATTCGGTGGTCTCGGGGTTGCGCATCACCGTGGACCAGAGGGCCTGTTCTTCCGCGGCGGCGTGGCCGTGAACCTCGCGGACGAACTCCTCGAACAGGGTCTTGCGGGCGGGATCCTTGGGCTCGGTCGCCTCGATCATGGCCAGGAGGGCGCGGTGGCGGTCGTGATCCTCGACCAGGCGTCCGAAGATCGCCGGGTTGCCGCGAAACTTCGTGGCCGGCGTTGAGCCGATGCGGGCCGGCACCTCGGGGGCGAAGGACTTGGCCTCGGCGATGGCGGCGGCCTTGGCTTCGGATTGCACGCTGGGGCTGGCTTGTCTGGTCATGGGCGGTCCTGGCGAGGTTAGGTGCTTCGCCTGCCGCAACGCTTGGACGGCGTTGAGGCTGCATGACGCGCCGATGCTTCGCGTTGCGGCGGCGAGCGCCTAGAAGGGCGTGGCGGCCGGCGACGGCCACCCCCGATTTGGACGGCTGCCTGTGATCGAGACCTACGGTTGGACCGAAGCGATGGCGCGGGATTTCGCGCCGCGCGCGCTTGAGGGGCAGATTCCGGGGCGGATCGCCGTGCAGCACCGCGACAGCTATCTGGTGGTGACCGACGAGGGGGAGGTGCGCGGCAAGATTTCCGGGCGCCTGCAGCATGAGGCCGAGGCGGCGGGCTATCCGGCGGTCGGCGACTGGGTGGCGCTGGCCTGGGACGAGGCGGAGGCGGGCGGGGCCGCTGCTTCGACCGCCCCGGCGACGGCGACGATCCACGCGGTGCTGCCGCGCCGCACGGCGTTCGTGCGCCGGGGGGCGATCGACAGTTCGCACGGCTCGCAGGTGATCGCCGCCAATATCGAGGTCGCCTTCATCGTCACCTCGCTGAACGCCGACCTCAACGCGCGCCGGATCGAACGGTATCTGGCGGCCGCCTGGCAGAGCGGGGCGCGGCCGGTGGTGGTGTTGACCAAGGCCGACCTCAGCGAGGACCCGGCTGGCGAGGCAGCCGAGATCGCCGCCTTGGCGCCCGACTGCCTGGTGCTGGCGGTCTCGGCGCGGCAGGGACTGGGGCTCGACGCCCTGCTGGCCCAGGTGGGGCCGGGGGAGACGGGGGTGCTGATCGGCTCGTCCGGGGTCGGCAAGTCCACGCTGGTCAACGCCCTCCTGGGGGAAGAGCGGATGGCGACGCGGCGGCTGCGCGAGGGCGGCGACCAGGGGCGCCACACGACCAGCCACCGGCAACTGATCCTGCTGCCCGGCGGGGGGCTGGTGCTGGATACGCCCGGCTTCCGCGAGGTGGGGCTGGTCGACGCCGACGAGGGGGTGAGCGCGGTGTTCGACGACATCGAGCAGCTGATGCAGACCTGCCGCTTCAACGACTGCCGTCACGAGGGCGAACCGGGCTGCGCAGTCGACGCGGCCCTGAAGAGCGGGGCGCTGGAGGGCGCGCGCTGGGAGAATTTCCAGAAGCTGGCGGTCGAGCTGGCGGCGACGCAGGCCAAGGCGGAGCTGATCGCCAAGAACAACGAGCGCCGGCGCGTGGCCGCCGTCCGCAAGGGCTATCGCGGCGGCAAACGCGGGCGCTGATCGTGAATAAGCGGGGGGCGGCTGCGAAAGGTGGCCCGGCGGACGGGTAAAGGGTCTATCTGGGACCCCATCAAGGTTCGAGAGTCGTCATGCCCGCGTTCACCATCGTCACCACCACAGCGACCCGCGAGACCGAAGCGGTCGAGGTGAGCACGCTTTCCGACGACTTCACCAACGAGAGCGAAGCCATTGGATACTCGCGCCGTCTGGCCGAGGAGATGGTCGGCATGGCCGAGCAGCTGGCGCTGGATTTCGACTACAGCAGCGTCGGAATCTATGAGGGTGACCTGTTCGAGGACGATCTCAACCCCGACCACGCCGCGTTCCGGGGCCTGTGGGCGCTGGACGACGACGGCCCGGCGTTCGTGAGCGCCGAGGAGTTTCACGACGGGGCGGGCGAGGCGCTCTAGGCCTCCGCCGCCACCGGCAGGCGCACGGTGAACACGCTCCCCAGCCCCGGCCCCGGGCTGCTGAGGGCGATGCTGCCGCCGTGGAGTTCGACCAGCTGACGGACCAGGGCCAGGCCGATGCCGAGGCCTTCCTGGGCGCGGAGGTTGTCGCTGTGGGCCTGGGCGAAGAGTTCGAAGATCTTGGCCTGCATGTCCTGCGGGACGCCGACGCCGTTGTCGGCCACGGCGATCTCGGCGACGCCGCCGGCGACTTCGTCGATGAAGCGGGCCGAGAGGCGGATCTGGCCGCCGGCCGGGGTGTATTTGGCGGCGTTGTTGAGCAGGTTGCTGACCACCTGGGTGAGGCGGGTGGGGTCGGCGGCGTCGATCTGCGGGCGGCTGGCCTCGACGGCGAGGCCGAGGACGGTCTGCAGGGTGACGCGCTCGCGGCGCAGGGAGATCTTGCCCTGGTCGATGCGGGAGATGTCGAGCAGATCTTCCACCAGGCGGGCGAGGTGGGCGACCTGGCGGTCCATCTGGCCGCGGATCTGGCCGGAAAGTTCGGCGTCGCCGCCGCGGCGCTCCAAGAGCTTCAGGCCGCCGCCGAGGGCCATGACGGGGTTGCGCAGCTCGTGGCCGAGGACGGCGAGGAACTGGTTCTTGTTGCGGTCGGCCACCTGCAGGGCGTTGGCGTAGGCCTCCAGCGCGTCGCGCTGGGCGACGATCTGCTGGCGCTGGCGGTAGAGGTCGAAGAAGACGTTGACCTTGCTGCGCAGGATATCGGCCTCGATCGGCTTCTGGATGAAGTCGACGGCGCCGGCTTCGTAGCCGCGGAAGCGCCGTTGCAGGCTGGCGGCGCCGGCGGTGAGGAAGATGATCGGGATGTGACGGGTGCGATCGGCGCCGCGCATGAACTCGGCCAGCTGGAAGCCGTCCATGCCGGGCATCTGGACGTCGAGCAGGGCCAGGGCGACGTCGTGGACGAGCAGCAGCTCCAGCGCCTCCTCGCCCGAGCGGGCCTTGAGGCAGACGAGGCCCTCGCGCTTGAGCAGGGCTTCCAGCGCCAGCAGGTTTTCCGCCAGGTCGTCGACCAGCAGGACGTGGATGGGGGCGTGGGCGTCGATCATGCGGCGTCCAAGCTCAGGAGGAAGGCGCGGAGGGCGTCGAGGTCCATGGCGCGAGCGGTGGGCGCGGCGCGCAGGGCGGCCTCCGGCATGGTGGGGACGAAGGCGCCGGCCGGATCCTCGACGATGGCGAGGCCGCCGGCGTCGGTGACGGCCTTGAGGCCGACCGCGCCGTCGTCGTTGGCCCCGGTGAGGACGACGCCGATGAGGCCCTCGCCAAAGGCGTCGGCGGCGCTTTCCAGCAGCACGTCGATGGAGGGGCGGGAGAGGTTGACCGGCTCGTCGAGGGACAGCGACAGCGTACCGTCGGCCTCGACCAGCAGGTGGTAGTCGGAGGGGGCGAAATAAACCACGCCGGGGGCGACGCGTTCCTTGTCCTCGGCTTCCTTGACGATGACGTCGCACTTGCTCTGGAACAGCGGGACCAGGGCGTTGGCGCGGTCCGGCGGGACGTGGACGACGATCAGCACCGGTAGGGGGAAGGCGGCCGGCAGGGCGGGCAGGACGTGCAGCAGGGCCTGGACGGCGCCGGCGGAGGCGCCGATGGCGACGGCCTTGAGGGCGGTGGAGGCGGGGGCGTCGCTCATGCCGCCTCGCGCCGCTGGAAGATCTTCTCGGCGGGGACGAACGGCGCGAAGGACGCGGCGTGCTTGGTGAAGCGCAGGCTTTCCTTGGAGCCGAGGCCGAGGAAGCCTTGGCGGGCCAGGCTGTCGCGGAACAGGCCGATGGCGCGGTCCTGCAGGGCGCGGTCGAAGTAGATCAGCACGTTGCGGCAGGAGATCAGGTGCATCTCGGCGAAGACCGCGTCGGTGACCAGGCTGTGGTCGGAGAAGACGGTCTTGGCGCGCAGGCTCTTGTCGAAGACGGCGCGGCCGTAGTCGGCGACGTAGTAGTCCGACAGCGAGGTCTTGCCGCCGGATTTCTGGTGGTTCTCGGTGAACTTGCGAACCTGATCGAGCGGATAGACCCCGGCCTCGGCGGCGCGCAGGGCGGCGGGGTTGATGTCGGTGGCGTAGAACAGGGTGCGCTGGTCGAGGCCTTCCTCGCGAAACAGGATCGACAGGGAATAGAGCTCCTCGCCGTTGCTGCAGCCGGCGATCCAGACCTTCAGCGACGGGTAGGTGCGCAGGTGGGGCAGCACCTTCTCGCGCAGGGCCTTGAAGTAGGACGGGTCGCGGAACATCTCGCTGACCTGGACGGTCAGGTAGTTGAGCAGGCGGGGCAAAGTCTCTGCGTCGTGCAGCAGGGCTTCCTGCATGGCCGAGATGGTGGTGAAGCCGAGCTGCTGGCGGGCCTGCACGAGGCGGCGCTTCACCGACGCCCGCGCGTAATGACGGAAGTCATAGTGATAGCGCTGGAAGAGGGCTTCCAGCAGCAGTTGGATCTCGATGTCTTCGATGACGTCGCGCACTACCGAGGCATCCAGACCCGGACGAGTGACAGCAATTTGTCCACGTCGATCGGCTTGGCCATGTAGTCGTTGGCGCCCGCCTCCAGGCAGCGCTCCTGATCGTCGGGCATGGCCTTGGCGGTGAGCATGACGATGGGCAGGCGGGCCCAGGCGGCGTCGGCGCGGATCTGGCGGGTGGCGGTCAGGCCGTCCATCACCGGCATCATCACGTCCATCAGCACGAGGTCGATGGCGCGCGCCGGATCGGCGGCGGAAACCTTGAGGGCGTCGAGGGCCTCCTGGCCGTTGCGGGCGATCTGGACGACGGCACCGCGGGGCTCCAGCACGCTGGTCAGGGAGTAGACGTTCCGCACGTCGTCCTCGACCACGAGGATGCGGCGGCCTTCCAGCACGGCGTCGCGGTTGCGGGCCTTGGCGATCATCTTCTGCTGCTCGGGCGGCAGGTCGGCGACGACCTGGTGCAGGAACAGCGAGACTTCGTCGAGCAGGCGCTCGGGCGACTTGGCGCCCTTGATGATGATCGAGTTGGAGTAGCGACGCAGCCGCTGCTCGTCGTCGGCCGACAGGTCGCGGCCGGTGTAGACGATCACCGGCGGGAAGCCGTGCTCGCCCTCGCTGAGGGTCTCCAGCAGAGAGAAGCCGGAGGCGTCGGGCAGGGACAGGTCCAGCACCATGCAGTCGAAGGTCTCGCGCCGCAGGG
Organism: Caulobacterales bacterium; assembly: GCA_017307205.1. GTDB lineage: Bacteria > Pseudomonadota > Alphaproteobacteria > Caulobacterales > Caulobacteraceae > Caulobacter. The sequence goes on from JAFKGN010000160.1 coordinate 10,167, forward strand.
CCTGGAGGCATTCGGCGGCGTCGCCGACCGCGACGGTCTCGACATCGGCCGAGGCCAGCAGCTTGCCGAGTGCGTCACGCTGGACCGCGTCGTCCTCGACGATGAGGACGCGGCGCATGCGCGTGGTGAGCTTGTCTTCCAGGTTTTTCAGCACGCCGGCCAGCGCCTCGCGCTGCACAGGCTTCACGAGGTAGCCGACCGCGCCGAGCGACATGGCGGTCTGGGCGTGATCGGCCCCGGATATGACGTGGATCGGGATGTGGCGGGTGGCGTCGTCGCGCTTGAGACGGTCGAGCACGGTCAGGCCCGACTGATCGGGCAGGCCGACGTCGAGGACTATGGCGCTCGGCCGGAAGCTGTGGACGAGGCTGAGGGCTTCCTCGGCGGTGCCGGCGACGATGCACTGGAAGCCCATCTCGTGGGACAGGTCGCGCACGATGCCTGCGAACTTGTCGTCGTCTTCCACCACCAGCAGCAGACGGCGCGTATCGAGGACATCGCGGTCGTCGTCGAGCCTCATGGGCGAAGGCTTGCGGCGCGGCGCGGGAGCCGGGGCCGGGTCGGGTGTCGGGGCGGCGCGAAGCGCCTCCGGAGAGTCGTTCGAGGCGATCTGGGCGGGATCGTAAGAGACCGGGATTTCGACGGTAAAGGTGCTGCCTTCGCCCGGGCGGCTTTCCAGGGCGATGGTCCCGCCGAGCAGTCGGGTGAGCTCGCGCGAGATCGAAAGGCCAAGGCCCGTGCCGCCGTAGCGGCGGCTGATGGTGCCGTCGGCCTGACGGAAAGCTTCGAAGATGCCCTCCTGCTGTTCCTGCGAGATGCCGATGCCGGTGTCGCTGACCGCGAGCGAGAGCCGGTCGTCGCCGATGCGGGCGATGGCCAGGCGGACGCGGCCGCTCTCGGTGAACTTGAAGGCGTTGGACAGCAGGTTCTTGAGCACCTGCTCCAGACGCAGGCGGTCGGTGTCGATCGAGGGCGGGCAGTCGTCGGCGACGGCGATCTCGAAGGCGAGCTTGCGCTGGTCGGCGACGGGCTGGAACAGCTGGCGCAGGTCGCCGGCGAGGCGCTGCAGCGGGGTGTTCTCGGGCTGGATCTTCAGGTGACCGGCCTCGATCTTCGACAGGTCGAGCACGTCGTTGATGAGGGTGAGGAGGTCGTTGCCCGATGACTGGATGGTCTGGGCGTACTTGACCTGCTCCTCCGAGAGATTGCCGTCGGTGTTGTCGCCGAGCAGCTTGGAGAGGATCAGCAGCGAGTTGAGCGGCGTGCGCAGCTCATGGCTCATGTTGGCCAGGAAGTCGGACTTGTACTGGCTGGCCTGCTCCAACTCGCGGTGCTTCTGCTGCACGGTGGCGGTGGTGCGCTCCAGGTCGTCGCGCTGGCTTTCCAGGGTCTGGGCCTGCTCCTCCAGCTGGCTGTTGGTCTGCTCGAGCTCGACCTGCTGCTGCTCCAGGCGGACCTGGGATTCCCTAAGCGCCTTGCCCTGCTCCTCAAGCTCCTCGTTGGAGACCCGCAGCTCTTCGCTCTGGACCTGCAACTCCTCGGCCTGACGCTGGGTCTCCTCCAGCATCTCCTGCAGCTGGGTGCGATAACGGGCCGACCGCAGGCCGATGCCCATCGCCTCGTCGCTCTCGTCCAGCAGTTCGACAACGCGTTCGTCGAC
>JAFKGN010000161.1 GCA_017307205.1 Caulobacterales bacterium
GCTGCAATGCTCAGCAATTCTATCAATACCAACGCGGGGGCGATGGTCGCCCTCCAGAACCTCAACGCGACCAACAGCCAGCTGGCGCAGACGCAGAATCGGGTTTCCACCGGCCTCAAGGTCGGTTCGGCTAAGGATAACGGCGCGATCTGGGCGATCGCCCAAGGCCAACGTTCGGAGTCTCAGGCGCTCAACGCCGTCAAGGACTCCCTGGCCCGCGGGCAGTCCACGCTCGATGTCGCCATGGCCGCCGGTGAATCGATCAGCGACCTGCTGGTGCAGATGAAGGAGAAGGCTCTAGCCGCTTCGGACGAAGGTCTGGACACCGACAGCCGCGGAAAACTCAACGAGGATTTCAAGGCGCTTCGCGACCAGATCGGGAAGGTTATCGAGAACGCTCAGTTCAACGGGACCAACCTGTTGGATGGCAGCATCGCCGGCCTTTCAGCCCTCGCCAATTCCGACGGGACCTCCACCCTGACCGTCGCCAGCGAGGACATGTCCCTCGGCGGTTCGATCACCACGATCGGGTCCACCGATACGATCGGTACGGTCACCACGGCGGCCGACATGATCGATACGATCGAGGACTCGCTCGACAACGTCAACGCCGCGATCACGCGCCTTGGCACCTCGTCCAAGGCTTACGAGATCCATGCGACCTTCGTGTCCAAACTGCAGGACACGCTGGACGCCGGCGTGGGGAACCTGGTTGACGCCGACCTCGCAAAGGAAAGCGCCAAGTTGCAGGCCCTGCAGACCAGGCAACAGCTTGGGATTCAGGCGCTCAGCATCGCAAACCAGCAACCTCAGTCCATCTTGTCGTTGTTCCGATAGTCGCAAGGCTCGCGACGCCGGACGGGCGATGGCCCGTCCGGCGGCCCTTTTTGCTGGGCAAAATCTGCCCGGCGCCGCGCCAAGTCGGCAGAAATTGCCGGGCGCCGACGTCGTAAACAGACGTTTAATTCAATAAAAACAGTAACTTGTCGCGTTCGAAAAAGCGTCGAAGTTGGCCCGGCGATTGCTTCCTAGGGAACCGAGCAAAATGCTCCCGTCGACAAAATGTCGCCGGACACCCTGAAAGGACCTCGTCATGGCGCTGAACAGCGTTAACACGAACGTGGGCGCGATGGTCGCCCTCCAAAACCTCAACCGCACCAACAACGACCTCACCACCGCCCAGAGCCGCATCAACACCGGCCTGAAGGTGGCGAACGCCAAGGACAACGGCGCCATCTGGGCCATCGCCCAGGGCATGCGCTCGGAGTCGACGGCTCTGAACGCGGTGAAGGACAGCCTGCAACGTGGCCAGTCGACCCTCGACGTCGCCATGGCCGCCGGCGAATCCGTCTCGGACCTGCTGTCGCAGATGAAGGAAAAGGCGCTCGCCGCTTCGGACGAAGGTCTGGACGACGAAAGCCGCGCCAAGCTGAACGCCGATTTCACGAGCCTGCGCGATCAGATCGGCAAGGTGATTGAGAACGCCAAGTTCAACGGCGTGAACCTGCTTGACGGCTCGGGCAACATCACCGCCCTGGCCAACGCCGACGCCTCTTCGACCCTGACCGTTTCCGGCCAGGACATGTCGCTGGGCGGCAGCATCGTCAGCGTTTCCGACACCGACACCATCGGCACGCAGACCACCGCGTCCGACATGCTGACGGACATCCAAGACTCGATCGACGCCGTCTCGACCGCCCTGGCCTCGCTGGGCACCGGTTCGAAGTCGCTCGAAACCCACCTGAACTTCATCGGCAAGCTCCAGGACACCCTGGACGCCGGTGTCGGCAACCTGGTGGACGCCGATCTGGCTAAGGAAAGCGCTCGCCTGCAGGCTCTGCAGACCAAGCAGCAACTGGGCATCCAGGCGCTGTCGATCGCCAACTCCTCGACCCGCTCGATCCTGGGTCTGTTCCAGTAACACGTGCGTAGGGAGCGGGCGCTTCCGCGCCCGCTCCTGGCCGCACGTGCGGCCGTGCAGGAGGCGCCGACGCCCTTCGTCGGCGACACGGAGACATGACAAACGCAGTCCAATTCACCACGCCACCCAACCCCACGGTGACCCCCGCGGCGGGCCCGGCTCCGGCCGAGGTCGCTCGCAAGGAGTCTCCGCAGCGTGAGCGCTCCGGCGGACAGCTGGCCGATCTTCGCCTCGTCATCGAGGAGTCCGAGGACGGTCAGGGCTTCATCTACAAGACCCTCGACCGGCGCACCGGCGAGATCGTGCAGGTCTACCCGCGCGATGAAGTCCTGAAGATGGGCGAGACCGCCGAGTATCACCCGGGGACTGTGGTCGATCAGCGCACCTAAAAGGGGCGCCTAGGCGACTTAGCGGCCGCTTTCGGCCTGCTTGACCGACATCGCATCCGCGATGGCGGCCAAAGGTGTTTATTCGCGTTAACCATACATGCACGACTCGGCCCCTAATCCTGCCTCGACGGCCCAGGAGCGGACCCCCGATGACCATCAGCGTGCACACGAACAAGTCTGCGTTGATCGCACTGCAGAACTTGAACAAGACCAATTCCAACCTGATGGATACGCAGGGGAAGATCAGTACGGGTCTTAAGATCGGCAATGCGAAGGATAACGCCGCCGTCTGGGCCATCGCCCAGCAGCAGCGGGCCGACCTCTCGGCGCTGACGGCGGTGAAATCCAGCCTCGACCGGGCGACCTCGATCTCCGAAGTCGCCATGTCGGCCGGCGAATCGATCTCCGACCTGCTCAACGAGATGAAGCAGAAGGTCGTGGCAGCCATGGAGCCGTCGATCGACCAGACCTCGCGGGATCTGCTCAATTCCGACTTCCGCGCCCTGGTGCGGCAGATCAATCAGGTGATCGGCGCCGCCCAGTTCGACGGCGCCAACATCCTCGACGGCTCGATCACCAACGACATTCAGTTCCTGGCCAACGCCGACGCCAGCGAGATGATCACCCTGTCGGTGAAGGACATGTCCTTCGGCGGCTCGATCATCAGCATCGGCGCCACCGACACCATCGGCACCGTCACGACGGCCACCTCGGTGCTCGCCGCCCTCGACACCTCGATCACCGAGGTCAACAAGGCCCTTGGCGACATGGGCGCCCAGGCCAAGCAGATCGAGGCGCACAACACCTTCGTCTCCAAGCTGCAGGACGTGCTGGAAGCCGGCGTGGGCAACCTCGTCGACGCCGACCTCTCCAAGGAATCGGCCCGCTTGCAGGCCCTGCAGGTTCAGCAGCAGCTCGGCGTTCAGGCCCTGTCGATCGCCAACTCCGCGCCGCAGATGATCCTGTCGCTGTTCCAGAACGGCTAAGGGTGATTTCCTCGCCCGGCGGGTGAGGGGGCGTCCCCTCCCGCCGGTGAATCTGCTACGTACCGCTCGGGCAATCTCTCCGCGGAAAGCGGCACACCATGATCGACCTGCGCGACCTCCGGGACGAAGACGAGGCCACGCTTTATCAGTGGCGACGCGAGGCGGAAGTCGACCGGTGGATGTCGGACGCCGCCTTTCCCAGTCCCGAAGCCCACCAGGAATGGTTCAACCGCCTGCGCGATGATTCCGGCCGTCGAGGCTGGATGATCGTTCGCGGCGATGCGCCCCAGGGCCTGCTCACCCTCGCCGGGCTCGACAGCCACCATCGCCGCGGCGAATGGGCCTTCTTTATCGGCGCGCCGGATGCGCGCGGTCGCGGCGTCGGTCGGGCCGCCCAGGTGCTCGGCCTCGACAAGGCGTTCGGCGAGCTGGGCCTGCTCAAGGTCTGGGCCGAGGTGATGGCCGACAACGACGCCGCGCTCAAGGCGCAGACCGCTGCCGGCTTTCGCCGCGAAGGCTATCTGCGCGGCCACGTGCTGAAGGACGGCGAGCCGCGCGACGTGGTGCTGCTGGGCATCCTCGCCGAGGAGTGGCGCGAACGCCGCGACGCCGCCCGCAAGGCGCTGGCAGAAGCGCACCTGATCGCGGCTTAGCCGGCGTCTCCCTCGTCACGCCGCCGCACCTGGATGTCGCGATAGGCCGTTTCGATCAGCGCGCCGAGCGCGGCCTCGTCCACCGACTCGCCCCACCTCAGCTTCACATGGCGCATGCGCCTGCCGCCGCCTTTGAGCAGCCCTGAGGGGTCGTCCAGCGACGCGCCCTGGTAGAAGCCCACCGCAGCGTGGGTGCTAAAAGCGTCGACATAGGCGAAGGCGGCGTCCCCCGCGCAGACGACAGGATGGCCATCGGCCAGAACCTCGCGAACATCCGCTCCGCAGGCGCGCATGCTTTCGAACCAGGCGCGCGCCAGCTGGCGCAGCGGATCGGAACCGTCGAGCCAGGCTTCGACGCGCGGATCATGTTCCACGGCGGCCGGATAGCGCATCAGGGCGGTCATGCGATGAGTTTGGCAGGGCGGGGGATGATGTCGAGCGCTCACCCTTGCCCCGGCGGTCAAATCGGCTAATCCGAACCCATGAGCCGTCCTCCCGTCCCCTTCGACCTGGGCCCCATCCATTTCGTCGGCATCGGCGGGATTGGCATGAGCGGCATCGCCGAGATCATGCTGCGCATCGGCTATACGGTGCAGGGCTCCGACGCCAAGGCCAGCGCCAACACCGAGCGGCTGCAGGGTCTGGGGGCCCGGATCTTCATCGGTCAGGACGGGACCAACGTCGAGGGCGCCTCGGCCGTGGTCTATTCGACGGCGGTCAAGCCCGACAATCCCGAGCTGGTGGCGGCCCGCGCCGCCCGCCTGCCGCTGGTGCGGCGGGCCGAGATGCTGGCCGAGCTGATGCGCCTGAAGTTCTCGGTGGCGGTCGGCGGCACTCACGGCAAGACCACCACCACCTCGATGATCGCTGCCCTGCTCGACGCCGGCGGGGTCGACCCCACCGTCGTCAACGGCGGCATCATCAACGCCTACGGCACCAATGCAAAGGTCGGCGGCGGCGACTGGATCGTCGTCGAGGCCGACGAGAGCGACGGCACCTTCCTCAAGCTGAAGTCGACGGTGGCCGTGGTCACCAACATCGACGCCGAGCACCTCGACCACTGGGGTGACTTCGAAGCCGTGAAGAAGGGCTTCCAGGACTTCGTCGAGAACATCCCGTTCTACGGCTTCGCGGCGGTCTGCACCGACCACCCCGAGGTCCACGCCCTCTCGGCGCGGGTCGAAAACCGTCGCCTGATCACCTACGGCGAGAACCCCCAGGCGGAAATCCGCGCCATCGACGTCGTCGCCGGAACGGACGGCACCACCTTCTCGGTCGCGATCCAGGGCCGTGACGGCGACCTGACGACCTTCGAGCGCCTGCACCTGCCGATGCCGGGCCATCACAACATGCTCAACGCCCTGGCGGCCATCGCCGTGGCCCGCGAGCTGAAGGTCGACGAGGCGGGCATCCGCGCGGGCCTCGCCGGTTTCGGCGGCGTGCGTCGCCGCTTCACCACCACCGGCGTGATCGGCGGGGTGCGCATCGTCGACGACTACGGCCACCATCCGGTGGAGATCGCCGCCGTGCTGCGCGCCGCCCGCCAGGTCACCCGTGGCAAGGTGATCGCCGTGGTGCAGCCGCACCGCTACACCCGCCTGCGCGACCTGATGGACGAGTTCGCCGCCTGCTTCGCCGACGCCGACACCGTGCTGGTCGCCGATGTCTACAGCGCGGGCGAGCAGCCGATTCCGGGCATCGATCGCGATGGCCTGGTCGAGGCCGCCCGCCGCTTCGGCCACCGCCGCGCCCTGCCGCTGGAGAGCGTCGCCGCCCTGCCGAACGCGATCGCCCAGGAGGCGCACGAGGGCGATCTGGTGGTGCTGCTGGGCGCCGGCGACATCACCACCTGGGCCTATGCCCTGCCGGGCCAGCTCGAGGCCCTCGGCTGGACGACCGCCCCGTGAGCTGGCGCGACAAGCTCCCCGCCGTCCGCGGGCGGCTGATGCTGGACGAGGCGCTCGGCCCCTTCACCTGGCTGCGTGTCGGCGGTCCGGCCGAAGCGATCTTCATGCCGGCCGACGAGGCCGATCTGGCGGACTTCCTGCGGGCCCTCGATCCTGGCGTGCCGCTGATCACCGTCGGCGTGGGCTCGAACCTGATGGTGCGCGACGGCGGCGTCGAGGGCGTGGTCGTGCGCCTGGGCCGCGCCTTCGCGGGCGTCGAGGCCACTGGTGAGACCACCCTGACCGCCGGCTCGGCGACCCTGGATTCGATGCTGGCCAAGGCCGCCGCCAAGGCGGGCGTCGCCGGGCTGGAGTTCTACGCCGGCATTCCGGGCACGGTCGGCGGGGCGGTGGCGATGAACGCCGGTTGCTACGGCGCCGAGACCCGCGAGGTCTGCGTCCGCGCCCACGGCCTCGACCGCTCGGGCAAGGCCGTGACCTATGAAAACCCGGCCGAGTTCCTCTACCGCCACGGCTGGGGCTCGGAGGAGGGGGTGATCGTCACCCGCGCCGACTTCGCCGGAACGCCGGACGATCCGGCCGCCATCACCGCCCGCATGGACGAGATCACCGCTCGCCGCGAGACGACGCAGCCGATCCGCGAGAAAACCGGCGGCTCCACCTTCAAGAATCCGCCCGGCGACAGCGCCTGGAAGCTGGTCGACGGCGCCGGCTGGCGCGGCCGGCTGTTCCAGGCCCCGGTCGGCGGGGGCGGCGGCGCCATGTTCTCGCCGCTGCACGCCAATTTCCTGATCAATCCGGGCGAGGCGACCGCCGCCGATCTCGAGGGCGTCGGCGAAGCGGTGCGCGCTGACGTCGCCGCCAAGTTCGGCGTCACGCTCGAC
>JAFKGN010000162.1 GCA_017307205.1 Caulobacterales bacterium
GAGCCTCGAAGGGCGAGGTCGGCCCCTGCCCTACTTCAACCGCGCGGCCAGGCTCGACGTATCCCAACGCCGCCCGCCGAGTTCCTGCACCTCGGCATAGTAGCCGTCGACGATCTTGGTCATCTCCAGCTGGGCGCCGTTGCTGGCGGCCTCGTCCAGCGCGATCCCAAGGTCCTTGCGCATCCAGTCGACGGCGAAGCCGAAGTCGAACTTGCCTTCGATCATCGTCGGCCAGCGGTTCTCCATCTGCCACGACTGGGCCGCGCCCTTGGAGACCGCCTGCAGCACCAGGGCGGGATCGATGCCCGCGTGCTTGGTGAAGTTCACCGCCTCGGCCAGGCCCTGGACCACGCCGGCGATGCAGATCTGGTTGACCATCTTGGTCAGCTGGCCCGCGCCGCTCTCGCCGATGCGCAGCGAGGCCTTGGAGTAGGCCATGATCACCGGCTCGGCCCGGGCGTAGGCCGCCTCCTCGCCGCCGGCCATGACGCTGAGCTGGCCCTTCTCGGCGCCGGCCTGGCCACCGCTCACCGGCGCGTCGATGAAGAACTTGCCCTGCCCCGCCGCCAGCTCGGCCATCTCGCGGGCGACCTTGGCGCTGGTGGTCGTGTGGTCGACGATCATGCCGCCCGGGGCGACCGCCGACAGGATTTCAGTGACCACCGCGCGGACGTCGTCGTCATTGCCGACGCAGAGGGCCACGAGCTCGGCGCCTTCAGCGGCTCCGGCCGCGGTGGGCGAGGCCTTGCCGCCATGCTGCTGCGCCCAGCGCTCAGCCTTTTCCACGGTGCGGTTATAGACCGTGACCTCGTGGCCGGCGGCGGCCAGGTGGCCCGCCATCGGATAGCCCATGACGCCGAGGCCGATGAAAGCGACTTTCATGAAATTCTCCCGTCCGGAATCAAGCCCGGCAACTCCATCTTAACGACCACCGACCACCTTGCGGACCCAGGGTTAAGTGGGGTTAGCCATATGGCATCCGTCGGCGGCCAGCCGATCGTCATCAAGAAGGTCAAGAAGGTGGTCGGCGGCGGCCACCACGGCGGCGCGTGGAAAGTCGCCTACGCCGACTTCGTGACCGCGATGATGGCCTTCTTCCTGCTGATGTGGCTGATCAATACCACCAGCCCGGAGCAGAAGCGCGGCATCGCCGACTATTTCGCCCCCGCCAGCGTTTCGGCGACTCAATCCGGCTCCGGCGGCATCCTCGGAGGCACGGCCCTCGGTGAGGACGGCGCCATGGCGGCCGGCAGCATGTCGGTTGTCGAGAATCTCTCGCCCGAAAGCCCGACTCACGAAAGCGCCGCCTCGACCGACACCCTGGCCAGCGCCAGCGAGGAAGAGCTGCGCAACGCCCTCGCCAAGCGCGAACAGGAAAGCTTCCAGTCCGCCGCCCAATCCCTGCGCCAGGCGCTGCAGGACATGCCGGAACTGGCCGAACTGTCGAAGCAGCTGCTGATCGATCAGACGCCGGAAGGCTTGCGTATCCAGCTGGTCGACCAGGACGGCCGCTCGATGTTCAAGGAAGGCTCGGCCCAGCCGAACGATCGCGCCCGCCTGCTGCTGCGCGCCGTCGCCCGGGTGGTCAACCAACTGCCCAACCGCATCACCATCAGCGGCCACACGAGCGCCAGCCAGGGCGCCAAGAACGAAGGCGACTGGGCCCTGAGCGCGCAACGCGCCGACGTCGCCCGCCAGATTCTGCGCGGCGCGGGCATCGACAACGACCGCGTCTACCAGGTGTCGGGCAAGGCCAATTCCGATCCGCTCTATCCGGACGATCCCACCCTGGCGGGCAACCGCCGGATCGCCCTGGTGCTGCTGCACGAAAAGCCCGTGCTGCCGCCGGACGAAGGCCTCTAGCGATGAGCGGGAGCGCGACCCTTGCGAAGCGCTTCGACATCGGCCCTAATCGTCGTTCACCCTTACCCGAAAGGCCGTTCGGCGACGTGACGCACTACCTGCCGCAGCGACAGCTTCGGTTCTTCCTCACCGCCCCGACGCCCTGCCCCTATCTGCCGGGCCGGGAGGAGCGGAAGGTCTTCGCGCACCTGCCGCTGACCGAGGGCGCTGCCGTCAACGACAGCCTGACCCAGGTCGGCTTCCGCCGCTCGCAGAACATCGCCTATCGCCCGGCCTGCGAAAGCTGCCGCGCCTGCATGTCGGCGCGCCTGCCCGCCAACGAGTACATCTTCTCGCGCTCCGAGCGCCGCATCCTCAGCCGCAACGAGGATCTCGAACGCCACCTCGTCGAGAGCGAGGCGACGATGGAGCAGTTCGAGCTGCTGCGCCGCTACCTGATGGCCCGCCACGCCGAAGGCGGCATGGCCGACATGACCTGGCCGGACTTCGTGGCCATGGTCGAGGACACAGCCGTCCGCACCCACATCATCGAATACCGGCTGAGCTCGAAGGATCGCGGCCCGGGCGACCTCGTCGCCTGCGTGCTGGTCGATGTGCTCTCCGACGGCCTGTCGCTGGTCTACAGCTTCTACGACCCGGACATGGCCAAGCGCAGCCTCGGCGCCTTTATCATCCTCGATCACGTGATCCAGGCCTGCCTGACCGGCCTGCCCTACGTCTACCTGGGCTACTGGGTGCCGGGCAGCGCCAAGATGGACTACAAGGCCCGATTCTCGCCCCTGGAAGTGCTGAAGCCCGGCGGCTGGGCGCTGCTCAGCGCGCGCGAGCGGACGGCGATGGCGGCGACGGTCGAGCCCTAGACGCGGATCAGCCCCACGGTCCTCGTGGGCGACGATCGCCCCACGGCCCATCGGTTTCATCAGACGACTGTTCCGGCTCGAAAGGCGCCGCCTCGTAGGTCGGCGCGGGCTCGAACGCGCGATCATTATAGGCCGGCTCACGCACCACGCCGCCCGCGTACTGCACCAGGGCGGCGATGCGCTTCTCGATCGGCGGGTGGGTATCGAACAGGCCCATGGCGCTCATCGAGCGGTCCCCGCCGTTCTCGATGAACATGCCGCGCACACTGTCCGGCGCCTCGAGATGCGAGCGACCGCTGATCTTCTGCAGGGCGCTGATCATGGCGTCGGGGTTCTTGGTCAGGGCCACGGCCCCAGCGTCGGCCACGAACTCACGCTGACGCGACAGCGCCATCCGGATGACGATGGCCAGCACATAGCCGACGGCGGCCACCGCCAGGGCGATGATCACGAAGATGAAGTTCCCGCCCTTGCGGTCTTCACGACTGCTCGAGCGGCCGACGCCGCCCCACATGATCGCCCGGAAGATCACCTGGGCCAGCAGGGTGATGATCCCCGCGAACACCGAGGCGATGACCATGGTGCGCACGTCGCGGCTGAGGATGTGCGTCAGCTCGTGGCCGAGCACGGCCTCCAGCTCATCCTTGTTCAGCGTCTGCATCAGTCCGCGGGTGACGGTCACCGCGTACTGCTTCTGCGTCACGCCGCTGGCGAAGGCGTTCAGGGCGTCGGTCTCGATGATGTGTAGCCCCGGCATCGGCAGGCCGCGCGAGATGCAGAGGTTTTCGAGCAGGTTGTAGAGCTCGGGCTCCTCGTTGCGCGTGACCGGCCGCGCGCCGGTCAGGGCGTCGATGATCGAGGTGTTGGCGAAGTAGGCGATGGCGAACCAGACCAGCGAGACCCCGATCGCCAGGGGGGCGGCGGCCAACATGTAGCCGAACGAGGCGGCCACGGCGTCGCCCTGCGCCGGCAGATAGCCGGCCCCGATCATGCCGAGCACGATGAAATACACCATGCCCAGCAACAGCACCGGGAACCCGGCCAGGAGGAAGGCCGAGCGCAGGTTGTTGTTCCAGATGTGGGTCTGAAGGCCGACGGCCTCCATCAGCGACTCCTACAAAGACGCGCGGCCGGGGCTTCAGCCGGCCGCCACCTAAAGCTGCCGCGCTTTGGCGACCCTCAGAACTTCACGGCCGGCGCCTGCTCGACCTGGGCGCGGTTCTCGCCGAGATCGAAGAAGTCGCGCTCCTTGAAGCCGAACATCCCGGCGATCAGCACAGCCGGGAACTGCTGCACCGCCGAGTTGAATTCGCTGACGGCGTTGTTGAAGAAGCGGCGGGCGGCCGCCAGCTTGTTCTCGATGTCCGAGAGATCGCGCTGCAGGGCCAGGAAGTTCTGGTTGGCCTTGAGGTCCGGATAGGCCTCGGCGACCGCGAACAGGCGGCCGAGCGCGCCGGTCAGCATGTTTTCGGCGCCCACCTGGGCCTCGACGCCGGTCGCGGTGGTGGCGGCGCTGCGGGCGGCCATGACGGCTTCCAGCGTGCCCTTTTCGTGGGTCGCGTAGCCCTTCACGGTCTCGACCAGATTGGGGATCAGGTCGTGGCGCTGCTTCAGCTGCACATCGATGTCGGCGAAAGCCTGATTGGCGAACTGCCGCAGGCGAACCAGGCGGTTGTAAGCGCCCATGACCATCAGGCCGAGGACGACGACGACAGCGATGACGATCAGAAGGACGACAAGTCCGCTCATGGTTTCCCCCTAGAACCGGGCGCCGGTCACTTCGCCGGGTCGGTCAGAGCCTGATAGGTAAGCACCCGCGTCGTCCAGTCCAGTCCCCCGCCAGTTCCGCCGAGACGCTGGATCATGCCTATGAAGATCAGGTCGTGCGCCGGATCGATCCAGAACCAGGTGCCTGACGAGCCGCCCCAGGACAGCGTCCCCTTCCCCACCGGCTGATGCGACAGGGCCGGATCGGTGACCACCGCCCAGTCCAGGCCGAAGCCCACGCCTTCGCCGAGCGGCGACGGGCGGATGCCGTTCGAGGTCACCGAGAAGCTCGGCGGCAGATGGTTCTCGCGCATCAGGGCCACGGTCTCGGGCTTGAGGATGCGCACGCCGTTGAGTTCGCCATGGTTGAGGATCATCTGGGCGAAGTGGGCGTAGTCGGTCGCGGTCGAGTAGAGACCGCCGCCGCCGCTGGCCATGCCGGGCGCCTTGGTCAGGTCGTCGATGCGGTCGGGCGCCTGGGCCAATCGATTGGTCGCCGTGTCCATGTCGTAGAGCGTGGCGAGCCGGCCGAGCTTGTCGGTCGGCACATAGAAGCCGGTGTCGACCATGCCGAGCGGGCCGAAGATGCGGCTCTGCATGAAGTCGGCGAGGCTCATGCCGGTCAGGCGCTCGATGATGGCGCCCTGGATGTCGGTCGCGGCGCTGTAGCGCCAGCGCACGCCCGGCTGGGCATAGAGCGGCAAGCCCGCGATGCGGTCGATCATCTCCTGCATCGAGGCCGATTGCAGGACGCCGGCGCGCAGATAGGCGGTGTCGGCCGGGCCGTCTTCGGCCAGGCCATAGGCGAAGCCGGCCGTGTGGGTCATCAGCTCGCGCATGGTGGCCGGGCGGCTGACCGGCTCTAGGATCGGCTGGCCCTCGGCGTCCTGGCCGGTGACGACCTGCAGCTTCTCGAACTCGGGGATGAACTTGGTCACCGGATCATCCAGCGTCCACAGCCCCTCCTCGTAGAGGATCATCATCGCCAGGCCGGTGATCGGCTTGGTCTCCGAACGGATGCGGAAGATGGTGTCGGGCCGCATCGGATCGCCCGCCACAAGATCGCGCTTGCCGAAGGTGTCGACGCTGACGATGCGGCCGTGACGCGCCAGCAGGGTCACGGCGCCGGCGATCTGGCCGTCGTCGACCTGCTTCTGCATGAAGTGGCGCAGGGCCATCAGCTTCGGCGCATTGAAGCCCAGGTGCTCGGCCGCGGCGTCGGCGGCCGAGGTCGGGGCGACGGTCGGCGTTGGACGCGTCTGGGCCAGTGCGCCTCCGGCGACCGCCAGTCCCAGGATTCCGGCCGTCAGCCGCACCAGCGGCCGCCACACCCTACGCCTCATGAAGTCCCCTACGCTCCCAAGCTTCAGCATAGCGGAGCCCGATCTCTACGTCAGCCGAACGCCATCAACGCGGACGGAAGCGCTTGGTGGCCGGGAAGCCCTTGGGCGCCAGACGTCCGGACGCGGCGCGGCGACCGACCCAGTCCTTCCATTCCGGCCAGGCGCGGGTGCGGCCCGAGGCGTCGATCGAGGTCATGCCGTCGGCGGCGGCGAAGATCGAGGCGTCGCGCAGGCCGCCCTCCTTGTAGCTCTGCAGCTTCACGCCCTTGCCGCGCGGCATTTCGGGCAGGTCGGCCAGCGGGAAGATCAGCAGCTTGCCGTTGTCGCCGATCACCGCCACCTGGTCGCCGGTCACCGGCAGGCTGACCAGGGCCTCGCCGTTCAGCACCTGCTTGCCCGCCTTGCGGTTCGCCAGGGCCTCTTCTTCCGGCAGCACGAAGCCGTAGCCCTCCTTGGACGCGATCATCCGCTTGGCGCCGGCCTTGTAGGGGAAGACGTCGATGATCTTCACCCGATCGTCGAGCTCGATCATCAGGCGCAGCGGTTCGCCATGTCCGCGCGCGCCCGGCAGCCGGTCGCAGCCGACCGTGAAGAACCGGCCGTCGGAGGCGAAGATCAGCAGCTTGTCCGTCGTCTCCGCCGGCACCAGGAAGCCGAGCTTGTCGCCCTCCTTGAACTTCAGCTCGGACGGATCGTCGACGCGGCCCTTGGCGGCGCGGATCCAGCCCTTCTCCGAGAGGATGACCGTGATCGGCTCGCGGGGAACCATGGCCTCGACGGCGGCGTCGGCGTCGATCTGAGGCGCGTCGGCGAAGTCACTGCAACGGCCGCCGATCGAGGCGTGCGGCGGC
>JAFKGN010000026.1 GCA_017307205.1 Caulobacterales bacterium
TGACAGTCCCTTTCGACAGATCCAGGGCGGCTCGACGTCGATGGGCGTCGCAGCGGTATTACCATAGTTCAGGAAATCGGAACTATTGAACGAACCTGCAAGAGGCCCTACCTAGATTTTCATGAGGCCGCTGTTTCACCCCTCGATCGACGATGTCAGGCTGGAGGCCATCCTCCACGCCCTGTCCGATCCCGTGCGGGTAGAGATCTTCGCCAACATCGCCGGGGCGGCCTGCGCCCTCGGTTGCCAGGCCTTCGTGACGGTGGGCGACCGCGTGATCCCCAAGTCGTCGTTGTCGCAGCACTTCAAGGTGCTGCGCGAGTCCGGACTGATCCGCTCCGAACGGGAGGGCGTGGAGATGCGTAACGTCTCGCGCTGCACGGAGCTCGACCAGCGCTTCCCAGGCCTGATCGCCGCCATCATGGCGGCCCACACGCGTGAGAAGGCGGCGGCGGCCTAGGCCGCCTGCAGCTGCTGCTTCACCCGCTCGGCCAGCACCTTGATGTCCAGCGGCTTGGGCAGGAATGTCACGCCCGTCTCGCCTTCCAGCAGATCGCTGAACTCGGCCTCGGCGTAGCCGGAGATGAACATCACCGGCGCCGTCCCCAGGTAGCCGCGCGCCTTGCGCAGCAGGGTCGGCCCGTCGATCCCCGGCATGATCACATCGCTGATCAGCAAGTCGATCGTCCCGGCGTTCTCCTCAGCCAGCGCCAGGGCCTCCTCGCCGTCGGCGGCCTCGATCACCTCATAGCCGCGGGCGCGAAGCAGTCGGGCGGCAACGCCGCGCACGGCGTCCTCGTCCTCCACGAACAGGATGCGGCCGGCGCCCGAAAGGTCGCGCGCGGCGACGCGCGGCTTCACTGTCGGCGTCGGGGCGGACGCGGTGATCGGGGCGGTATGGATCGGCAGGAAGATGCGGAAGGCCGCGCCCTGGCCGGGCGGCGACTCCACGTGAATCCAGCCGTCCGACTGCTTGACGATGCCGTAGACGGTCGCCAGCCCCAGGCCCGTGCCCTCACCCACCGGCTTGGTGGTGAAGAACGGGTCGAAGATCTTGTTGATCACGTCCGGCGGGATGCCCGGGCCGTCGTCCGAGACCTCGATCAGCGCCTGATCGCCCGGGGCGACGGTGTAGCCCAGCGCCTGCGCCTCGGCCTGGGTCAGCCGCGCGGTGCGAATGCGCACCTCCCCACCCTTGCCGGCCGAACGCATGGCGTCGCGGGCGTTCACCGCCAGGTTCATCACCGCCATCTCGAGCTGGCTCTTGTCGGCGCGCACCTTCGGCAGGTCGCGGCCGTACAGCGTCGAGACCTTCACGTCCTCGCGCAGCAGCCGGCGCAGCAGCACCTCGAACTCGCTGATCAGCTCGCCCAGGTCCAGCACCTCGCGCTGCACGGTCTGCTTGCGCGAGAAGGCGAGCAGCTTGCGCACGAGGTCGGCCGCCCGCACGCCGGTCTGGCGAATTTCGGCCAAGCCCTCGTACGAGGGGTCGCCCACCGGGTGCCGCTGCAGCAGCTCGTCCAGGCGCAGCTGGATCGCGGTCAGCAGGTTGTTGAAGTCGTGCGCCACGCCGCCGGCCAGCTGACCGATGGCCTGCATCTTTTGGCTCTGGGCCAGCTGAAGCTCGATCTGCTTTTGCTGCGAGACGTCGATCAAATAGGCGACAAGGGTCGGCCCGGTCCGCGTCAGATAAAGGTGGGCGATCCGGCCCGGCTCGTGCGCCAGCCGCACCTCGAAGGGTCCGGCCCGGCCTTCCGCCAGACCCAGGCCCGCATCAATGCGGCTCGTCGGATCGATCAGGTCCCCGAACGCCACGCCCTCGACAGAGCGGTCGCCGGTCATTTCGCAGAGCGAACTGTTGGCTTCGAGGATGCGGGCCGAGAACACCTCGCCCCCATCCAGCAGGGCCGCGCCGAACGGCGAGGCGGCGGCGAAAGCGTCGAGCGCCACCGGCCCGTCCGCGGCGACGGCCACCGGCGCCGCGGCAGTCTCCAGAAGCAGCGGCTCACGCGGGATGTCCAGCCGCACCAGCACCTGACCGGCGCCCAGCGGCGCGAGGCTCGCCTGATGCTCGACGCCGCCCAGCTTCACCGCGGCCTGGCTGTGCTCGCCCTTGCGGGCCTTGGCGAGGGCCGCGAACAGCTCGGGGCCGGCGGCGACGCCCTTGGGCAGGCGCTTGGCGCCGCGCGCGGCTTCGCGCCAGGCGGCGTTCGATGCGGTCAGTCGGCCATCGACCGCTGCCACGGCCGCCGGATCGCCCAGGGCGTCGATGAATCCGTCGACGTTCGCCTCACTGGCCGGCTGGGTTTGGGTGCGGAAGGCGATGAAGCCGAGGAACGTGACCCCGGACAATCCGAACAGCAGCAGCAGGCCCGCAAGCGTGGCGGGGCCGGCGCGCATCGCCGGGGCGGCGGCGAAGGCGACCGTCAGCAGGAAAAAAGCAGCCGCCGCGATCACGAGAGGATCGAAACGACGCGGCGGCTTGGCTGACTGCGCGCTCATGGCCTCGCGGCGAACCTCGATCTGCGAATCAGGCATTCAGGATACTCGATTGAAGGCGCTAGCGGAGCGCCCGCGCCTGCGGGCGTTTGACGCGATTGAGAACGAAGCCGATGACCTTGGCCACGGCCTGGAAGTGGGCTTCCGGAATCTGTTGGTCGATCTCGACGGCGGCGTAGAGGGCGCGCGCCAGCGGCGGGTTCTCCACCACCGCGACGCCGTTCTCCTCGGCCACCGAACGGATCTTGAGGGCGAGGCTGTCGAGCCCCTTGCCGACGCAGATCGGCGCGGCGGTCTCGCCCGGCACATACTTCAGCGCGACGGCGTAGTGGGTCGGGTTCATGACCACCACGGTGGCCTCGGCGACGGAGTGCATCATCCGCCGGCGCGCCCGCTCGTTGCGGATCTGCCGCTGGCGCGCCTTCACATGGGGGTCGCCTTCGGCCTGCTTGTGCTCGTCCTTCACCTCTTCCTTCGACATCTTCATCTTCTCGTGGAAGCGCTGGCGCTGCCAAAGCCAGTCCGCGGCGGCGGTGATGGCCAGGAAGGTGAGGACGGAGAAGAACAGCGCCTTGGTCAGGGCCAGAGCCAGGGGAAGGATCGCCGTGACGTCCAGGGCGGCGAGCCCGGTCATCTCGGCGGCGTGGGACTTCAAGGAGAACCAGGCGACCGCCCCGGTCGCACCGATCTTCACCAGCGACTTCAGGAAGGTCACCAGCCCGTCGATGTTGAACATCTTCTTGAAGTTCTCGAGCGGGTTCAGCTTCGCCAGATCGGGCTTCATCTTCTCTGTGGTGAAGATCAGCCCCGTCTGCAGCAGGGTGCCGGCCGCGCCGCACAGGCCGGCGGAAAGCAGCACCGTCAGCACCAGGGGAGCTCCGGCGTCCATCGCCTGACGCAACACCGCCTGGCCGCCTCCCCCTTCCAGCGACATGGAGTCCGGGTGCGCCAGGAACGGCGTCAGCCCGGCCACCAGGTTCCGGCTGAAATAGCCGCCGAGGGTCAGGATCACGCCGAACACCACCGCCAGCGACGCCAGCTGCGGCAGCTCTTGGGTCTTGGCGACATCACCCTTCGCGCGCGCGTCGGCTAGCCGTTTGCTTGTCGGCTCTTCTGTTTTTGTCGCGGCGTCGTTCTCGGCCATGATGTCAGTTGAACATCATCAGGAGGTCGCGGAACCGATCGGCCCACACCATGCCGATGGTCCCCAGGCTGAGGGCGAAGAGCGACAGGCCGAGCAGGATGCTCAGGGGCGAAGAGACGAAGAAGATCTGGAACTGCGGCATCACCCGGCCGATCAGGCCGACGGCGATGTTGAACACCAGCGAGAAGACGATCACCGGCGCCGAAAGCTGGATGCCGAGCGAAAAGGCGCTCGCCACCGTCTGCACAGCCAGGGCGGTGGCGTCTTGCACCGGAACGGCGCGGGTGAACGGAAACAGCGTGTAGGAGTGGGCGATCGCGCCGATGAACAGGTGGTGCAGGTCCGTGACCATCACCAGCACCACGCCCAGCATCGCCAGGAAGCTCGACAGCGCCGCGCTGGGTTGCGCCTGGGCGGGGTTGGCCGTCTGGGCGAAACCGAGGCTGGTCTGAATCGACATCACCTCGCCGGCCGTCGCCAGGGAGGACATGAACACCCGCAGAATGCCCCCGATCATCAGGCCGATGATGAGTTCGTGCAGCACCCGCGCCGTCAGCACGCCCACCGTCGACGGCGGCAGCCCGAGATTGGGCGCGACCACAGGCGTCAACACCAAGGCCAGCAGCAGGGCCAGCGACAGGCGGATGCGAGGCGGTATCGCCGAGTCGCCGATCCCCGGCATCAGCATGAGCATCGCCCCGACCCGGGCGAAGACCAGGCCGCCGGCGTAGACCTGGGCTGCTGTGGCGTAGGATTCCAAGGGCCGAGCCCTACATGCCCGCGATGCGAGCGGCGATCTGGCGCATGAAGGCGCTCATCAGCGCGCCCATCAGCGGCAGGAAGATCAGCAGGCTGATGAAAATCGCCACGATCTTCGGCGCGTAGACCAGGGTGGCTTCCTGGATTTGTGTCAGGGCCTGCATCAGGCCGATGGCGACGCCGACCACGAGCCCCACGATCAATACTGGGGCGCACAGCTGCAGGGTCAGCCAGATGGCGTCGCGCCCGACATCGAGCACCTCGGCACCGCTCATTTGGAGGACCTCACGCGATCACTGAAATCTGACTCGCAAGATCGCCCAGACATGGTTAACGCAGCGATAACCTCGTTCGGCTCGGGGGCGCGCCGCGATGAGTGAAGGCGTTCAGGATCAGACGGTTGTCCTGCCCGGCGAGCGCGCCAAGACGATCGCCGCCATGGAAATTCTGCTGCGGATTTTCCGCAAGGCTGTGGACTGCTACCCCGACGACGATCTGGAAACGATCCTCATCATGCTGACGGTCGCCGCGGCCAGCACCAGCCTGCATCTGCGCGATCCGGCGGTGCTCGACCTTGTCGCCGACGAGCCCCTCCCCGACCATCTGCATCGGCCGATCAGCGGCCGCGCCATCGCCGAGGCCAGCGGCCTGCCGCGCGAAACCGTGCGACGCCGCCTCGAAACTCTGGTGGCCAGCGGCCGCCTTGTTCGCGAGCCCTCCGGCTTCCGCACCCGCTCGGGCGCGCTGACCCGGGGTCGAACGCTCGAGTTCGCTCGAACCCTAGTCCACGAAATGAACGGGGCGGCCGCCCGCATCGGCCGCTTCGACGTCAGCTGAGCTGCCGCTGGTGCGTGTGTCCCACACCAGGCTCTCGGTCCAGGCGTTGAGCCGCTCCAGGGCGCGCGACGCCGAAACGTCCTGCTTCGCGACGTCGGTCGACAGACGGCTCGCCTCCACCTGCAGCAGGCTGAGCAGCTCCGTCAGCCCGGTCGGCGACTGAGCCGCGATCCAACGCGCCTGCGCGCGCACCACGGCGCTCAGGGCGGCGACATCGGCGGTCTGGGCCGGGGAATCTGACAGTTTCATAGGCGCTCCGTTCGGGGGGCCGCTCTGCTAGTCGCGCTTGCCGCGCGACTCCAGGGCCTTGCGACCCCGTTTGGGTCGCCCCACAGGCGAACTTTGATGCGAAATCGCCGCCCGAAGACGCGCGAGCCCTTACTTCACGCCGATTTCGGCCGCCAGCGCGGCCGCCGACGCCGCCGGTGTCTTTTTCTCACCGTCGGTGCGATCGACCGCATAGTTGGCCTTGCGCATCGCCTCCACGCTCACCGCGCCGAGCAGCGGGCGGAGCGTCGAAAGCAGTCGCGCGTCGTGCGCCTTCTTCGGAGAGATCAGGATCACGGCGTCATAGGGCGGCAGGGCGCTCTTGGGATCGCCGAGGGTGACGAGGTCGTTGGCCGCGATGCGTCCGTCGCTGGAGAAGGCGGTGATGACGTCCGCCGCGCCGTCGTCGAGCGCGCGGTACATGAATGTCGGCTGGAACTGGCGCTGCGCCCGGAAGGCGAAGGCGTACTTCTGCCGCAACGACTCCCACTCCGGCCGTTGCAGGAACTCCAGGTCTGCGCCCAGGGTCAGCGACGGCGCCACCAGCGTCAGGTCGGTCAGGTTCTTGATGCCCAGCCGCGCCGCCTCCTGCCGTTTCATCGCCAGGGCGTAGGCGTTCTCGAAGCCCAGGGAGCCGAGCACGATCACGTCGTCGCGCTTGCGCAGCTCCTCGGTCAGAGTCTTCAGCACCACCTCGCGGCCCGGGTTGTCGGTGCGGCCGAGCACGCCGGGCCACAGGGTGCCGGTGTAGTCGACATAGACATCCACCTCGCCGGCGGCGAGCGCTCGATAGGCGATGGCCGATCCCAGATCCT
>JAFKGN010000166.1 GCA_017307205.1 Caulobacterales bacterium
GATCCGCTGATCACCGAAGTGCAGGACTGGAATCGCTATCTCGGCGACGGCGTTCAGAAGACCCCGTACGGCATGCCCTCGAAGTTCGAGAAGAACGTGATCCGCCGCGACGTGTCGTGGTTGACGGCGTCGCCGGAATCCTCGGTGAACTTTACACCGCTGCATGAACTCGACGGCATCATCACGCCGTCCGGCCTTTGCTTCGAGCGGCATCACTCCGGCGTCGCCGAGGTGGCCACGTCGACCTCGTCATCGAAGTTGGCGCCGCCGGCGAAGGCGATGACGTTGTTCTCGTTGACGGCGTAGGACACCAGGGCCGAACCCCAGGTGTACTTGTCCGAATAGAAGCCGTCGTTCAGCGCCGCCGAGATGCTCAGCGGACCGGACGCCCAGTTCACCTGCACGCCGCGATTGACCAGGTTTTCCTGGTTCCACAGTTGGCCCCGGCTGATGTTGGCGTTCTGGAAGGTGAAGCTGGTCTCGACCCCGATCAGCGTCGGCAGCTTGCCGATCATGATGCTGACATTGTCGCTCGGCACGAGCTTCACGAAGGCCTGCGGCATGAAGCCGAAGGTGTTCTTCGTGTTGTCGGTGGCCTTGGTGTAGGGCACCCCGACGGTGCCGAACGAGTAGCCGCCAAACTGGGCGAAGAATTGGACCGGCCCTTCTGTGGTCTGCACGAACACCTGGGCGTTCGAGATGTCGGCGCGGGCATCGACGTCGCTTCCGACAGCGGCGTCCTGCGTATAGCCGACGCCACTGATGGCGCCCGTGACATAGACGTTGCCCAGGGGACCGGCGTCGATGGTGGTCGGGTTCGGATTGGCGGCCAGCGGCCAGGTCATGGCCGGCGTGGTCATGGGTTCGGCCAGGGCGGCCACGGGGCAGGCGAGTCCGACGATTGCGAGCGCGGCGCCGGCGAACCAGGCGCGTGACTTTGAAACAGTCATTTTTTGTATTCCCTCGAAGACGATGGCTCCGTGATCGCGACCGGGGAGGAGATCGCGGGCCAACGGCTCAAGGCTGATGACGAATACTGCCATAGCGAAGTCGAACCGGCCCGCCATGGCTCAGCTGCACTCCAAACGCGCAATTTTTAGGCGCGTTTGCACACAAACAGCGCGCGCATTGAGCGGGGTAAAGTGAAATATATCTTCCTTTTGCTGTAGAGTGACAAAGTATGTCTGACTCGATGACCTCTGCGTGGGGCCGGCAGGGCGCGCCAGAACGCGCACGACCAGGCAAAGCCGGGTCGCGGGCAGTCAAGTCGGACGGAAGTTTCCAGAAAAGGCCGCCGAAAGCGGCGGCGGGGTCCCGGGCCCCTCGAGGCCGGGACATCCAGGACAGAGGCCTACTCGGCCGCCTGGTCCTTCCAGACGCGGACGATCACGGCCCAGCTGACCGCGCCGAGCATGGCGGCGACGCCGCCGGCCCACTGCACGGAGTTCATACCCGCGCGGGCATGGTCGCCCACCATGGCGCTGACCAGCACCACGGCCGAAGCCGAGGCCCACTCCGCCACCAGGGGCGATCGCAACCAGTTGAGCATAGAGCGCCTCCCCCAGCCCCGAGGCGCCCCCAACGCCCCTGTGAAAATCAGGTGCATGCTGCATATGCGAAGTCGGGGCCGATTTCCCTGCGACAAGGGTTCGCAGCCGGCCTTGCGGCAAGGGCGGCCGATATCCACATCCTGGTGACCGCTGCGCGGCGCCGCTTCAGGGCCGCATGGCGGGAGTCGCTCGAGGAGGACTCTGCCCATGACCACACGCGCCCTGCTTTTCGACAGTCCGTTCCTGCTGGGCTTCGACCATACCCGGGCCCTGATCGAGCGGGCGGCGAAGGCCGCCGGCGAAAGCTATCCCCCTTATAATGTCGAGGCGCGCGGCGAACGCGGCGTGCGCATCACCCTGGCGGTGGCGGGTTTCTCGCCCGACCAGCTGGAGGTGACGATCGAGGATCGACAACTGACCATCGCCGGGCGCCGCACGGCGCCCGAGAGCGAGGCCGAGCGCGAGTACCTGCATCGCGGCATCGCCGCGCGGGGCTTCGTGCGCAGCTTCGTCCTCGCCGACGGCATGGAGGTGGAGGTCGCGAAACTCGAGCACGGGCTGCTGCACATCGACCTGACCCGGCCGGAGCCGGAAGGCCGGGTGAAGCGCATTCCGATCGTCTCGGCCGGCTGAATTGGTCCTGTTTACCACGCAACGCGCTCGCGCCCGCTGAACCGGCGCCGCCGCCGCGCGTTGCTTTTTCAAGGAGGTGGTCGTCATGACGCCTGAACTGAACACTTCGATCTTCAGCCGCGAGGCCTTTGCGGCCCTGGGCGCGCCCGACCTGGTCTATGTGCGCCCGATCAAGGCCTCCGAGATTCTCGCCACGACGCCCGTGACAGCGACCGATGGCTTCAACCTCGACCCCAACCAGACGCTCTATGCGGTGCACCGCGCCGACGGCGAGCGCCTGGCGGTGCTGACCGATCGTGAGGCCGCGATGGCCGCCGCCCTGGCGCACGAACTGGCGCCGGTGTCGGTGCACTAGAAAGGTCTGGGCGCGCGGGCGCCCAGATACCGAGCCTGACGAAGGCCGCCGGACATCCGGCGGCCTTTTGCGTGTGGGGTCAGGCCGCGGTGCGCAGGTCGTGCGCCAGGAGGGCGTAGACGGCGTCGGCGCTCTCGGCGTCGCGCAGGTGCTGGCGCAGGGCCGGCTGGCGCATCAGTCGGGAAACGCGGGCCAGGGCGCGCAGGTGATCGGAAGTGGCGTCCGGCGGGGCGAACAGGGCGATCATCAGGTCAACCGGCTTGCCGTCAATGGCCTCGAACTCCACCGGCTGCTCCAGCCGCACCTGGCGCACGAACACCGCGCGGACCCGATCGACGCCATCGAGACGCGCGTGCGGCAGGGCGACCCCATGGCCGACGCCGGTCGTGCCGGCGGCTTCACGATCAAGCAGGCCCTGCAGGGCGACGGCGGCGTCAACGCCGAACACCCGCGACGCGGCTTCGGCCACGGCGTTGAGCGCCTGGCGGCGGTTGGAGGCCGAAACGCGAGCGAGGGTCGCGGCCGGGTCCAGCAGATCTTCGATGGTCATACTCTGACGCCCAGAAATTTACGCTACAAACGGGGACCCCGGCTCCCTGGTTCGGAACCGGAAACCCGTTGCAGGCTCTCTGGTTCCGTCAGGAAACGCCGTTCTTTTTCGAGCCGTTCGAACCCTTGAGTCGTTCAGGATCGATCCAGCCGATGTTGCCGTCCGGGCGTCTATAAACCACCGATATCCCATCGTGCGCCGCGTTTCGGAAGACGATTGTCTGGGATTCGGTCAGGTCGAGCTCAAGGACCGCCATGGAAACGGTCATCGTGCGCAAAGGACGTTCAGTTTCGGCGATGACCATGGCGCCGGGCGCTTCTCCATCGCCGGCCCATTCGCGGAAATCCTCGTCGACATCCTCGTCGTCCGCCGGCGCGCGCAGCACGTAGAAGGACGCCGTCTCAGCCTGCTTGGCGCTGGCCGCGATGGAGTGGCTCTTCAGCCGCTGCTTGTATCGTCGGATGCGGGTTTCGATCTTGCCCAGGGCGGCGTCGAAAGCCCCGTGGGCGTCGGAGCCCAGGCCGTGGCTTTCAAGGTGCTGGCCGCTGGCCAAGTGCACCGAACAATCGACTTTGAAGGAATGGCCTTCGCGGCTGACCACGACCTCGGCGTCGCCGCCGCGGTCGAAATACTTGCCGATGGCCCCGGTGATTTCGTCGGTGACCCGCTCACGCAGGGCCACGCCAACGTCGACATGCTTGCCGGAGATCTGGACTTGCATGGTCATAGCGAACGCTCCTGTTGGGTGGGTGTCAAGCGGGTCCGCGCACCTTTCGCGGCCGTTATTCTTAAAGGCCGTAGGTCATCCAAAGGCTCCGCAAGGCCATGAGGAAAGCGCTGCCGCCGAGACCGATCAGGCCAAGGCCGACAGCAGCCACCGCGTGGCCGAAAAGGACGAGCGCGCCGTCCCTCTGGAACAGCCCCAGGCCCAACAGACCAACGGCGATGGCAGGCACAAGGTTGCCCAAGGGAATGGGCAGGATCAGGGCGAGCGCCAGCAGCGTGCAGACGAGGCCGATCATCCGATCGCCCACCGCGCCGAACATGAAACCCCATCGCGCCCGCGACACCTTCTCGATGCCCTCCACCACCTTGATCACCCGCGGCAGGCCCTTGCGCAGGTCCGATCGCCGCAGCCGCCGATCATCCAGCTTGCGCGGCAGCCAGGGCGCGTTGATCCCGATCAACACCTGCGGCGAGAGCAGCACCAGCGGCATGCCCAGGATGGTGGTCGAGCCCGGCGGCAGGGGCAGGAGGTTTGGGATCGCGAAGGCGAACAGCAGCGCCCCGAAGGCGCGGCGGCCGAACAGATCGACGATCTCGCCCACCGTGATGTGATCGTGCGGCCAATCGCAGATTTCGCGCAGGACGGCGGAGAGGGTCCGGCCCGAGGCTGGCGTTTCGGTCGACGACATCGCGGCGGGGGGACTCACAAGAAGGATATGTGAAGCTTAAGCGACTGAGCGGTCCGACCGTTGCGCTTTTTTACTCAGGCCGCGCCTCGCAGCATTCGGCGGCGCTCCACCGACGACGGGATGCGCATGGCTTCACGGTACTTGGCGACCGTGCGGCGAGCGCTGTCGACGCCGGTCTCCTTCAGGATTTCGACCAGGCGGTCGTCCGAATGGACGGTGGACTCGCTGGTCTCCGCCTCGATCAGCCCCTTGATCTTGTGACGCACCGCCTCGGCGGAATGGGCCTCGCCACCATCGGCCGAGGCGATGGACGAGGTGAAGAAGAACTTCAGCTCGAACACCCCGCGCGGGGTGGAGATGTATTTGTTCGAGGTCACCCGGCTGACGGTGCTCTCGTGCATGCCGATCGCGTCGGCGACGGTCTTCAGGTTCAGCGGGCGCAGGTGCTCAACGCCGAAGGCCAGGAAGCCGTCCTGCTGGCGCACGATCTCGCTGGAGACCTTGAGAATGGTCTTGGCCCGCTGATCGAGGCTTTTGACCAGCCAGTTGGCGCTGGCCAGGCAATCGGAGACGAAGGTCTTCTCCTGATCACTGCGCGCGCCGCCGGCGACGCGGGCGTGGTAGCGCTGGTCGACCAGCACGCGCGGCAGGGTGTCGGTGTTGAGCTCCACGTGCCAGAGGCCGCCGAGGCCTTCGCGCACATGTACGTCGGGCGTCACGCCCTGCACCGGCTCGCTGCCGAAGGCGGCGCCCGGGCGGGGGGTGAGGGCCTTCAGCTCGGCGATCATCTCGCGCAGGTCTTCGTCGTCGACGCCGCAGACCTTCTTGAGGGCCGACATGTCGCGGCGGGCGACCAGCTCCAGATTGTCGAGCAAGGCGGCCATGGCCGGATCGTAGCGATTGCGGTCCTTCAGCTGCAGGGCCAGGCACTCGCGGACATCGCGCGCCAGGACGCCGACCGGCTCGAAGCCGTGCAGCCGCGCGAGTGTCGTCTCGATCACCGCGAGGTCGCAGCCGAGGCGCTCGGCCATCTCGCCGAGGTCGGCGCGCAGATAGCCGCCCTCGTCGACCGCATCGATCAGGATGGTGGCGATGGCGCGTTCGCGACCTTCCAGGCCGGTGACGGCCAGCTGGTCGTGCAGATGTTCATGCAGGGTCTTTTCGCGGGCGAGCGCGCCTTCCAGCCCCTCGTCGCCCTCGAATGCGCCGCCGCGGCCGGCGCGTGACCAGTCGATCTGGCCGCCGGCCTGCTCGCCCGGGGCGGCCTCGCCGCTGTGGCGTTCGCCGGGGGAGGCGTCGTCGCCGCCGCCGTCCATCTCCGCCTGGGCGGCGCTGTCGGGCACATGGTCGGTGTCATACTCGGTGGCCGAGCCCACGGCTTCGCCGTCCGACGCTTCGGGCGCCTCGGCGACAGGCTCATCGCGGGCGAGCAGCGGGTTACGCTCCAGCTCGCCCTCGACATAGGCCTCGAGCTCGAGGTTCGACAGCTGCAGCAGCTTGATCGCCTGCTGCAGCTGCGGCGTGATGACGAGGCTCTGCCCCTGCCTGAGCTCTAGACGCGGACTGAGCGCCACCGTCCCTTGCCCCCTTCACCGGCCCCTTTGGCCTGTTTCTTGCTCAAGGCTAACCGGCCGGGCTGAGCGATTAGTTAACCGCCGTCCGAACCCTTCCGCGCGCCTTGCGTCTTGCGCGCGCCGCCGCCTCTGCTTACCCAACGCCCATGGAGGCGCCGTTCGGCGCGAGGAGAGACCCCATGGCCGACGAAACCGTCTTCCCCACCGGCGACCTGATGAAGGGCAAGAAGGGCGTCGTCATGGGCGTCGCCAACCAGAACTCCATCGCCTGGGGCATCACCCAGCAGCTGGCCGCCCAGGGCGCCGAGATCGCCCTGACCTATCTGGGCGAAGGCCTGGAGCGCCGCGTGCGGCCGCTGGGCGAGAGCGTGGGCATCAAGACCTTCGTCCAGGCCGACGTCGGCGACGACGCCTCGATGGACGCCGCCTTCGCCGAGATCGAGAAGGAATTCGGCGGCGAGCTCGACTTCCTCGTCCACTCGGTGGCCTTCGCCAACAAGGACGAGCTGAAGGGCAGCTTCATCGACAACACCACCCGCGAGGGTTTCCTGACGGCGATGAACATCTCGGTGTTCAGCTTCGTCGACTCGGCGCGCCGGGCGGCCAAGCTGATGAAGCCGGGCGGCTCGATCATCACCATGACCTACCTCGGGTCGGAGCGGACGATCCCGAACTACAACACCATGGGCGTGGCCAAGGCCGGGCTGGAAGCCGCCACCCGCTATGCGGCGCGCGACCTCGGGGCCAAGGGCATCCGCGTCAACGCCATCTCGGCGGGCGCCATGCGCACCCTGTCGCTGGCCGGCATCAGCGGCGGCCGGGGCATGATCGCCCAGGGCCGCTCGTTCAGCGCCCTGAAGGAAGACACTTCGATGGAGGGCGTGGCCGGGGCCGCGCTGTGGCTGCTGTCGAACCTCGGCATGTCGACCACCGGCGAGGTGGTTCACGTCGACGCCGGCTTCCACATCATCGGCCTGCCGGAAGACCTGGCGGAGGGCTAAGCGCGTTAGGCGCGGCCGGTCGAACCGAAACCGCCCGCGCCCCGCGCCGTCTCGTCGAGGCTCTCGACTTCCGTGATCCGCGCCTGGGCGACCGGGGCGATGATGATCTGCGCGACACGTTCGCCGCGGGCGATGACGAAATCGTCCTGGCCGAGGTTGATCAGCACCACCTTGATCTCGCCGCGATAGTCGCTGTCGATGGTGCCGGTCAGGGTGGTGATCCCCGCGCGGACCGCCAGGCCGGAGCGCGAACGCACCTGGCCCTCAAAGCCGTGCGGGATGCCGAAGCAGAGCCCAGTTGGAACGGCCGTGCGGGCGCCCGGCGCCAGGACGATCGGCTCGCCCTCCGGCACGGCGGCGCGCAGGTCGAGGCCGGCCGAGCCGGTGGTCTCATAGGCGGGCAGCGGCAGGCCTTCAGCGTGCGGCAGGCGGGCGATCGGCAGGTTCGGAGTCATGCGGCCGTGCATAAGGCGATTCCGCCGACTCAAAAAAAGACTCGACAGCCGCGCTTCATTGTTCTTCCTTTGTTCCGTCGTTTGAACACGCGTGAGGGAGGGCTCTTGTCATGCGAAACCAGATTGGCCGCGGCGGCGCGGCGGGTGTGTTGCTTACGCTTTCGATGCTTTCACTGACGGCCCTGGGCCTGTCCGCCTGCGATGGCGGCGGTTCGGCGGCGCTTGCGGCGCGTGATCACGCCGCAGCGGGGTCGTTCCCCAGCGCCGAGGAGACGCGGCTCACGTCCCGGGATGCGAACCTGACCTCCGCGCCGATCCGCTTGTCGCGGCCGTCGGCGGAGGACAGCGACATCGCCTGGGCCTCCAGCCGCCAGGCCAGCGGCGCCGAGAACGCCCAGGCCCGGTTCGAGAAATACGGGGCCGAGTTCGATGCGGCGACGCCCGACGCCTATGCGGCCAAGGCGGTCGCCTTCCTGAAGAAGCCGCCGGCCGGCGCCCAGACGATCGAACGCGCCAACGGCGACCGTCTGGTCTACGATGCGAAGTCCAACGTCTTCGCGGTCGGCAATGAGGACGGCCTGCCGCGCACCTTCTTCCACCCGCGCGACGGGGCGGCCTACTGGACGCAGCAGAAGGCGGTGGAAGCCAAGCGCACCGCCAGCGCCTCGCGTAGCAGCTCGGACAGCTAGGTCAGCCAGACCGCCAGCAGGAAGGCGAGGCCGGCGACGGCTGCGCCGAGGGCGAACCCGAGGCCCGCGCGCGAGCTCGGCGTCTCGACCACCGCAACGGCGGGCGTCGGCGGGGTCTCGGCGAGGCGGGCCAGGGCCTTGATGGCCCTCAGCGCCTCGGCGGTGAAATCGCGGGCCTTGGCCACTGGAGACAGCTCGCGGGCGATCCAGGCCTGAACCACCGGCTTGGCGGCGGCCCAGAGGTCGTGGTCCGGGTAGATGCGGCGGGCGACGCCCTCGACCGTGACCATGGTCTTTTGCAGCAGCACCAGCTCGGGGCGCAGCCGCATCTCGAAGAGGGCGGTGATCTCGAACAGCTGGGCCAGCAGCCGGCCCATTGAGACCTGGCTGGCGTTGCGGCCGAACACCGGCTCGCCCACCGCCCGCAGGGCCTGGGCGAAGGCGTCGACATCCTGCCCGGCCGGCACATAGCCGGCGTCGAAATGCACCTGGGCGATGCGCGGATAGTCGCGGTTGAGGAAGCCCCAGAGGATTTCCGCCAGATAGCGGCGCTCCACCGATCCCAGGCGGCCGACAATGCCGAAGTCGATGGCGGTCACCTCGGCAGGGGCGGCGACGAACAGGTTCCCCTCGTGCAGGTCGGCGTGGAACACCCCGTGGCCGAGGGCCTGGGCCAGGAAGCCGCGCACGATATTGTCGGCGAGCCTCGGGCGGTCGAGGCCGTCCAGGGTAAGCGACGCCGGGTCGGACAGGGCCACGCCGTCGGCCCAGCCGAGGGTGAGGACGCGCTTGCCGACGCCCTCCCAGATCACCGGCGGGCAGCGCATGTAGCCGTCCTTGGCCGCCACTTCGCCGAGCTCATCGCCGCCGGCCGCCTCGAAGCGCAGGTCGAGCTCCAGCATCATGGCGCGCAGCACCACGGCCGCGAAGGCGCGCGGCTCCAGCCGGCGGGCGGGCGGCACGAAGGCGTCGACCAGCTTGGCCGCGAGAGTGAGGCTGGCCGCCTCTTCCGCCACGCGGCGTTCGATGCCGGGCCGCAGCACCTTCACCGCCACGCGCCGGCCGTCGAGCAGGCGGGCCTGGTGGGCCTGAGCCAGCGAGGCGGCGGCGACGGCCGGGCCGAATTCCGAGAACAGCGCCCCGATCGGCCGGTCGAGCGCCCGCTCGACTTCGGCTTGCGCTTCCGCGTGCGGGAACGGCGGCAGGCGATCCTTCAGGTGCGAGAGATCGTCGGCGAACTCCTTGCCGAAGATGTCGGCGCGGGTGGAGAGGAACTGGCCGAGCTTGATGGCCACCGGCCCCATGCCCTCAAGGGCGCCAGCCAGGCGCTGGCCGGGCCGCCCCTGCCGCGCCTTGGGGCCGGCGAACAGCCGCACGAGATTGCCGAGCAGGCGCGCGTTGGGCGGCAGGACGGGATTCAGTTCGCGCGGGATCAGGGCGTCGACACGCGCCAGGGTCCAGCCGGCGGCCACGAGCCGCAGAAAGGCCATCAGGCCGTTCATTTCAGATCGCGCGCCCAGTATGCAGCGCCGCGACGCCGGCGGTGAAGTTGTCGTATCGCACCTGGCTGAAGCCGGCCTCGCGCATCATGCCGGCGAACGCCTCCTGCACCGGGAAGCGGCGGATGCTTTCCACGAGGTACTGATAGGAGGCGCGGTCCTTGGCGACGAGCTCGCCCATGGCCGGGATCAGGCCGAAGGAATAGGCGTCGTAGGCCGAGGCCAGGGCCTCGGTGACCGGGCGCGAGAATTCCAGGCAGGCGAAGCGGCCGCCCGGCTTCAGCACGCGGCGCGCCTCGCGCAGGGCGGCGGAGATATCGGTGACGTTGCGGATGCCGAAGGCGATGGAATAGGCGTCGGCGCAGGCGTCGGGCAGCGGCAGACGCTGAGCGTCGCCCACCGACCAGACGATTTCCGGCTCGCCGCCCTTGGCGATGCCAGCCGCGATCATCTCGCCGTTGTAGTCGATCACCGCCACCTGGGCGTCCGGGCCGCCGCGACGGGCCTGGGCCGCGCGGGCCAGCTTGGCGTAGCGCCGGGCCATGTCGCCGGTGCCGCCGGCCACGTCGACGATGAACTCGCCGGGCTGCGGATTGATCTTGGCGGCCATGGCGTCTTTCCACAGTCGGTGGACGCCGAGGCTCATCACGTCGTTCATCAGGTCGTAGCGGCTGGCGACGCGGTCGAAGACGCCGCGCACCAGTTTCGGCTTTTCGGCCGGATCGACGTCCTGATATCCGAAGGTGGCCCGAGTGTTCATGCGGGCGTCATAGCTCCGCTGGTCGCCGCCGTCATGCCTGAACTGCCCGAGGTTGAAACCGTTCGACGCGGTTTGGCCCCCGCCCTGGAGGGCCATCGCCTGGCGCGCGTCGAGGCGCGGCGGCCGGACCTGCGCTTTCCCCTGCCCGACGGCTTCGTCCAACGGCTGACCGGCGCGCGCATCGAGCGGCTGGACCGGCGGGCGAAATACCTGCTGGCGCCGCTGGATCGCGGTGACACCCTGGTGATGCACCTGGGCATGACGGGCCGTTTCGACGTGACCACGCCGCAGGGCGATCACCTGCGGCCCGGAGAATTCTACGAGACCGTCGGCGACAACCCGAAGCACGAGCATGTGCTGTTCGTCACCGACGACGGAACGCGCGTCGCCTATTCCGATCCGCGCCGCTTCGGCTTCATGGACCTGGTCCCCACCGACCGGCTGGCCGAGCATCCGTGGTTCAAGGGCATGGGGCCGGAGCCGCTGGGCCAGGACTTCACGATCGCGACCCTGGCCGACGCCTTCGAAGGGCGCAAGCAGGGCCCCAAGACCCTGCTGCTCGACCAGCGCATCGTGGCGGGCCTGGGCAACATCTATGTGTGCGAGGCCCTGTGGCGGGCGCACATCGATCCGTTCAAGCCGGCGGGCGGCATCGCGAAGACGCGGCTCGGCCCGCTGGTCGACGCGATCCGCCAGGTGCTGGCCGAGGCCATCGAGGCCGGCGGCTCCACCCTGCGCGACTTCGCCCACGCCGATGGGGCGCTGGGCTACTTCCAGCACCGGTTCAGCGTCTACGACCGCGAGGGCGAGGCCTGCCAGACGCCGGGCTGCAAGGGGGTGATCGCCCGGCAGGTGCAGGCCGGACGCTCGACCTTCTTCTGCCCCGTTTGCCAGCGCTAGATCGCCCGATGCTGCGCCGCCTGCTCACCCTCGCCCTGCTGACCGCCCTGCCCGCGCAGGCGCTCGCCATGCCGCCGATGTGGGTGGTGCGCGACGCCGACAGCGAGATCGTGCTGTTCGGATCGGTGCACGTGCTGCCGCGCGACCTGAACTGGCGGCCGCCCGCCCTGGGCGCCGCCCTGGCCCGCGCCGACGACCTTTGGTTCGAGATCCCATTCGACGCCGCCACCCAGGCCCGGTTCGGCGCCCTGGCCCGCGATCAGGGCCTGCAGCCGCCGGGGCGGCGGCTCTCCAGCCAGCTTTCGCCGCGCGGACGGGCGCGCCTGAGGACGGTCTGCGCCCGGCTGGGCGTGAAC
The DNA here is from genome assembly GCA_017307205.1 of Caulobacterales bacterium. Taxonomy (GTDB): domain Bacteria; phylum Pseudomonadota; class Alphaproteobacteria; order Caulobacterales; family Caulobacteraceae; genus Caulobacter. The sequence goes on from JAFKGN010000166.1 coordinate 11,738, forward strand.
GAGAACGTCATCGAAGGCCTGCGGCCTTGGCTGGCGGAGGTGCAGATCTCGCTCGCCGCCCTCGCCCGCTATGAAGCGGGCGCCGCAGACGGGGTCGAGCAGAAGCTCTCGGCCGAAGCCCCGAGCAGCGCGCGGCGCGAGGCGTTCGAGACGCCCGAGCAGCAGATCGCCATGTTCGCCGACGCCCCGCTGGCCGAGCAGATCGCCTCGCTGGAGCAGACGCTGCGGGATGTCGACACCGACCCCGAGAGCTATCAGCGCCTGCTCGACGCCTGGATGAGCGGCGATCCCCGCAAGATCGAGAAGGAAGGGCTGACGCCCCTGCGCCACGCCTCGCCGGCGCTTTACCGGCGGCTAGTCACCGAGCGGAACGCCCGCTGGGTGCAGACCATCGCCCAGCGCATGCAGGGCTCGGGCCGCACGGTGATGGTGGTGGGCGCCGGCCACCTGGCCGGGCCGGACGGGGTGCCCGCCCGCCTGCGGGCGCTGGGCTTCAAGGTCGAAGGCCCGTAAATATCCGGGGCAGCGTAAGGAGCCCCGCCATGGCCTATGAGACCCTGATTGTCGAAACCGCGCCGGAGGGCGCAGACGGCGTCGCGCTCATCCGCCTCAATCGGCCCGAGGCGCTGAACGCCTTCAATGATGTGCTGATGAACGAGCTGACCGAGGCCCTCGACAGGGCCGAGGCGGACGACGCCGTCGGGGCCATCGTCATCACCGGCTCAGACAAGGCCTTCGCGGCCGGCGCCGACATCAAGGCCATGGCCGCCAAGACCTACGCCGAGGCCTATGGCGAGGACTTCATCACCAAGAACTGGGAGCGGGCCTCGCGCTGCCGCAAGCCGGTGATCGCCGCGGTGGCCGGCTACGCCCTGGGCGGCGGCTGCGAGCTGGCGATGATGTGCGACTTCATCATCGCCGCCGACAACGCCAAGTTCGGCCAGCCCGAGGTCTCCATCGGCGTCTCGCCCGGCGCGGGCGGCACCCAGCGCCTGCCGCGCTATGTCGGCAAGGCCAAGGCGATGGACCTGATCCTGACCGGCCGGATGATGGATGCCGCCGAGGCCGAGCGATCGGGCCTGGTGAGCCGGGTGGTCCCCCTGGCCGATCTCGTGCCCGAGGCCCTGAAGGCGGCGGCCAGGATCGCCGCCCAGCCGCCGATGGTGGTGCGGATGACCAAGGAGATGATCGAAGCCGCCTTCGACACGCCGCTGTCGGCCGGGCTGAAGCTGGAGCGGCGGCTGTTCCACTCCCTGTTCGGGCTGGAGGATCAGCGCGAAGGCATGGCGGCCTTCGTCGAGAAGCGGAAGCCGGTCTTCAAGGGCCGGTGAATCTGGCGGCCGCCGCCCGGAGCGCATTGACCGATGCCAGTCCTTGTCCTATAGGCGCGCCCTTCGAATTTTTTCGTGCGTCGTCATGTGGCGATGCGCGCTACCGACTGGGAACACCGATGGCCAATAACCCCGGCGCCAAGAAAGCGATCCGCAAGATCGAACGCCGCACCGAGGTGAACGGCGCGCGCCGTTCGCGCGTCCGCACCTTCATCCGCAAGTTTGAAGAGGCTCTGGCCGGCGGCGACGCCGCTGTCGCCAAGACCGCCTTCGTCCAGGCGGAGTCGGAACTGATGCGCGCCGTCTCGAAGGGCGTGGTTCACAAGAACACCGGTTCGCGCAAGGTCTCGCGCCTGGCCGCCCAGCTGAAGAAGCTGGCGACCGCTTAATTAAGCGGCGGCCTTCCAAGGCCACGCTATTAAGTTATGCAATTCAAACCCCTATGGGGTTAAGGCCGCCGTTTACGGCGGCCTTTTTTCGTGCCCGGAAGTTCGCCGTTAAGGGTAAAAACGTCGCACCGAAAATTCGCCTCACAGGCTTTCCCTTGGCGTTTCCACACCTTGTGAGAGTCAACAGGATTATCGCCGCAGAGAGTGATTCTTTGCGCTTGAAGGCGGCTCCCGCACCGCTAATTTGAACACCTCGACGGTTCTTCTTCCTTCTTTTGACGGTTGAATGACGGTGACGGCGGGCGCGTGCGTTCGGCGATTAAGTCTCTGTGTTTGTTACGGTTTGCAGGTCGCTTGGGGGCGGCCTCTGAACGTGTCGGCGGTTTTCTGCGAAGGGGCGATCAAGGAAATGACGACGAAGGGACATGCAGGCCAGGCCGCCCCCGTGGGCGCCGTGTGGAACAAGGCTTGCCAGACCCTGAAGCATGAGCTGGGCGACGCCGCCTTCGGCTCGTGGCTGGCTCAAGCTGCGCTGCGTGAAACCGCGGCCGGTGATCTGGTTCTGGTGACGCCGACCGGCGTGGCGCGCGACTGGATCCGCCGCAACGCGTGGCGCCGCATCGGGGAAGTGTGGGCTCAGAACGACCCGGCGCACCGCCGCATCGATCTGAAGTCGCGCCGTGAGTTCGAACTCGAAGGCGGCGACAGCGCCGAGGCGGCCCCTGTCGCCGAGATTATCGAGATCGCCCTGCCGGTGTCTTCGGACGTTCCGGCCGTGGCTCCAGCCTTCGGTCCGGCCGCCGTCGCCGGCGCCCAACGCCCGCAGCGCCTCGCCGGCCTGCAGGAGCGCCTGACCTTCGACAGCTTCGTGCCGGGTCCGGCCAACGAGTTCGCGCACGCCGTGGCCCGCCGGGTCGCCTCGTGGAGCGACGGCCACTTCAACCCCGTGCTGTTCCACGGCCCCTATGGCTTCGGCAAAACCCACCTGCTGAACGCCCTGGCCTGGGAAGCCATGCGCGCGGCGCCGGAGAAGCGGGTGGTCTACCTGACCGCTGAGCGCTTCCTGTCGACCTTCGTGCGGGCGGTGATGGATCGCCAGACCTCGGCCTTCAAGGACGAGCTGCGCGCCGCCGACCTCTTGATCATCGACGACGTGCACTTCGTGGGCGGCAAGCAGTCGACCCAGGAAGAGCTGTTCCACACCCTGACCGCCCTCGTCGAAGACGGCCGCCGGGTGGTGTTCTCGGCCGACCGCGCCCCGAGCGCCCTGACCGAGATCGACGCCCGCCTGCGCTCGCACCTGCAGTCCGGCCTGGTTTGCGGCATCGAGCCGGCCGACCGCACGCTCCGCCTCGGCATCCTGGAGCGCAAGCTCGAGCAGCTGGGCCGTCAGCAGAACTTCTCGGGCGCCGCCCGGGGCGAGGTGCTGCAGTTCCTGGCCGACCGCTTCACCGACAGCGTGCGTGAGCTGGAAGGCGCCCTGAACACCCTCGTGGCCCGCGTGGGCGACGGCGTGGCCACCCTGTCGCTCGACGAGGCCCAGGCGATCCTGCGTCCGCACCTGCGCGGCGCCGAAAAGCGCATCACCATCGACGACATCCAGAAGGCCACCGCCGAGCACTACGGCATGAAGCAGGCCGATCTGATCTCGGAACGCCGCAACCGCTCGATCGCCCGTCCGCGTCAGGCGGCCATGTGGCTGGCCAAGCAGCTGACCACGCGCAGCCTGCCGGACATCGGCCGTCGCTTCGGGGGACGCGACCACACCACCGTGCTGCACGCCGTGCGCCGTATCGAAGCCCTGCGCGGCGAAGACGCGAGCCTGGCCCGCGACCTGGAAGCCCTGACCCGCAAGCTGCGGGGCTAAGTCCTCAAGGGACCTTCGGCGGCGGGAGCTTCCCGCCGCTGGAGCCCTGGGTGATCAGCCGGGCGCTGCGCTGGTTGCGCGCGTGAATCCACAGCCAGTTGATGGCGACGTTCAGCCGGCTGCGGACCCCGATCAGGAAGTAGATGTGGGCAATGCCCCACAGCCACCAGGCCAGCGCGCCGCGCAGCTTGAAGTCGCCCAGGGCGATCACCGCCCGCTTCTTGCCGATCTGCGCCAGGCTGCCCTGGTGCTGGTAGCGGAAGGGCGCGGCCGCCGGCCGGCGCGAGAGGCGACGACGGATCACATCGGCGACATAGAAGCCCTGCTGCTTGGCGGCCGGGGCGATGCCGGGGGCGGGCTTGCCGTCCGGCCCGGCGATGCTGACCGTGTCGCCGATGGCGAAGATGTCGGGATGGCCGGGGGCGGTGAGGTCCGGCTCAACGAGCAGGCGGCCCGCCCGGTCCGCCGGGGCCTGCAGCCATTCCGCCGCCGGAGAAGCGCGCACGCCGGCCGCCCAGAGGATGGTGCGGGCGGCCAGACGCTCGTCGCCGAGGGCCACGCCTTCGGCCGTGACATCGGTCACCGCCTGGCCGAGGCGCACCTCGACCCCCAGCCGCTCCAGCGAGCGCCGGGCGTAGTCCGAAAGATCGTCCGGATAGCCGCCGAGCACGCGCGCCCCGGCCTCGATCAGCAGCACGCGGGCGCCGGTGGTGTCGATGTTGCGGAACTCCGGCGGCAGGGTGTCGCGCGCCAGCTCGGCGATGGTCCCGGCCAGCTCGACCCCGGTCGGGCCGGCGCCGACGATGACGAAGGTCAGCAGGGCCGCCTGCACGGCGGGATCGGCCTCCCGCTCGGCCGCCTCGAAGGCCAGCAGCATGCGGCGGCGGATGGTGGTGGCGTCCTCGATGGTCTTGAGGCCGAGGGCGAAGGGCTCCCACTCGTCGTGGCCGAAGTAGGCGTGGCGGGCGCCGGTGGCCAGGACCAGGGTGTCGTAGGCCAGGGTCGAGCCGTCCTCGAGGCTCACGGTGTGGGCGGCGGCGTCGACGCCGGTGACGGTGGCCAGCAGGGTGGTCACCTCCGGGCGGTCGCGCACCAGGTTGCGGATCGGCCAGGCGATCTCGGAGGTCGCCAGGGAGGCGGTGGCCACCTGGTAGAGCAGCGGCTGGAACAGGTGGTGATTGCGGCGGTCGACGAAGGTGATGCGGACCCCCGCACCTTTCTTGGCCGCGCCGGCCAGGCCCTTGACCACCGAAAGCCCGCCGAAACCGCCCCCGACGACGACGACGTGATGGGGTTCGGACGGCATGGGCGTACTCCAGCTTTGCTGGACGCGCACCTTGCGCCTTCGCGCCTGCGAAGGCGAGGGCTCAAGCGTCAGCGTGAGCGGCGCAGGGTGAGGTTGATCCGCCCGCCGCCGGGGATCAGCCGCGAGGATCCGGTCAGCACCCGGTCGATGCCGTGCCGCGCCAGTCGGGCCTCGCCGGCCAGGGCGCAGACGTCGCCGGAGGCGAGGCGAACGGTCGAGGTAGGGCCTCCCTCCGCTGGTCCGATGCGGAAGATCGCCGTGTCGCCGAGCGAGACCGACAGCACCGGCGCGGTGTGGTCGACCTCGTCGCGATCCTGGTGCAGGCCCATGCGGGCGCCGTCGCGGTAGAGGTTGACGAGGCAGGCGTCGGGCGGCCGCTGCGGATCGGCGAGCTCGGCCCAGAGGTCGAGCAGGACTTGCGGGATGGCGGGCCAGGGCCGCGCGGTGACGGGGTGTGCTTCCTGATACCGATAGCCGCGCTCGCGGTCGGTGACCCAGCCCAGCGGGCCGAGATTGGTCATTTCCACGCTCATCGGACGACCACCCGGCGTCACCGGGCGATAAAACGGTGCGTCATCCGCTGCGCCCAAGACTTGCCGCACCAGGGTTTCCTGGGTTTCGGGGTCCAATCGACCCGGCCACAGCCCGAATCCTGACAAAACCTTCATGTTGCCTATCTGGCCCCCCGGTCGGCCCCGGCCTAGGGTGACCGGCTAAAATTGGGAGCGAGCGCTACATGAAGCGACTGGCGATGATCCTCACCGCAGCCGGGCTGATCCTGGCGGCCTGCGGCGGCAAGACGAGCGCACCGGCTCCGACGCGAAACGTTCTGCCCGAGGGGGTCACCCCCAGCCACTACGATATTTCGGTGGTCCCCAACGCGGAGGCCCTGACCTTCACCGGCCAGGCGGGGATCGACATCGACGTTTCCAAGGAGACGTCCGAGATCACCCTGAACGCGGCCGACCTGCAGTTCAGCACGGTGAGCCTCGACGGCGCCAACGCCGCGCCCAAGGTCAGCTACGACGCGCCCAAGCAGCGCGCGACCATCGCCTTCGACAAGCCGGTGACCGTCGGCAAGCACCGCCTGGTCATCGACTACACCGGCAAGATCAATCAGCAGGCCATTGGCCTCTTCCGCATCGATTACGACAAGGACGACGGCTCGAAGGACCAGGTGCTGGCCACCCAGTTCGAGGCCCCGGACGCCCGCCGCTTCGCGCCGATGTGGGACGAGCCGGCCAAGAAGGCGACCTTCACCCTCAGCGTGACCGGCCCGGCGAGCCGCGCCTTCTATTCCAACATGCCGGAGGCCAAGAGCGAGACCCTGGCCGGCGGCCAGAAGAAGGTGACCTTCGCGCCGACGCCGAAGATGTCGTCCTACCTGCTGTTCATGGCGATCGGCGACCTGGAGCGCATCTCGCGCAACGTCGACGGCGTGGACGTTGGCGTCGTCGCCCGCCGCGGGGCCGGCGAACAGGGCCGCTATGCGCTGGACAGCGCCGAGCGCCTGCTGCGCTACTTCAATGACTATTTCGGCGTGAAATACCCTCTGCCTAAGATGGACCTCCTGGCCGTGCCCGGCGGCGCCGTGCAGTTCGCCGCCATGGAGAACTGGGGGGCGATCCTCTACTTCGAGAAGTACCTGCTGCTCGACCCGAAGGTCTCCACCGAGGCCGACCGCCAGGACGTGTTCTCGACCGTCGCCCACGAGATGGCCCACCAGTGGTTCGGCGATCTCGTGACCATGAGTTGGTGGGACGACCTCTGGCTGAACGAAGGCTTCGCCGAGTGGATGGCCAACAAGGCCACCGGCGACCTCAATCCGACCTGGTCCAACGCCGCCGGCTATATCGGCACCAGCGACCGGGCCGTGCGCCTGGACAGCCGTTCGGCCACCCACCCGGTCGTGCAGCCCATCGCCGACGCCGCCGACGCCTCCTTCGACCTGATCACCTACCAGAAGGGCATGTCGGTGATCGGCATGATCGAGGACTACCTCGGGGCCGAGAAGTTCCGCGACGGCATCCGCGCCTACATGAAGAGCCACGCCTACTCGAACACCGTCTCCAGCGACCTGTGGAGCGCCCTGGCCAAGGCTTCAGGCCAGGACATCGACGCGGTGGCCCGCGACTTCACCACCCAGCCGGGCGTGCCGCTGGTCAGCGTCGAGAGCCAGAACGGCGGCCTGCGCCTGACCCAGGGCCGGTTCGGCGTCGACGCCGAGTCCAAGAAGCCGCAGACTTGGCTGGTTCCGGTCACCGCCCAGCCGGTGGGCGGCGTCGCCTGGCGCGGCCTCGTCTCGGCCGACAAGCCGGCCCGCGTCGATGCGACCGGCGCCGTGGTCGTCAACGCCGGGGCCAAGGGCTACTTCCGCACCGCCTACGACCAGGCCAGCTTCAACGCCCTGCGCGACCGCTTTGGCGCGCTGGCCCCCGTCGACCAGCTGAAGGTTCTCTACGACTACTGGGCGTTCGGCCAGGAGAACACCCGGCCGATCGGCGACTATTTCGCCCTGGCCGACAAGCTGCCGGCCAACGCCGACCCGCTGGTCTGGACCCAGATCGCCGAGACCCTGCGCGAGGTGAACCTGCTCTATGCGGGCGATGCGCGGCAGACCGCCTTCCGCGCCGCCGGCCGCAAGCTGCTGGCGCCCGTGTGGGCCCAGGTGGGCTGGACGCCCAAGCCGGGTGAGAACATCAACACCGCCCTGCTCCGCGCCGACCTGATCACCACCCTCGGCCGCCTGGACGACGAGGCGGTGGTGGCCGAGGCCAACGCCCGCTTCCGCCGCATGGACAGCGACCCCAACGCCCTGCCCGCCGCGATCCGCGAAGCGACGCTGGGCGTGGTGGCCAGCCACGCCGACCGGGCGATGTTCGACCTCTATCGCGCCAAGGCCCGTGCGGCCCGCGGGCAGGAGAAGGAGCGCCTCTACACCCAGATCGGCCAGGTGCGCGACGAGGCCCTGGCCCGCGATGTGCTGCAGATGAACCTCGGCGACGAACCGCCGAAGACGCAGCGCAACCTCGCCCTGCGCTGGGTGGCGACCAACCACCCCCGGATCGCCTGGGATTTCCTGAAGACCAACGCCAAGGCCATCGATGCGCTGTTCGCCCCGGAAAGCCTGCGAACGGCCATGAGCCGCATCGCGACGGACTGGACGGACGCGGGTCTCGCCGGCGAGGTGCGCGACTACGCCAAGGCCAACGGCGGCGCACAGCAAAGCCTGGAAGCCACCCTGTCGCAGATCGAGTACCGCGCCCGGGTGAAGTCCGAACGGCTGGGCGACATCGACGCCTGGGTTAAGTCCAAGGGCTAAGCCCCGGAAAGTGCGGCTCGCCGGGCTCCGGCGGGCCGCAAACCCTCGATAACGTGGGTCAAAATTCCCATAGGCCGCGAAGGGTTTCCCTTGCGCGAGCCGACTCCTTTCCCATATCCGGCCACTAGCGCGATGACGGGCGACAAGCCTGCCGGAGCGATATGTGTTTAACCGGGGACGGTTCGAGAAAAACCGGGGCGCTCAGAGTCTGAGGCCCTCAGCCACCGTCCGCCACGAACGGAGTGAAGAAACGAAGATGAGCAGGATCATCGGCATCGACCTTGGCACCACGAATTCGTGCGTCGCCATCATGGACGGTAAGGCCCCGAAGGTGATCGAGAACGCCGAGGGCGTTCGCACCACCCCGTCGGTCGTCGGCATCCTGGAGGACGGCGAGCGCCTGATCGGCCAGCCCGCCAAGCGTCAGGCGGTGACCAACCCGTCGAACACCTTCTTCGCCATCAAGCGTCTGATCGGCCGCAACTTCAACGATCCCATCGTGTCCAAGGACAAGGACATGGTGCCCTACGAGATCGTCGGCGGCCCCGGCGGCGCAGCCTGGGTGAAGGCCCACGGCAAGGACTACTCCCCGCAACAGATCAGCGCCTTCATCCTGGCCAAGCTTAAGGAAGACGCCGAGCGTCACCTGGGCGAGCCGGTCACCAAGGCGGTGATCACCGTTCCGGCCTATTTCAACGACGCCCAGCGCCAAGCCACCAAGGACGCCGGCAAGATCGCCGGCCTGGAAGTGCTGCGCATCATCAACGAGCCGACCGCGGCGGCCCTGGCCTATGGCCTGGAAAAGAACGACGGCAAGAAGATCGCCGTCTACGACCTCGGCGGCGGCACCTTCGACGTCTCGATCCTGGAGATCGGCGACGGCGTGTTCGAGGTGAAGGCCACCAACGGCGACACCTTCCTCGGCGGTGAGGACTTCGACCTGCGCGTCGTCGACTACCTGGCCGATGAGTTCAAGAAGGAGACCTCGGTCGACCTTCGCAAGGACAAGCTGGCCCTGCAGCGCCTGAAGGAAGAGGCCGAAAAGGCCAAGAAGGAGCTCAGCTCCACCACCCAGTACGAAGTGAACCTGCCGTTCATCAGCATGAACGCGTCGGGCCCGCTGCACCTCAACATCAAGCTGTCGCGCGCCAAGCTCGAAGCCCTGGTCGAGGACCTGATCAACAAGACCATCACGCCCTGCGAACAGGCGCTGAAGGACTCGGGTCTGAAGAAGAGCGACATCGACGAAGTCGTGCTCGTCGGCGGCATGACCCGCATGCCGAAGGTCGTGGAGGCCGTGAAGGCCTTCTTCGGCCGCGAGCCGCACAAGGGCGTGAACCCGGACGAAGTCGTGGCGCTGGGCGCCGCGGTGCAGGCCGGCGTGCTGCAGGGCGACGTCAAGGACGTGCTGCTGCTCGACGTGACCCCGCTGACCCTGGGCATCGAGACCCTGGGCGGCGTGTTCACTCCGCTGATCGAACGCAACACCACCATCCCGACCAAGCGCAGCCAGGTGTTTTCGACCGCCGAGGACAACCAGAACGCCGTCACCATCCGGGTCTTCCAGGGTGAGCGGCCGATGGCGCAGGACAACAAGATGCTCGGCCAGTTCGACCTGGTCGGCATTCCGCCGGCCCCGCGCGGCGTGCCGCAGGTGGAGGTGACCTTCGACATCGACGCCAACGGCATCGTCAACGTCGGCGCCCGCGACAAGGCGACCAACAAGGAACAGTCGATCCGCATCCAGGCGAACGGCGGCCTTTCGGACGCCGACATCGAAAAGATGGTGCAGGAAGCGGAGTCGCACAAAGCCGACGACGAGAAGCGCAAGGCGCTGGTGGAGGCCCGCAACCAGGCCGACGCCATCGTTCACTCGACCGAGAAGGCCCTCGCCGAACACGGCGACAAGGTCGACGCGGCCGACAAGGGCGCCATCGAGACGGCCCTGGCCGATCTGAAGTCGGCGCTGGAAGGCGAGGACGCGGAAGCGATCTCCGCCAAGACCCAGACCCTGATCCAGGCTTCGATGAAGCTGGGTGAGGCCATGTACAAGGCCCAGGACGGCGGCGCGGCCGCTGGATCCGAGGACTCGGCCGCCGCCGACGATGACGTCGTCGACGCCGAGTTCGAAGAAGTCGACGACAGCAAACCCGCTGCGTGACGCCGTGCCGCATCGCGGATCAGGCGGAGAATCGGCTAATCCTCATCTCGGGGACGTCGCCGCCGCCTACCGCGAAAGCGAACGCATTTCGCCCCGCTGCGCCAAGGACTTAAGGCTTGCAGCGGGGCGGGATCGCACCCACCTCCCTCTTAGTGTTTTCGTGAAGAGCCGACGCTGACCATGCGCGACTATTACGATGTCCTGGGCGTGCAGCGCGGCTGCGACGACGCGGGCCTGAAATCCGCCTTCCGCAAGCTGGCGATGGAGCACCATCCCGACCGCAACGGCGGCTGCGGCGATGCCGAAGGCCGCTTCAAGGAAATCAACGAAGCCTACAGCGTGCTCTCCGACCCGCAGAAACGCGCGGCCTACGATCGCTTCGGCCACGCCGGGGTGAACGGCCAGGGCGGCATGGGCGGCGGCGGCGGCTTTGGCGGCTTCGGCGGCGGCGCCGACATGAACGACATCTTCAACGAGGTGTTCGGCGACGCCTTTGGCGACATGTTCGGCGGACGCGGCCAACGCCAGGGCGGTCCGGCGCGCGGCGCCGACCTGCGCTACGACCTGGAGATCACCCTCGAGCAGGCCCACGCGGGCGCCGAGGTGGAGATCACCGCCGCGACCTCGATCACCTGCGAAACCTGCGACGGTTCGGGCGCCAAGGCCGGCACCCAGCCGACCGTTTGCGGCTCCTGCGGCGGCGCCGGGCGCGTGCGCGCCACCCAAGGCTTCTTCGCGGTCGAGCGCACCTGCCCCCGCTGCGGCGGCGCGGGCAAACTGGTCCTCGACCCCTGCCAGACCTGCCACGGCCACGGCCAGGTGCGCCGTGAGCGCACCCTGCAGGTGCGCATCCCCGCCGGCGTCGACGACGGCGCCCGCATCCGCCTGGCCGGCGAAGGCGACGCGGGCCAGCGCGGCGGCCCGCGCGGCGACCTCTACATCTTCCTCTCTGTCGCCCCGCACGACCTCTTCGAGCGCGACAACCTCGACCTCCACGTGACCGTGCCGGTGCCGATGTGCACGGCGGCGCTGGGCGGCGAGATCGAAGCCCCCTGCCTGTGCGGCGAAGAGGGCGTCAGCCGGGTGAAGGTGAAGATCCCGGAAGGCAGCCAGACCGGCCGCTCGGTGCGCCTGAAGGGCAAGGGCATGCCGAGCCTGCGCTCACGCGACCGGGGCGACCTGGTGGTCGAGCTCTACATCGAGACCCCGACCAAGCTTTCGGCTCGCCAGAAGGAGCTGATGGCCGAACTCGCCGGCCTGTGCAGCGACCAGCAGCACCCCCAGGCCGCCGGCTTCGTCGGCAAGGCCAAGAAGTTCTGGGAAAACGTCACCGGCCAGTAGGGCCGTAGCGCTTGCGACGGCGATAGAGACCGACGCCGAGCGTCAGGATCAGCCCCAGTTCGAAGCCGATGGCCGTCTCCAGCAGCGGGCTGCCCACATTGGCCGCCTTTGCGGGCCCTTGGATCTGCTGCGCCCATGCGCCGCCCGCCGCCGTCAGGGCGACGGCGGCCAGCACGGCGCCGAACGCGCGGTTCAGCCTCAAGTCCGCTCGCGGCGAGGCAGCGGCACACGGCCGTCACGCGGCACGAAGCCGGGTGGCAGGCGCTCTACCGCCGGCGTCTCACTGGCGGTCGGGCGGAAGCGCACCGGCACCAGCACCTGACGATCCGAGGTCACCCACACCGCCGCCCGCTCGGGCCGGATGGCGTAGGCCGCCACCAGCTTGAGCGCCGCCTCGCCGAAGCCGTAACCGTCGGGCGTTTCGGTCGAGACCTTGCAGCCGCTGAGCGCGCCGTCCTTGGCCACCGCGCAGGCGAGGCTGACGTCGCCGCCGATCCCCTCCCGCGTCGCCCGCTCGGGATAGAGACGCGCGAGATCATCGGCGCTGGGCCGTTTGGCCCAATCGGCCTCGGCGACGGGAACGGGGGTGACGACGGGCTTGGCGGCCGTCGAAGGGGCGTCCGGAGCCTGAAACGCGGCCGCGATCGCCAGTACGGAAATCCAACTCGTCATGACTTGGCCTCCTGTGGAGAGAGGATTCGTCAAACCCGACAAATGAGCAAGCTCACAAAGAGCGTTCGTTTTTTGTTCTTGTCGCCGTCTTTTTCATGCGGCTAAGCTGCGCATAGGGCAAGAGGAAGGGTCTTTGGGATGTTGGCCAGCAGCGCATCGATCACATTCCCCGCCCTCATTTTCCATGAGGACGATGATTATTACGAGGACATCGAGGAGGCCGACGATCTCTTCCTGCACCATCCATCGGGCTCTTCCCACCTTCTCGGCGGAGAGCTGATCGATTCAACCGGCCAGTGCTTTTCTATTCTTTCCGTCGCCAGCGCTCAGCCCATCGAGATCGAAATCCCCGTGGCTCGCTGGCGGCAGATGTTGGGCCTTCGTGACAAGAGGAAGCTCGACCGATGCGACTTCCATCTGAAGCCGCTTCCGCATGAGTCCTTCGACGAAACGCTTCGGCGCGTAACGGAAATGGAAGCTGCGCAGGAAGCCGATCACATCATGCAGGGCGGCGGCCGGGACACCCCTGAACACTGGGAGCAGCTCAGCCGGTGCAGGTCCATTGCCGACATTATTGCCTACAACAATTACCTCCCGCCCGGCGCCCCTCGGACCGTTGGCGAAAGCATCGTTCAAGGTTTGAAACGCCGGTTGGGCGGTCTTGGGAGGCCGTAGCCCACCGCCTTCCGCGGCGTTAAAGGCAACGCACGCGTTCGGCGTTTGCGTCGCCGCCCAGGCTTCCGCCGCCCCGCCCCACACGTTAACAAAGGGCGGTGAACGCCGCCGCGAATCCCCCCGTTTCAAGCCTCGACGCCACCGGCGCATCGCCGGTGATGGCGCAGTATTTCGCCGCCAAGGCGCGGCAGCCGGACGCCCTGGTGTTCTTCCGGATGGGCGATTTCTACGAGCTGTTTTTCGAGGACGCGATCAAGGCCGCGGCCGCGCTCGGCATCGCCCAGACCTTTCGCGGCAATCACAACGGCCAGCCGATCCCGATGGCGGGCGTGCCGGTGCACGCGGCCGAGGCCTATCTCGCCAAGCTGATCCGCTCGGGCTTCAAGGTCGCCGTCTGCGAACAGGTGGAAAGCCCGGCCGAGGCCAAGAAGCGGGGGTCGAAGTCCATCGTCCGTCGCGAGGTGGTGCGCATCGTCACCCCCGGCACCCTGACCGAGGACAGCCTGCTGGACGCGCGCGGGGCCAATCGCCTGGCGGCCGTGTCGGTGCGGGCCGGCGCGGCGGCGGTGGCCAGCGTCGAGCTTTCGACTGGCGAGGTCGACACCCTGGCGGTGGGCCGCGACGGCCTGGCCTCGGCGCTCGCCGCCATGGGCGCCTCCGAAATCCTGGTGCCGGACAGGCTGTTCGCCGACGAAGGCTTCTCGGCCGCGCTGAAGTCGGTCGGTGGTCTGGTGCAGCCGATGGCCAGCGCCCTGGCCGAGCCGATGGCGGCCGAGACGCGGGTCAAGCGACTGTACGGCGTCGAGACCCTCGACGGGTTCGGGGCGCTGAGCGGCGCCGAGGTCTCGGCCCTGGGCCTGATCGCCGCCCACCTGGAAGTCACCCAAGCCGGACGCCTTCCCGCCCTGCGCCCGCCGCGCCGCGCCGGCGAGGCCGACGTCATGGCCATCGACCCGGCGACCCGGAACAGCCTGGAGATCGAGCGCACCACCGGCGGCCAGCGCGAGGGCAGCCTGCTGGCCGCCATCGACCGCACCATCACCGCGCCCGGCGCCCGCCTGCTGGCCGCGCGGCTGGCCCGGCCGCTGATCGATCCGGCCGCCATCGACGCCCGCCTCGACGCCGTAGCCTGGCTGGTGAAGCGTCGGCCGCTGCGCGAGAAATTCCGCGAAAGCCTGCGCGCCTCCGGCGACGTGGCCCGCGCCATCTCCCGCCTGGCGCTCGGCCGTGGCGGTCCGCGCGATCTGGCCGCCCTGCGCGATGGGGTGAAGACCGGCGAGGTGCTGTGCGCCCTGGCGGTTGGCGAGCGCCGCGACGCGCTTGATCCGCCGCCGGGCGAGATCGAGGCGGCGCTGCAGGCGCTGACACCTTCGAACCACGCCGGGCTTTCAGCCTTCCTGGCCGCCCTGAACGAAGGCCTTGGCCCCGATCTGCCGGCCCAGGCCCGCGACGGCGGCTATGTGGCCCCCGGCGTGCGGCCCGAACTCGACCAGGCCCGCGCCCTGCGCGACGACAGCCGCCGGGTGATCGCGGCGCTGGAGGCGCAACTGGTCGCCGAGAGCGGCGTGCCGCTGAAGATCCGGCACAACGCCGTGCTGGGCTACTTCCTGGAGAGCACCGCCCAGAAGGCCGAGCCGCTGCTGAAGCCGCCGCTGAACGCGACCTTCATCCACCGCCAGACCATGGCCGGCGCCGTGCGCTTCACTACCGTGGAGCTGGCCGAGCTGGACGCGCGCATCGCCCAGGCCGGCGAGCGGGCCCTGGCCATCGAGGTCGAGGCCTTCGAGGCCTGGCGCGAGGAAGCCTGCGCCCTGGCCGGCGCCCTGCAGGCGGTGGCCGAGGCTCTAGCTGGGCTCGACGTCTATGCGGCGCTCGCGGAATGGGCGGAGGAAGCCAACGCCGTGCGGCCGGTGATCGACCGCAGCCTGGCCTTCGAGGCGGAAGCCGCGCGCCACCCGGTGGTCGAGGCTGCCGTGAAGCGGGCCGGCGACGCCTATACCCCCAACGACTGCCGCCTGGACGCCGCCGGCCGCAACAGGGCCGACAGCTGCCCGCGCCTGGCCATCGTCACCGGCCCGAACATGGCCGGTAAGTCGACCTTCCTGCGCCAGAACGCCTTGCTGGCCGTGCTCGCCCAGGCGGGCTGCTTTGTGCCGGCGCGCTCGCTGAAGCTGGGGGTGGTCGACCGGCTGTTCAGCCGCGTCGGGGCCGGGGACGATCTGGCGCGCGGGCGCTCCACCTTCATGGCCGAGATGGTCGAGACGGCGGCGATCCTTTCGCAGGCGACGCCGCGCAGCCTGGTGATCCTCGACGAGATCGGCCGCGGCACCGCCACCTACGACGGCCTGGCCATCGACTGGGCCTGCGCCGAGGCCCTGCACGACACTAACCGCTGCCGCGCCCTGTTCGCCACCCACTACCACGAGCTCGCCAAGCTGGAGGACCGCCTGGCGCATGTCGGCAACCTGTCGCTGAAGGCCAAGGAGTGGAACGGCGACCTGATCTTCCTGCACGAGGCCGTGGAAGGCCCGGCCGACCGGTCGTACGGCGTGCAGGTGGCCAAGCTGGCCGGGGTGCCGACGCCGGTGGTGGCGCGGGCACGCGAGGTGCTGGAGCGGCTGGAGCGCGAGGCCGGGGACAAGGCGCAGCTCGATGACCTGCCGCTGTTCGCGGCGACCGCCCCGACGCCCGATCCGGTCAGCGCCGCCCCGGTCGCCAAGGCCCTCGCCGACCTCGACCTCGACGGCATGAGCCCGCGCGAGGCGCAGGAGGCGCTCTACCGCCTCAAGGGCATGCTTTAGGCTTCAAAGCCTTCGTCATCCTGAGCGGGCCGCGCAAGCGGACCAGTCGAAGGACGCACAGTGGCGACGCTCTGCGTCCTTCGACTGCGCTCCGCGCGCTCAGGATGACGAACTCGGGTGAAGGGCGGCCGTGGGTCGCAGAACGATTGGACTCAAACTTAACCCCGAACCGCGCCATATAAGCCCCGCCATGGCTCGCCGTCTGAAACCCACCCGTCTGGAACACGTCGTCGACGGCGTCGCTCTGCGCGCGCGCCTCACCGCGGCGGCGCTGGATGCGCTGCGCGATCCGGCCGAACAGCGGCGGCGGGCGCTGGAAATCCTGCGTCAGGCGCTGTTTCGCGGGCGGATGATCGTCAAGGAGCGGTTGGAGAACGGCGCCGGCGGCATCGAGACCGCGCGGCTGCTTTCCGGGGTCACCGACGAAGTGGTCACCGCGCTCTACGACTTCACCACCGTCCACATGATCCGCGCCCGCAACCCGACCGAGGGTGAGCGCCTGGGCGTGGTGGCGGTCGGCGGCTATGGGCGCGGGGCGCTGGCGCCCTACAGCGACCTCGATCTGCTGTTCCTGCGCCCCTACAAGCAGACCGCCCACGTCGAGAGCGTGATCGAGTTCATGCTCTACGCCCTGTGGGACCTGGGCTTCAAAGTCGGCCACGCCTCGCGGACGGTCGAGGAGTGCATCAAGCTCTCCCGCGAGGACTTCACCATCCGCACCTCGATCCTCGAGGCCCGTCGCCTGACCGGCGACGAGCGGCTGTTCGACGAGCTGCAGCGCCGGTTCCGCGCCGAGGTGGTGAAGGGCACGGAAGTCGCCTTCGTTACCGCCAAGCTGAAGGAGCGTGACGAGCGTCAGACCCGCGCCGGGGCCAGCCGCTACATGGTCGAGCCCAACGTCAAGGAAGGCAAAGGCGGCCTGCGCGACCTGCACACCCTGATGTGGATCGCCGAATATCTGCACGCGGTGGACCGGCCGGACGATGTGTTCCAGCTGGACATGTTCGAGCGGCGCGAGACCAAGACCTTCATTCGCGCCTTCGACTTCCTGCACGCCGTGCGCGCCCACCTGCACTTCACGACCGGTCGCGCCGAGGAGCGCCTGACCTTCGACCTGCAGCCGGAAATCGCCCGCCGCATGGGCTATGGCGACCGCGGCGACGCCCCGGCCGTCGAGCGCTTCATGCGGTTCTATTTCCTGGTGGCCAAGGACGTGGGGGCGCTGACCCGCACCTTCGCCGCCAAGCTGGAAGCCGAGCAGCTGAAGAAGCAGCCGAAGGGCATCTCGCGCTTCCTGCCCGGCAAGAGCCGCCGGATGAAGCCGATCGAGGCCGAGGGCTTCTTCGAGGACGGCGGCCGCCTGAACGTCGACGGCGCCTGGGTGTTCGAGCGCGATCCGGTCGACCTGATCCGCATCTTCAAAATCGCCGACCAGCGCGGGCTGGACCTGCACCCCGATGCCTTTACCGCCATCACCCGCAGCCTGGGGCTGATCACCTCGCGGGTGCGGCGCGACCCGGACGCCTCGCGCGCCTTCCTTGACGTGCTGGCGCGCGGCAAGGAGACCTATCGGGTTCTCACCCTGATGAACGAGAGTGGCGTGCTGGGCCGCTTCCTGCCGGAGTTCGGCCGGGTCGTCGCCCAGATGCAGTTCAACATGTACCACTCGTACACGGTGGACGAGCACACCCTGCGCGCCGTGGGCGTGATCGGCGACATCATCGCCGGGCGCCTGGACGAGGAGCATCCGCTTTCGGCCTCGGTGATGCCGCTGATCGGCGACCGCGAAACACTGTTCCTCGCCATGTTGCTGCACGACACCGGCAAGGGCGGCGTCGGCGGCCAGGAGAAGGCGGGCGCTCGCTCGGCGCGGTCGGCCTGCGAGCGGCTGGGCGTGGAGCGGACCAAGGTCGAGCTGGTCGCCTGGCTGGTCGAGCACCACCTGGTGATGAGCGACTACGCCCAGAAGCGTGACGTCGCCGATCCGCGCACCATCGAGTCCTTCGCCCACATCGTCGAAAACCCGGAGCGCATGCGCCTCTTGCTGGTGCTGACCGTGGCCGACATCCGCGCCGTGGGGCCGGGCGTCTGGAACGGCTGGAAGGGGCAGCTGCTGCGCGAACTCTACACCGCCACCGAGGCGGTGTTCCGCGGCGGACGCGGCTCGGACGCCGCCGCCAGCGTGATGCGCGCCCATGAGCGCCATGCCGCCGAGGCCCGCGCCCAGCTGATCGCCGCCGACGCCTCGACCGCCGACTGGGCCGGCGCGATGGAGAACGCCTACTTCGTCGGCTTCCAGCCCGCCGAGCTGACGGCCCACGCCGCCCTTGCTCGCCGCGCGGTCGCCGAGGGCGGCGTCGCCGCCGAGGCCTTCATTCCGCCGGGCTCGCCGGCCGCCGAGATCGTGGTCGCCGCGCGCGACCGTCGCGGCCTGTTCGCCGACCTGACCCTGGCCATCTCGGCCCTGGGCGGCAATGTGATGGGCGCGCGGGTCTTCACCTCCCGCCAGGGCGAGGCGCTGGACGTCTTCTACGTGCAGGATGGGGCCGGCATGCCGCTGGGCGGCGACAACCCCCGGCAGCTGGCGCGTATGGCCGAGGCCGTGGCCGCGGCCGGTCGCGGCGAGACGGTGACCGCCGAACGGCGACGGACCAGCGACATGGGGCGGGCCGCCGCCTTCAAGATCGCCCCGGCGGTGACGCTGGACAACGATGCTTCGCGGGAAGCCACGGTGGTCGAGGCCTCGGGCCGCGACTGGCCGGGCCTGCTGGAGGCCCTGGCCCGCACCCTCGCCGAGGCCGGCCTCTCGATCCAGTCGGCCCACGTCGACGGCTATGGCGAGCGGGCGGTCGACACCTTCTACGTCCAGACCGCCGACGGCGCGAAAGTGACCGACACCCGCAAGATGAACAGCCTCAAGACGGCGCTGCTGGCGGCCATGGACCGCGACAGCCCCAACCTGAAGCCGCGCCTGCAGCGGGCGACGGCGAGCGTGGCGCGTTAACCCACGTTCGCTTGACCGCGCATCGGCGCCGTCGCAGAAGCCGAACGTGACCGACACCCCGCCCGCGCCGACGAGCCCGCCCGATCCCCCGGCCAGCGTCGCCGCGAAGCGCAGCGGCCTGCTGCGGTCGTCGCTGATCTTTTCGAGCTTCACTCTGCTCAGCCGGTTCATGGGCTTCGCCCGCGACCTGGTGATCACGGCCCGGATCGGGGCGAGCGGCACGATCGCCGCCGACGCCTACTACACGGCCCTGGCCTTCCCGAACCTGTTCCGCCGGATCTTCGCCGAGGGGGCCTTCTCCTCCGCCTTCGTGCCGGCTTACGCCAAGGCCCTGGCGCGCGACGGAGAAGACGAGGCCGACATCCTGGCCAGCGACGCCCTGGCCACCCTGGCCATGTCCACCCTGGTGCTGATGGTCGTCGCCCAGCTGACCATGCCGTGGCTGATGCTGGCCTTCCGCAGCGGCTTCGTCGACACGCCGGACAAGTTCGCCCTGACCGTGACCCTGACGCAGATCACCATGGCCTACCTGCCGTGCATGTCGATCTACGCCCACCTCTCCGGCGTGCTCAACGCCCGCAACCGCTTCATCCTGTCGGGCGCCGCGCCGATCCTGCTGAACCTCTGGATGCTGGCCCTGGTTTTGCCGGCGAAGACGCCCGTGCAGGGCGCCTACTTCGCCTCGATCGGGGTAGTGATCGCCGGGATATCGCAGGCGGCGCTGCTGGTCTGGGGCTGCAACCGCTCGGGCGCCAAGGTCCACTGGCGGCTTCCGCGCCTGACCCCGCCGGTCAAGGCGCTGATCATGGCGGCGGTGCCGGGCGCCCTGGCCGCCAGCGCCAGCCAGATCAACGTCTGGGTCTCCGGCACGCTGGTCAGCCACGTCGATGGCGCGGTGTCGTGGCTCTCGGTCTGCGATCGGCTCTACCAGCTGCCGCAAGGCCTGGTGGGCGTCGCTATCGGGGTGGCGCTGCTGCCGCAGCTGACCCGCGCCGTGATGTCGGGCGACAAGACGGAATCGACCCGCACCCTCGACGAGGCGACCATCTTCGCCATGGCGCTGACGCTGCCGGCGGCTGCTGCGTTGATCATCATGCCCTACTTCCTGATCGACGGTCTGTTCACGCGCGGCGAGTTCACCAGCTTCGACGCCCGCCAGACGGCGCAGGCCCTGCTGCAATACGGCTGGGGCGTGCCGGCCTTCGTGCTGGCCCAGATCACCAACCGGGCGTTCTTCGCTAACCACGACACCCGCACGCCGATGATCGTGGCGCTGGTCTCGGTGGCGGTGAACATCGCCGCCGGCGTCACCCTGTTCCACCTGATCGGCGTGCCGGGAGTCGCGGCGGCGACTTCCCTGGCCTCGTGGGTCAATGTCATCGTGATGAGCGTGATCCTGCATCGGCGGGGGCTCTACAGCCCTGATCGCAAGGCGGTTTCCCGCCTGATCCGCCTCGTCTTCGCCAGCCTCGCCCTCGCCGCCCTACTGGCCTTCGCCGCCTATCGGCAGGAAGCCCTGAAGGCGCTGCTGAGCAAGGAAGTCGCCATCCTGTTGGTCAGCGCCTCGGCGGCCCTGGTCTATCCAGTGCTGCTGATCGCCTCGGGCGGCCTGACCGTGGCGGAGATCAAGAGCGCGCTCCGCCGCAAGAAGGGCGCAGCCCCGGCCTTGCCGGAGGCCTGAGGCGCGGGTAGAGCCCGCCCATGAGCCAGCCGCCGCCCCCTGCCTACACCGGCCCCGAACGCGTCCTGTCGGGCGTGCAGCCCTCCGGGGCCCTGCACCTCGGCAACTATCTCGGCGCCCTGGTGAAGTTCGCCCGCCTCCAGCACGAGCGCGAGACCTTCATCTTCGTCGCCGACCAGCACGCGATCACCGTGTGGCAGGACCCGGCCCTGCTGGCCCAGCAGACCCGCGAGATCGCCGCCGCCTACCTGGCCGCCGGGCTCGATCCGGCCAAGGCCGCCATCTTCCCGCAATCGGCGGTGCGCGAGCACGTCGAGCTGGCCTGGGTGTTCAACTGCGTCGCCCGCCTCGGCTGGCTCGACCGGATGACCCAGTTCAAGGAGAAGAGCGGCAAGCACAAGGAGCGCTCGAGCGTCGGGCTCTACACCTACCCGGTGCTGCAGGCCGCCGACATCCTGGTCTACAAGGCCACCCACGTGCCGGTGGGCGAGGACCAGCGCCAGCATCTCGAACTGACCCGCGACGTCGCCGCCAAGTTCAACCACGACTATGACGCGCCCGGCTTCTTCCCCCTGACCGAGGCCCTGACCCAGGGCCCGGGCGCGCGGATCATGAGCCTGCGCGACGGCTCGGCGAAGATGAGCAAGTCCGATCCGTCGGACCTGTCGCGGATCAACCTGACCGACGACGCCGACGCCATCGCCTCGAAGATCCGCAAGGCCAAGACCGATCCCGAGCCCCTGCCGGAAGGCCTCGACGGCCTGGCCGAGCGGCCGGAAGCCAAGAACCTGGTCGGCATCTACGCCGCCCTGGCCGGCAAGACCGACGCCGAGGTGATCGCCGAGTTCGGCGGCAAGGGCTTCGGCACGTTCAAGCCGGCGCTGGCCGACCTGGCGGTGGCGCAGCTGGCCCCGGTGGGCGAGCGGATGCGCGGCTACCTGGCCGACCCGCGCGAGATCGACCGCATCCTCAAGGCCGGCGCCGACCGCGCCCGCGCCGTGGCCGCTCCGGTGGTCGACGAGGTGCGCCGCAAGGTGGGCTTCATCAGTCTCTAAGGCCGCGCTAGGGTCTCTGCATGAGCCCTCGCAAGTTCCTCGTCGTCGCCGACGACAGTTCGGAATTCGACGCCGCCCTGCGCTTCGCCTGCCGCCGCGCCAAATCGGTGGGCGGTCGGGTGGTGCTGCTCAAGGTGCTGGAGCCGGCCGAGTTCGAACATTGGTCGGGCGTGCGCGACGAGATCGAACGGCAGGAGCGGGAAGAGGCCGAGGCCGTGCTGCAGAAGCTGGCCGAGAAGGTCGCCGAGGCCTCCGGTGCGGCGCCCGAGTTCGATATCCGCTCGGCCGAGTCCCTCCACCTCGGCATCCGAGCGGCGGTCGCCGAGGATCCCGAGATCAAGATTCTTGTTCTGGCCGCCGCCGTCGGCGGGCGCGGGCCGGGACCGTTGGTGGCGTCGCTGGCCAAGGAAGGCGTCTCCTGGGGCGGGCGCAAGCTGCCCGTCACCGTGGTGCCCGGCGACCTGACCGACGACGAGATCGCGGCCCTGGCCTAGATGTGCTTCTCGCCTGAAGTCAGCTTCGCCGCCGCCGGCGTTTTGGGAGCGCTCGGGGCGGTGTGCGTCGGCCAGGCCTCGCAGCTTCGCGAAAAGCCGCTGGCGGCGATCCCGCTGCTGTTCGCCGCGCAGCAGGCCCTGGAGGGCGTCATCTGGCTGTCGCCGCTGCACAGCGGCCACGTCAGCAACGCCTGCGTGATCGGCTATCTCGGATTCGCCAAGGTGCTGTGGCCGACCTATGCGCCGCTGGCCGTCCTGCTGGTCGAGCCGTCGGCCGTGCGCCGACGCATCATGGCGGCCTGCGTCGCCGTCGGAGTGATGGTCTCGACCTACCTCGCCTGGGGGCTGGCGACCTTCCCGCAGTGGGCGGAGCTGCGGCGCGGCCACATCGTCTACGCCACGCAGCAGCCGATCCCGCTGTGGGTCGGCATGGTCTATCTCGCCTTCGTCAGCCTGGCCTTCCTGGCGGCGTCGGAGCCGCTGGTCGTGACGTTCGGCGCGATCCTGTTCGGCGGCGCCGTGATCATCCGACTGCTCACGCCTTTTGCCTTCCCATCGATCTGGTGCTTCTTCGCGGCCATGGCCAGCAGCATCCTGGCGCTGCATTTCGTCCGCGCGAGGCGGCGACGACTTGCGCCCGCCGGGCTCTGAGGCCATCTGTCGGCCATGTCGACCTAAATCGAAACCGCCCCGAGCCGCGAGCTCGTGAGTTCATGCCCAGCCTACAAAGTGTTGGAATCGGGGCTCGCAGACCGAGTGACATAGCCGAGAGGAGGGACTAGACCGCCGGGTTTCCAACGCTCGCGACGCAGTTCACCGTCTCCCCATGTCTGACACGACAGTTCCGCTTGGTCCTCCATATGACGCACGAGCCGTAGCGAACCTCCTCTTGTCGGCTATGGAGGCTCGCCGCCTGACTGCCTCCAACTTACCGCTGCAAAAGCTGCTCTATTTCGCCCATGGGATCATGCTGACGAGGCACGGCGTCCCTCTCGTCGACGGCTACTTTGAGGCTTGGGAGTATGGACCCGTACACCCGCTCATCTATGCGACCTTTAAAGCATACGGCAGTGGGCCAATAACTCTGCCGGCTCGGAGACGCGACCTCCGAACCGGCATGGAAACCGCATTCCCGGCTCCCGTCGATGATCGGGTGGATGCCATCATCGATCAGGTCGTTTCACACCTCGGCCGGCAGCGGCCGACACGGCTCGTGCACATCTCGCACGCCGTCGGTGGCCCTTGGGATTACATCGCGAACCAAACGGGAACACGCGCTGGATATGGACTGAGAATCTCTGATACGGTCATCAAGGATCGATTCCATCGCCACATGGTGGCGGTGGGGAATGAGGACCGCGAAGATGTCAGGGACGAAAGCCCGCCTGCCTGAACCCGACTTGGCACGGGTCGCCGCCATGGCCGAAGTAGACAAGAGGCGGCACCTAAGAAACCTCAGAAGCGGCCCGCCTTCGATTACCTACCGCCCCGCGCGACGGGCAATGCCCGACGCGTTGAACATACAAGCCGCTCTTCCGATGATTGTGGCTGCGCCGTCCAAGGAGGTGCTCCTTGAACAGGTGAGGTCTGCCTCCCGCAATTCGGACGAGGCCGATTCAAACGCCGAGGTTATCGAGCTCACCTACGATTTCGTGAGAGAACAGAGCATTAGCGTTGAAGCATATGAGTTCGGCGCTCTTCGGCTGTCCGCCCAGTACGGAGTGACGTTTTGGGCGAATGCAATCTTCAGGAAAGGCGACAAGCTTTTCGTGATCATCCCAGATTTTCGGCGTGGGCGCGGGTTTAATCAGGCGGCCGTGAAGTTCATTATTTCGGCCGCCCACGAGCGTATTAGCAAGATGGCGAAAGAGTTCGCCGACATTGAGTTCGCAGTCCTCAGTTTTCCTGCAAGGAAAGATCACCCGCGCACAATAAGGCTTGAGTTCATTTCTCAGAGCGACCTTTTCTCATACGAACAACTACGCGGCATGACGGAAGAAGCCTTGTCGATCTGGGAGGAAGTTTGCGATGAGCGCCTTGCTGAACAGCGGAAGAAAGCAGCCAACGATGACGACGGTCTATTTGGTTGGGCGAGCCAACAAGCAGGCTCTGGGAAGCCTGGTGGCTAAAAAGGCATTGGCGTCGCGATAGGCATTAGAAGAGCGAACTTGCGCGTACGCCTTCCTGACGCCATCTGTCGGCCATGTTCATCCAGACCGAAGCCACTCCGAACCCCGAGGTCCTGAAGTTCCTGCCCGGCCGCGAAGTGCTGGGATCGGGGGCTCGCGAGTTTCGCGACGCCGAGGACGCCGCGTCTTCGCCGCTGGCGAAAGCGCTGTTCGACCTCGACGGCGTTGAGAAGGTCTATTTCGGGCCGGACTTCCTGACCGTCGGCAAGGACGTGCACCACGAGTGGCCGCATCTGAAGGCCCCGGTGCTGGCGGCGATTATGGATCACTTCACCAGCGGCCGGCCGGTGCTGAACGAGGCCGCCGAGAGCGGCCACGACGAGACGGTCTACGACGACGAGACCCAGCAGATCGTCACCGAGATCAAGGAACTGCTCGACAGCCGCATCCGCCCGGCCGTGGCGCAGGACGGCGGCGACATCGTCTTCTCGCGCTTCGAGAAGGACACCGGCGTCGTGTGGCTGAACATGCGCGGGGCCTGCTCGGGCTGCCCGTCCTCGACCGCCACCCTCAAGGCGGGCGTTGAAAACATGCTGCGACACTATGTGCCGGAAGTCACCCGGGTCGAGCAAACCCTGGGCTAGCTTGGCCTTTGGAGATGCGTCTCCACGCCGTAAAAATCCGAGCAATGTTCTGACGCAATTCAGGCGTCATGGGTCGGCGTATGACCGCGCCGATCTTCCACGATCCTTCAGGCAAGCGCGCCCAGCGCACCAACCTCGTCTCGGGGTTGCTGTTGTCGTTCGCGGTTCTGATCGTCGCCGGCTTCTTCGCCACCCTGGCCTTCGCGCCCCGCCTGCCGAACCTGGCGCTGCGCGATCCCCAGACCCTGCGCGGCCTGCATGTGGAGACCAGCCATAAGGGACGGCACGCCCATCACAGGCTGACCCGCGTCGCCGCGCCGCGCGGCGGGGCGCAGACCGGACGGCCGATCTCAGTCGGCTTCTACGTGCCGTGGGACGAGACCTCCCGCGCCTCGCTGCACGACAATATCGCCAACCTCGACGTGGTCTCGCCGCAGTGGATCGCCCTGAAGGGCTCGGCCGGCGACGTGCAGGTGACGGCCGATCCGCAGGGCGCGGCCCTGATCGCCAACGCCAAACGGCCGCCGTCGGTGATCCCGTTGGTGCACAACGCCCATGACGGCCTGTCGGACGGGCCGCTGGCTGACGCCCTGTTGGTCAACCCGGCCGCCCGCGCGGCCCTCATCGCCCGGCTGAAGACCCAGGCGCAGTCGCGCGGCTACGCCGGCTATCTGTTCGACTTCGAGAACCTGTCCGAGCGCGGGCTCGCCCAGTACCCCGCCCTGCTTAGCGAGGCGCGCGCCGCCTTCAAGCCGCTGGGCCTGGAGGTGTGGGTGGCCACCCCCGTCGGCGACGACGCCTGGCCGCTGAAGGCTCTGCAGGCGGCCTCCGACACCGTGGTGCTGATGGCCTATGACCAGCACTACTCCACCGGCGCGCCCGGCCCGGTGGCCGGCCAGCCGTGGTTCGAGACCACCCTGGCGCAGGAGATGGTCAAGCTGGATCCGGCGCGGACCGTGGTCGCCCTGGCCGCCTATGGCTACGACTGGACGCTGCCGGACAAGGATCACCCGCGCCAGGCGCCGGCCGAGACCAGCCTGTTCTATGAGGCCGTGCAGTCGGCGCATGACGCCGGCGCCGACGTCCGCATGGACGACGACGCCCTCAACCCCACCTTCGGCTACCAGGACGACGCGGGGCGTCGGCACACCGTGTGGTTCCTCGACGCCGCTACCGTGCACAACGAGATCAAGACCGCCGACGACTACCGCCCGCGCGGCTACGCCCTGTGGCGGATGGGGGCCGAGGACCCGGCCGTGTGGCGCTTCTTCCGCCAGCCCTACGGCGCGGCAAGCACGGCGGGCCTGGAAGCCATCGCCCCCAGCACCGGCGTCGACTTCAACGGCACGGGCGAGGTGCTGCACGTCGCCGCCCGGCCGACCGGCGGCGCCCGCACCATCGAGATCGACCCCGACGACGGCCTGATCTCCGGCGAGACCTACACCACCCTGCCGACCTCCTATGTGATTGACCGCTACGGCGCCCATCCGGGCAAGGTGGCCCTGACCTTCGACGACGGCCCCGACCCGCGCTGGACGGCCAAGATCCTCGACATCCTGAAGGCCAAGCACGCCCACGCGACCTTCTTCGTCATCGGCCAGAATATGCAGGCCGAGCCAGGCCTGGTGGCCCGCGAGGTGCGCGAGGGCAATGTCGTCGGCAGCCACACCTGGACGCACCCGAACATCGGCGAAATCCCGGTGGCGGAGGTGGGACTGGAGCTGAACGCCACCCAGCGTCTGTTCGAGGTGATCACCGGCCGCTCGATGCGGCTGTTCCGCCCGCCCTATTTCGGCGACGCCGAGCCCTCGACCCCGGCCGAGATCGAGCCCCTGCTGGTCGCCCAGCGCCTGGGCTACATGGCCGTCGGCCTGAGAATCGATCCGGACGACTGGAAGAAGCCGGACGCCAAGCTGATCGTGCAACGCACGCTCGACCGCCTGGACGATACCGGTCCCCACGCCGGCCAGGTGGTGCTGCTGCATGACTCCGGCGGCGACCGCAGCCGCACGGTGCAGGCCCTGCCCGTCCTGATCGACGCCCTGCGCGCCCACGGCTACGAGCTGGTCACCATCGACGAGCTGGCCGGCATGACCCACGCCGAGGCCATGCCGCCGACCGACCGCACGGCCTGGGAGCTGACGCTGGACCGCATCGGGTTCGGCTTCTTCGAATGGCTGAACAAGGCCATGGCCGCCCTGTTCATCACCGCCATCGCGCTGGGCCTCGCGCGCCTGCTGTTCCTGGCGGTGCTGTCGCTGTGGCAGCGGTTCGTGACCGCCCCGCGCCGCACACCGGCGGAGATCGATCCCGAGACCGGGCCGCTGGTCAGCGTGCTGATCCCCTGTTTCAACGAGGAGCAGGTGATCGTCTCTTCGGTGCGCCGCATCCTCGCCTCGCGCTGGCGGCGGCTGGAGGTGCTGGTGCTCGACGACGGCTCGAGCGACGGCACGTCGCGGGTGGTGCGCGAAGCCTTCGCCGGCGAGCCGCGCGTGACGCTGCTGACCTTCGAGAACGGCGGCAAGGCCGAGGCCCTGAACCGCGGCATGCGCCAGGTGCACGGCGACATCATCGTGGCCCTGGACGCCGACACCCAGTTCGCGCCGGACACCATCGGCCTGCTGGCCCGCTGGTTCGTCGATCCGAAGGTGGGCGCCGTGGCCGGCAACGCCATTGTCGGCAACCGGGTGAACATCGTCACCCGCTGGCAGGCGCTGGAGTACGTCACCGCCCAGAACCTGGAGCGGCGGGCGCTGGCCGCGCTCGGCGCGGTGACTGTGGTGCCCGGCGCGGTCGGGGCCTGGCGGCGCGCGGCGCTGGAGGCCCTCGGCGGCTATCCAGCCGACACCCTGGCCGAAGACCAAGACCTGACGCTCGCCTGTCAGGCCGCAGGCTGGACCGTGGAGTTCGACCCGGCCGCCCGCGCCTATACCGAGGCGCCCGACACCATCGCCGGCCTTCTGAAGCAGCGCTTCCGCTGGTCGTTCGGCACCCTGCAGTGCCTGTGGAAGCACCGCGCCTGCCTGTTCAGCCGCAAACACCCCGTGCTCGGCTTCGTGGCCCTGCCACAAATCTGGCTGTTCCAGATTTTCCTGACCGTCGCCGCGCCGCTGGTCGACCTCGCCATCGTCTCGAGCCTCGCCTGGTCGATCTACGCCTGGGGCTACCACCCCACCGAATGGTCGCCGGACGACCTGTTCCGGGGAATTTTTTATTGGGCGGCCTTCATCTGCCTGGACCTTTCGGCCGGCGCCCTGGGCATGGCCATGGAGCGGCGCGCGCCGTGGAAGGACCTCGTCTGGCTGCCGGTGCAGCGGTTCGGCTACCGCCAGTTGATGTACTACGTGGTGGTCAAATCGGTGGTCACGGCGATCAAGGGCCGCCGGGTGGGCTGGGGCAAGCTGGAGCGCAAGGCCAGCGTGGCGCTGGACGCCGCCGCCTGAAACTTGTCGGTCACGGTCTAGGTCTTACCTAGAGGCGACGCCGCGTCGCCTTGGAGTTCCGCATGGCCGCCCTGCCCGATCCCGCCCTCGACCAGCTGTTCCGCTCGGCGCGCACCTACAACAGCTGGGACCCGGCGCCGCTGCCTGAAAGCCTGCTGCGCGAGATCTACGAGCTGGCCAAGTGGGGCCCGACCGCCGCCAATTCGACGCCGGCCCGCTTCGTGTTCGTGACCAGCGAGGAGGGCCGCGCCAGGCTCGCCGCCTGCGCCCACGGCTACAACCGAGACAAGATCCTGCAGGCTCCGTGCACTGTGGTGGTCGGTTATGACCTAGACTTCCCCGAGCACCTGCCCCGCCTCTTCCCGCACAATCCGTCGGTGAAGGACGACTTCCCCGACCCCGACCACCGCCGCACCGTGGCCCTGCGCAACGGCTCGCTGCAGGGCGGCTATTTCATCATGGCGGCCCGCTCGCTGGGCCTCGACTGCGGGCCGATGGGCGGCTTTGAGCACGACGAAGTGGACGCAGCCTTCTTCGCCGGGACCAACATCAAGTCGAACTTCATCTGCTCGATCGGCTACGGCGGCCAGTTCAAGCTGCGCGCCCGCGGCCCCCGCCTCGATTTCGAAGAGGCCTGTAAGATCGTCTGATCTGCGCTAGGGACGAGCCGATGATCGTGCTCGCCGTCGACACCTGTTTCGCCGCCTGCCAGGTCGCCGTGCTGAACGGCGACACCGTGACCGTGCGCAGCGAGGCGATGGAGCGCGGCCATCAGGAGCGGTTGGCCGGGATGGTCGCCGAAGTCCTGGCCGAGGCGGGCGTCAAGTTTGCGGACCTTTCGCGCATCGGCGTGACCGTCGGCCCCGGCTCGTTCACCGGCCTGAGAGTGGGCTTGGCCTTCGCCAAGGGCATGGGCCTGGCGCTGGGCGTCCCCCTCGTCGGCGTAGGCGCGCTGGAAGCCCTGGCCGCCGGCCGAAACGGCCGCGTCGCCGCCGTGCTCGACGCGCGGCGGGAGCAGGTTCATCTGCAGGTCTTCGAAGACGGCGCGTCCCTGGCCGCGCCGGAAGCCGTCGACATTCCGGTCGCGCTCGAACGCCTCGCCGCCCTCCCGGCCGGCGTGCTGGTCGGCCCCGGCGCCGATCTGGTCGCGGCTTCGGGCTGGACGCTTGATGTGGCGCCATGGCCGGACATCGCCGCCGTCGCCGCCCTGGCCGCCCGGCTCGATCCGGCGGAAGCGCCGCCGACGCCGCTCTATCTGCGGGGGGCCTACGCCTGAGCGATCTGACCGCCCTCTCGACCGCCGACGCCGAGGCCCTGGCGCGCGCCCATGCGCTGAGCTTCGACCGGCCCTGGTCGGCCGAGGAGTTCAGCGATTTGCTTTCCTCGCCCGGCGTCTTCGGGTTCAGCGGCCCGAACGGCTTCATCCTTTGCCGCGCGGCGGCCGGTGAGGCGGAGATTCTGACCCTGGCGGTGGACCCTGACGCCCGCCGCGCCGGCCTCGGCCGCGCCCTGGTCGAGCTCGCGATGAACGTCGCCGCCCTGGCCGGAGCGGAGAGCATGTTTCTGGAGGTGGCGGAGGACAATGCGCCCGCCCAGGCGCTCTACACCGCCGCCGGCTTCGGCCTAGCGGGCCGCCGTCCGCGCTATTATCGCCGCGCGGACCGCGAAATCGACGCCCTGGTGATGCGCCGCGACCTTAACAGCAGCGATGTCGCACCCTATGCTGGTCCGACCGCGTAAGGGAGATCGCCTTTGGACCGCCTCGAAAAGCTCTGCGTCGAAAAGGGCATGCGGATGACCGATCAGCGCCGGGTGATCGCCCGCGTGCTGTCTCAGGCTACCGACCATCCGGATGTCGAGGAGCTGCACCGCCGCGCCCACGCCATCGATCCGCACATCTCGATCGCCACCGTCTACCGCACCGTGCGCCTGTTCGAGGAGAGCGGCATCATCGAGCGGCATGACTTCCGCGACGGCCGCTCGCGCTATGAAGAAGCGCCCGATCACCACCACGACCACCTGATCGACATGAAGACCGGCAAGGTCGTCGAGTTCATGGACGAAGAGATCGAGCGCCTGCAGCAGGCCATCGCCGAGCGTCTGGGCTACAAGCTGGTCGATCACCGGCTCGAGCTCTACGGCATGCCGATCGAGGACTAGGTCTTGGCCCCTGCGGTCAGGAAGTGGGCGCCCATCGGTCTCGCGGCCGTGGTGCTTGTCCTTGGGGTGCTCGTCGGCTTCGTGCTCTTGAAGCCGAAGCCGCTGCCCGCCCCGCCGCCTCCGCCGCCGAAATGGGAGTGCGGCACGGCCTACGGACAGGAAGTCTGCGAGCGCAAACTGCCGCCTGCGCGGCCCGCCTCCTGAGCGGCCAAGCTTGCGGACGCGCGTCCTCGACCCCATAACCCCGCGATGACCGAGACGGGCTCCAGCACCGAAAAGAAGCGGCTGTTCATCAAGAGCTACGGCTGCCAGATGAACGTCTACGACAGCGAGCGCATGGCCGATGTGCTGGCGCCGCTGGGCTATGAGCCGGTCGACGCGCCCGAGGGCGCTGATCTGGTGGTGCTGAACACCTGCCACATCCGCGAGAAGGCAACCGAGAAAGTCTATTCCGAGCTCGGCTTCATCAAACAGATGAAGGCCGATCGCAAAGCCGATGGCGGGGCCATGCAGGTGGTGGTCGCCGGCTGCGTGGCCCAGGCCGAGGGCGAGGAGATCATGCGCCGTCAGCCGGCCGTGGACCTGGTGGTCGGGCCGCAGAGCTATCACCAGCTGCCGGAGCTGATCGCCCGCGCCAGCCGCGCGCGCGGCGAGCGCCTGGCCACCGACTTCGCGCCGGAAGCCAAGTTCGACGCCCTGGCCAAGACTCGCACGGCCGGCGGCGTGACCGCCTTCCTCACCGTGCAGGAAGGCTGCGACAAGTTCTGCAGCTTCTGCGTGGTGCCCTATACGCGCGGCCCCGAGTGGTCGCGGCCGGTGGACGCCATCCTCGCCGAGGCTCGCAGCCTGGCCGAGCGCGGCGTGCGCGAGGTCACCCTGCTGGGTCAGAACGTCAACGCCTACGCCGGTGAGGGCGGCCTCGCCAGCCTGGCGCGCCAGCTGGCGAAGATCGATGGCCTGGATCGCATCCGCTACACGACCAGCCACCCCAACGACATGGACGACGCCCTGATCGCCGCCCATGCCGAGGTCGAGGAACTGATGCCCTATCTGCACCTGCCGGTGCAGGCGGGGTCTGACCGCATCCTCAAGGCGATGAACCGCAGCCATACGGCCGACAGCTATCTGAAGGTGATCGAGAAAATCCGCGCCGCGCGGCCGGACATGGCGATCAGCGGCGACTTCATCGTCGGCTTCCCCGGCGAGCGCGAGGCCGACTTCCAGGCGACGCTCGACCTCGTGGAGGCCGTGGGCCACGCGGCCGCCTTCTCTTTCAAATATTCCCGCCGCCCCGGCACTCCGGCCGCCGCCATGCAGGGCCAGATCGCCGAGGACGTGAAGGTCGAGCGCCTGGCGCGGCTGAACGCCCTGCTCGACAGCCAGCAGGCCGCCTTCAACCAGGCCCAGGTCGGGCGCACGCTCGGCGTGCTGTTCGAACGCCCGGGCCGTCGTCCGGGCCAGGTGGTGGGCCGCAGCCCCTTTCTGCAGCCGGTGCACATCGAGGGCGGGGCTGAGCTGATCGGCCAGATCCTGCCCGTCCACATCGTGTCCGCCACCAAGGGCAGCCTGACCGGCGCCCTGCTTTCCCAGGTCGCCGCTTGAGCGCGAAGCCTTCCGATTTCCTGCCGCTGTCCGACGCCGCGGCGCGCGCCATCGCCGGTGATCGCGGCCGCCATGCCGCCCTGATCGAGGACGCCTTCCGCGTGCTGATCGAAACGCCGGGCGGCGGGGTGTCCATCGGCGGTGATCCCAAGGACCGCCAGGTGGCCCGGCGAGCCGTCACCCTGCTGGCCGAACGCGCCGACGCCGGCGACGACGTCAGCGAGGCGGACGTGCGCGTGGCGATCAACGAGGCGCGCAGCGGCGGACCGGGCGTGCAGAACGCAGCGCGCGGCGCCAGTCGTCGCGGCCCCGTCGGCCCGAAGACGGCCGCCCAAGCTCGCTATCTGGAAGCCCTGGGCTCGCACGAGCTGGTGTTCGGGCTCGGCCCGGCGGGCACAGGGAAGACTTTCCTGGCCGTCGCCCACGGCGCGGGCCTGCTGCTGCGCGGCGAGGTCGAACGGCTGGTGATCACGCGCCCGGCCGTCGAAGCGGGCGAACGCCTGGGCTTCCTGCCCGGCGACCTGACCGAGAAGGTCGACCCCTACATGGCCCCGGTGTGGGAAGCCCTGACCGACATCATCGGCCCCGAGCAGCTGCGCCGCCGCCGCGACAAGGGCGAGATCGAGGTCGCACCGATCGCCTTCATGCGCGGCCGCACCCTGAGCCGCGCCTTCGTCATCGTCGACGAGGCGCAGAACACCTCGCGGCTGCAGATGAAGATGGTTCTGACCCGCCTGGGCGAGCGCGCCCGCATGGCGGTGACCGGCGATCCGAGCCAGGTCGACCTGATGAACTCGGCCGACAGCGGCCTGGCCCACGCCGTCTCCATCCTCGAGGGCGTGGAGGGCGTCGCGGTCGCCCGCTTCTCCAGCTCCGACGTGGTGCGCCACCCGCTGGTCGAGCGCATCGTGAAAGCCTACGACGCCGCCGCCAGCGGCGGGGTGCGATGAACACCATCGACATTGAGGTCGAGGACGCGGCCTGGAGCGCCGCCCTGCCCGACGCCGAGGCCCTGACCCGCGCCGCCGCCGAGGCCGCCTTCGCCGCCATCGAACCCATCGTCGGGTCGGTGGCGGTGCTGCTGACCGGTGACGACGAGGTGGCCGAGCTCAATCAGCAGTTCCGCGACAAGCCCGGCCCGACCAACGTGCTGTCGTTCCCCGCCCCGGTCGGACCCGAGGATCACCTCGGCGATATCGCCCTCGCCTACGGCGTGTGCGCCCGCGAGGCCGTCGATCAGGGCAAGACTCTCGCCGCTCACCTGCAGCACCTTGTGGCGCATGGGGTGCTGCATCTTGTAGGCTATGATCACCAGACCGAGGCCGAGGCCGAGGACATGGAGGCCCTGGAGCGCGACATCGTCGCGAGCCTCGGTCACCCCGACCCTTACGCATAAGGCCTATGGCTGACCCCGACCCAAGCAGTTCCGCCGCCGCAGACCGCCCTTCGCGGGGTCTGCGCGCCTTCTTTCGACGACTGAAAAAGGCCAACCGCAACGGGTCTTCCGGTGCGAACGGCGCCGACAACCCACCGCCCGCGCCCGGCGAGGTCGACATGGTCGACCAGGCCCACGCCTTCCAGGCCCTGCGCGTGGCTGACGTGATGACGCCGCGCGCCGACATCACCGCCGTGGAGGTGAGCATCCCGTTCGATGAGCTGGTCGCCCAGTTCGTCGAGGCTGAGCATTCGCGAATGCCGATCTATCGCGAGACGCTGGATGACCCGATCGGCGTCGTCCACGTGAAGGACGTCTTCAAGCTGCTGGCCGGCAAGACCCGGCGACCGGCCTCGGACGACGCGGTGCTGAAGCGTCTGCGGCGCCTGCGCCGGCCGGTGCTCTATGTGCCCGCCTCGATGCGCGGCGCCGACCTCCTGCTGCGCATGCGCACCAGCCGCACCCACATGGCCCTGGTGATCGACGAGTTCGGCGGGGTCGACGGTCTGGTGACCCTGGAGGACCTGGTCGAGGCCGTGGTCGGCGAGATCGACGACGAGCACGACGAGGCCCAGAGCAGCGGCGTGGTGGAGCGTCCCGGCGGCGTGTTCGAGGCCCACGCCCGCGCCCCGCTGGACGAACTGCAGGCCGCGCTCGGCGGCGTCGA
This sequence comes from Caulobacterales bacterium, assembly GCA_017307205.1. Classification (GTDB taxonomy): domain Bacteria; phylum Pseudomonadota; class Alphaproteobacteria; order Caulobacterales; family Caulobacteraceae; genus Caulobacter. The sequence continues at coordinate 45,917 of JAFKGN010000166.1, forward strand.
CCTGGCGCCCAGCGACCTTGAGGAAGAGATCGACACCGTCGGCGGCCTGGTGACCGCCGTAGCCGGCCGCGTGCCCCAGCGCGGCGAGGTGATCGCCCACCCCGCCGGCTTCGAGCTGGAGGTGACCGACGCCGACCCCCGCCGTGTGAAGCGTGTGCGGGTTCGGCGCACCGCCACCGAGACCACACCCGCTTGACCGACGCGGCCGTCCCCGTTTCGAAAGCCGTCGCCTGGCGGCGTCGCGGCCTAGCGGTGCTCGCCGGCCTGCTGGCGGCTCTGGCCCACCCGCCGTTCGGCATCCTGCCCGGCCTGCTGGCCTACGGCTGGCTGATGTACCTGTGGGACCGGCCGGACGCGCCGCGTCCGCTGCGCTCGGCCTTCCTGACCGGCTGGCTGGCCGGTGTCGGCTATTTCGGCCTGGGCGTCTGGTGGGTGGCGGAGGCCTTCCTGGTGGACGCCGCCAATCAGGGATGGATGGCCCCGTTCGCCGTCGCCGCCCTGGCGGGCGGCCTGTCGCTGTTCTGGGGCGTGGCGGGCGTGATCTACCGCGCCCTGGCGCCCAAGGGGCCGCTGCGGGTGCTGGTCTTCGCCGGGGCCCTGGCCGGGATGGAGTGGCTGCGCGGCCATGTGCTGACCGGCTTCCCGTGGAATTTGCCGGGCGAGACCTGGGCGGCCGGCTCGGCCCCCTCGCAGGCGGCCGCCATGGTCGGCGCCTATGGCCTGACCTGGATCACCCTGGCCATCGCCGCGGGCCTGACCGTGGTGCTGGAGGGCGCGAAGGGCCGCAATGTCGCCCGCATCGCCGTCGCCGTGCTGGCCGGCCTGTATCTCGGCGGGAGCCTGATCCTGATGCGCCCGGCGCCCGAGGGCTCGGGCGTGACCGTGCGCATCGTGCAGCCGAACATCCCGCAGGAGAGCAAGTACGACGCCGCCGCCTTCAGCAGCATCGTCGACCGCTACCTGACCCTCACCGAGCGCCCTCCGCAGCAGAAGGGCGCCAAGGTCGCCGACGTGGTGATCTGGCCTGAAGGCGCCATTCCCGCCGCCGCCAACGACTACCTCGCGCCCGGGACCTGGACCCGCCGCGCCATCGCCGGCGCCCTGGGCCACAACCAGACCCTGCTGGTCGGCGCCTATCGCGTCGAGAGCGGCGGCGCCAAGGCCGACGTCTACTACAACAGCCTGATCGCCGTCGGCTGGGGTGAGGAGACGCTTGAGGTGAAGGGCGTCTATGACAAGCACCGCCTGGTGCCGGGCGGCGAGTTCCTGCCCTTTGACGCTCTGTGGGAGAAGCTGGGAATCAAGACCCTGGTCCACGTGGGGGACGGCTTCACCCCTGGGCCTCGACCGCAACCCCTGGTTCTCCCCGGCCTGCCGACGCTGCAACCTTTGATCTGTTACGAGAGCCTGTTCCCGGGGTTGGTGCAATCTGTCGCACCCGGCACCGGGGGCGCCGACGTGGGGACGCGGCCGCTTTGGATCGTCAACGTCTCAAACGACGCGTGGTTTGGGGCGACCTCAGGGCCGCTGCAGCATCTCAATCTGGCCAGCTATCGCGCAATCGAAGGGGGACTGCCGATGGTCCGGGCCACGCCTACGGGTGTGTCCGCCATGATCGACGCCCATGGGCGGACGATCGCTCGCCTCGAACCGGGTCAAGTCGGCGTCATTGACGCGGCCTTGCCGGCCGCCGGCGGGCCGACCCTCTTCTCGCGCATCGGCGATGCGGCCCTGGCCGTGATGCTGCTCATCTCCGCCGCCCTCACGGCGCCGGTTGTTCGCTTGAACGGCCGTCGCGGTGGCGCGTTGAAGCTTAGCAGGGAGGCGTAAACCACGCTTCTCCACGTCCCCGCCGCTTCTGCGGCGCTTTGTGAATGACGACGAGATGACTGCACCCCGCGACGGCGATCGATCCCCCAGCCCCATCGACATCGGGGTCGGCGGAAAAATCCGCGAGCGACGCAAGCTGATGAAGATCAGTCAGGAGCGCCTCGCAGACGTCCTCGGCCTCACCTTCCAGCAGGTTCAGAAGTACGAGCGCGGGGCCAACCGGGTCAGCGCCTCGAAGCTCTATGAGATCGCCGGCGCACTCGGCGTTCCGGTCGGCTATTTCTTCGCCGACCTGCCGAGCGGCGTGAGCCCGGCGGGGCCGACCGACAGCGACCTGCTGTCCAGCCCGGACAGCCGCGAACTGGCCGCTCTCTACGCCCGCATCACCCGCCCTCGCGTGCGTGAGCAGGTTCTGCAGCTGGTGCGGATGATGGCCGAGGACGAAGGCGTCGCTTGACGCCGGCCAGACAGCAGCCTCATCGCCAAACAAAAACGGGCGGACCGAAAGGTCCGCCCGTTTCGCGTTCAGGGATCAGGCCTGAAGCTTAGGTGGTCACCGCGTCTTCCGGCGCGATGGCTTCCTGCTTCGACAGGTCTTCGCCGGTTTCCTGATCGACGACCTTCATCGACAGCTTGGTCTTGCCGCGATCGTCGAAGCCCAGGAACTTCACCTTCACCTGCTGGCCTTCGCTCAGCACGTCCTGCGGGCGAGCCACGCGTTCCTTGCTGATCTGGCTGACGTGGACGAGGCCGTCCTTGGCGCCGAAGAAGTTCACGAAGGCGCCGAAGTCGACGACCTTCACCACCTTGCCGGTGTAGATCGTGCCGACTTCCGGCTCAGAGGCGATCGACTTGATCCAGTCGACGGCGGCCTTGATCTTTTCGCCATCGCTGGCCGAGACCTTGACCACGCCGTCGTCGTTGATGTCGACCTTGGCGCCGGTGGTGGCGACGATCTCGCGGATCACCTTGCCGCCGGTGCCGATCACTTCACGGATCTTGTCGGTGGGGATGGTGATGGTCTCGATCTTCGGGGCGAACTCGCCCACGTCGGCGCGGGGCGCTTCCATAGCCTTGTTCATCTCGCCGAGGATGTGGTCACGGCCGTCCTTCGCCTGGGCGAGGGCCTGCTTCATGATCTCGATGGTGATGCCCGAGATCTTGATGTCCATCTGCAGCGAGGTGATGCCTTCGCTGGTGCCGGCCACCTTGAAGTCCATGTCGCCGAGGTGATCCTCGTCGCCGAGGATGTCCGACAGAACGGCGAAGCCGTCCGACTCCAGGATCAGGCCCATGGCGATGCCCGAGACCGGACGAGCCAGCGGCACGCCGGCGTCCATCATGGCCAGGGACGAACCGCAGACCGTGGCCATCGAGGACGAGCCGTTGGACTCGGTGATCTCGGAAACCAGGCGGATCGTATAGGGGAAGTCTTCCTTGCTCGGCAGCATCGGGCGGATCGCCCGCCAGGCCAGCTTGCCGTGACCGATCTCGCGACGCCCCGGCGAGCCCATGCGGCCCGTCTCACCCACCGAGTAGGGGGGGAAGTTGTAGTGCAGCAGGAAGCTTTCTTTGTAGGTGCCTTCCAGGGCGTCGATGAACTGCTCGTCGTCGCCGGTGCCCAGGGTGGCGACCACGATCGCCTGGGTCTCGCCGCGGGTGAACAGGGCCGAGCCGTGGGTGCGCGGCAGGATGCCGACTTCACCGAGGATCGGACGCACGGTGCGCACGTCGCGACCGTCGATGCGCAGGCCGGTGTCGAGGATGCCGCGACGGACGACGTCCGCTTCCAGCTCCTTGAACACGCCGGCCAGCTTCAGCGGGTCAGCGCCGGCCGGATTGGTGTCCGACAGGCCAAGGGCGGCGATGGCCTTCTTCTTGGCCGCGCCAACCGCTTCGTAGCGGTCCTGCTTCTTTTGGATCTTGTAGGCCTCGGCGATGTCCTTGCCGACGATGCCCTTCATCTCGGCCTTGATCGCGTCGGTGTCTTCCGGCGTGAAGTCGAAGGGCTCCTTGGCGGCGTGCTCGGCCAGTTCGATGATCGCATCGATCACCGGCTGCATGCCCTCGTGAGCGAAGGCGATGCCGCCCAGGACGGTCGCTTCGTCCAGCTCCTGGATTTCAGACTCGACCATCATCACCGCTTCGGCGGTGCCGGCGATGACCAGGTCCATCTTGCTGTCCTTCAGCTCGTCGAGCGTCGGGTTCAGGACGTAGCCGCCATCGATGTAACCGACGCGCGCGGCGCCGATCGGACCCATGAACGGGGCGCCCGAGATCACCAGGGCGGCCGAGGCGGCGACCATGGCCAGGATGTCGGGATCGTTCTCAAGGTCGTGCTGCAGCACGGTGCAGACGACCTGGACTTCGTTCTTGAAGCCCTTGACGAACAGCGGGCGGATCGGGCGGTCGATCAGGCGGGAGACCAGGGTCTCCTTCTCGCTCGGACGGCCTTCACGCTTGAAGAAGCCGCCGGGGATCTTGCCGGCCGCAAAGGTCTTTTCCTGATAGTTGACCGTCAGCGGGAAGAAGTCCTGACCGGGCTTCTGTTGCTTGGCGAAGACGGCGGTGGCCAGAACGACGGTCTCGCCCAGGGTGGCGAGCACGGCGCCGTCGGCCTGACGGGCGATGCGACCGGTTTCGAGGGTCAGCGTCTTGCCGCCCCACTCAATGGTCTTCTTTTTGATATCGAACATTTTTCTTCTTTCGGTTCCGGCGGGCGAATTCCCGGCGGGGCGTGGACGGGGCGAAACGGCTGGGTTCAGCGGATCCGGTGATCCTCGGTCCATCGGCAGATTTGTGAGGGCTTGGTCGCCATCAACGGGCAGCCTTTTCGCACGTCGCGAAAGGCCGCACCACCGCGCCCCCGTCTGCCGGAGGACGCGGTGGGCAGGACTTCGACCTAGCGGCGCAGGCCGAGGGTCGAGATCAGCGCCTGATAACGCTCAGGAGCCGACTTGTTCAGGTGGTCGAGCAGCGAACGACGCTGCGAAACCAGCTTCAGAAGGCCACGACGCGAGTGGTTGTCCTTCTTGTGGGTCTTGAAGTGCTCGGTGAGGTTGGCGATCCGTTCAGAGAGGATCGCGACCTGCACTTCGGCGCTTCCGGTGTCACCCGCGCTGCGGGCGTGGGTGGTGATGAGTTCGGCCTTGCGGTCCGGCGTGATCGACATCGGTCATGTCTCCGCTCAGGTGAGATTGAAGACCCGCACGGGATTGAGCCGTCCCGCGCGCATCTCGCACAGGGCCGTCAACCTGCCGTTCGCCATGGCCGAAACAGTTCTCGCATCACCCGAAAGACGGGCGGAGAGCGTTTCGACATCGCGAGGAAGCAGGACGATGGAGCGTCCCTGCACTAGCAGGAGGGCGTCATCTTCGGTGATGGCCAGTGCCGGGATGTCGTCCAGCGCGGTCTCAACCGGAAGCAAACCCTCCAGAGCGCGGGCCTTATGCCTCAAATCTTCCAGCGTTTCCAGTGATATCGCCGAGGCTTCGGTAAACGACCCGACCCTCGTGCGGCGCAGGACGCTGACGTGGCCGCAGGCTCCGAGCGCGGCCGCGAGGTCGCGGGCGAGAGAACGCACGTAGGTGCCCTTGCCGCAGTCGACTTCGAAAGTCGCCGCGTCCGGCTCGACCTCTACGAGACGCAGGGCGTCGATGCGCACCGGGCGCGGCGCGAGCTCGACCGCCTCGCCGGCGCGGGCGAGGTCGTAGGCGCGCTCGCCGTCGACCTTGATGGCGGAGTAGGCCGGCGGCGCCTGCAGGATTTCGCCGATGAAGGCGGGGATCGCCGCCTCGATGGCGTCACGCGTCGGGCGCACGTCCGAGGTCTCGGTCACCGCGCCCTCGCGGTCGAGGGTGGTGGTGGTCTCGCCCCAGGCGACGGTGAAGCGATAGCTTTTGGCGGCGTCCATCATGAAGGCGACGGTCTTGGTCGCCTCGCCCAGCGCGATGGGCAGGATGCCGGTAGCCAGGGGGTCGAGGGTGCCGGCGTGGCCGGCCTTCTGGGCGTCGTACAGCCAGCGCAGCTTGCCGACGGCCTGGGTCGAGCCCATGCCCAGCGGCTTGTCGAAGCAGACCCAGCCGTTGACGGCCTGGCCCTTACGCTTCCTCGCCATCGTCGTCCTGTTCGAGATCCTGGCGCACGCGCGGGTCGTCGAACAGCTTGGCCATCCGGTCGACCTCGTCGAAGCTCTCGTCGTGGCGGAACTTCAGGTCGGGGGTGAACTTCATGTCGATCACCCGGCCGAGGCGGCCGCGCAGGAACTTGGAGGCGCGGGTCAGCCCTTCGACCACCTCCTGCGCGTTGCCGCCGCCGAGCGGCTCGACATAGGCGGTGGCGTGCCGCAGGTCCGGGCTCATCCGCACCTGGGAGATGGTCACCGAAACCCCGACCAGGGCCGGTTCGGCGAACTCCTCTTCGCGCAGGATGTCGACCAGCGCATGGCGCACCAGCTCGCCGGCGCGCAGCTGACGCTGGCTGAGGGGCGCAGGTTCGCCGCGATTGTTGGACTTGTGCTTCATGAGGGGCGGGCTTCTAGCGCCGGAGGCGCTTGGAGTCCATGTCAGAAGCCGGCGCCCTGCAGGCCCGCGCCGTCGAGCGGGTCATCCATCGGGTCCGGCGCGCCTCGGCCGGGCAGTTTCCACTCGCCCTTGAAGTCGAAGGTCATGCGCGAGCAGACGCGGACGGCGTCCTTGGCCTTGGGGTCGTCGCCGATCGCCACGACGGGCAGCGGCTGGCTGTAGCCGAAGCGGGGAATGGCCATCCACAGCCTGGTCGAGCCGGGACACCAGGCGCGGATGAACACCCGGCCCTGGCCACGCGCCGCGTCGACCTCATAGATCTCGCCGTCGATCGGCTCGCCGCCGAGCGCGGCGCGCCCGCCCTTGCCCAGCACCTTGTCGCCCGCCGGCTTGAGCCAGGCCTGGGCCGAGACGGCGGTGGCCATCACCCTCTTGGCGCGGGTGCGCATCATCGAGCGTTCGAAGATGAAGGTCAGGCCGCGGCCGGTCAGGCGCTTGGCCTCCGGAGAAGCCGGGTCATAGGAATACATCTTGTCAGCCGCCAAGGCGGCGACGGGCGAGGCGAGCGTCAGAGCGACGGCGGCGAGAACGGCGAAACGGTCGAACATCGCGGCTATCGCAGCCCCAGCATGGCCGGGTCGCCGTCGAAGCTGACCAGCCGCCAGACGCCGTCCTCCAGGGCGAAGGTCAGCAGGCAGGGGCCGTCCTTGGCGCGCTTGGCGCAGACGCGGCCGCCGCCGGCCGGCTGCAGAGCGCCGGCGATGGCCATGCGGCCGGGGATCGGTTTGTCCGGCGTGTAGCCGTAGTAGGCCGCGGCGGTGCGGAACACGCGCGGCCGCAGCAGCGCCTCGCCCGCGAGGTCGGCCGCCGGCCCGGCGAGGAAGACCCCGAGCGCCCGCATGCTGTCGTTGGTGTTGGCGCCGCGCGCGCGGTTGATCAGCTGCGATTCCAGCTGGCGCTTGAGCGCCTCCTTGTCGACCCGGGCGTCGAAGGACGCCTGATCGTCGTCGCGGATGGCGATCAGCAGGGCGTGGACGTCGCCGGCCGCGTCGACGCGGTTGACCGTCGTGCAGGCGCCGACAAGCAGCGAGAGGGCGATGGCGGCGATCGTCAGCTTGCGCATTCGACGGGCTCTATGGGCGGAAGGCGGCCTAAGTTGGGCCGGACCTTAGCCGTGGACGGCGGATACGGAAACGCCCGCGCGGTCTCCCGCGCGGGCGTCCCGAACTTCAGGATCAGGCGGGCTCTAGGCGAGCTGGCGCTTGATCTCCTCGACGGTGAAGCACTCGATCTCGTCGCCTTCCCGGATGTCCTGGAAGCCGGCGAAGGCCATGCCGCACTCCTGACCGGAGGGCACTTCGTTGACCTCATCCTTGAAGCGCTTGAGCGTCTGCAGGGTGCCGAGTTCGAGCACGACGATGCCGTCGCGCACGATCCGGACCTTGGCGCCCTTGCGGACCACGCCCTCGAGCACCCGGCAGCCGGCGACCTTGCCGACCTTCGAGATGTCGAAAGCCTGCAGGACCTTGGCGTTGCCGAGGAAGGTTTCGCGCTGGATCGGAGCCAGCATGCCCGAGAGCACGCCTTTGATGTCGTCCAGCAGGTCATAGATGATCGCGTAGTAGCGGATCTCGACACCTTCGCGCTCGGCCAGGGCCCGCGCCTGGGCCGAGGCCCGGACGTTGAAGCCGATGATCGGCGCGCCGGCGCCCTTGGCCAGCTGCACGTCGCTTTCGCTGATAGCCCCGGCGCCCGACAGGATGATGCGCGCGCGCACCTCGTCGGTGGCCATCTTGTCGAGCGAGCCGACGATGGCTTCGGCCGAGCCCTGCACGTCGGCCTTGAGGACCAGCGGCAGTTCCGAGACCTTCTTGGCCGAGAGCTTGGCCATGATGTCGGTCATCGAGGCGCCGGCCGACGGCGCGAGGTTCTTCTCGCGCTTCACCCGCAGGCGGTACTCGGTGAGCTCACGGGCGCGGGCTTCGTCTTCCACCACGGCCAGGAGGTCGCCCGGCGACGGCGTGCCGTCGAGGCCGAGGATCTCGACCGGGGTCGACGGACCGGCTTCGGTCAGCTGTTCGCCGCGCTCGTTGAGCAGGGCGCGCACCCGGCCCCATTGGGCGCCGGCCACGACGATGTCGCCACGCTTCAAGGTCCCGCGATTGACCAGCACGGTGGAGACCGCGCCGCGGCCCTTGTCGAGCTTGGCTTCGATGACCACGCCTTCGCCGGTGCGATCCGGGTTGGCCTTCAGGTCAAGGACTTCGGCCTGCAGCAGGATGCGCTCGATCAGTTCGTCCAGGCCCTGGCCAGTCTTGGCCGAGACTTCGACGAGCTGGGTGTCGCCGCCCAGGCTTTCGACCACAATCTCGTGCTGCAGCAGCTCGTTGATCACCCGCGTCGGATCGGCGCCGGGCTTGTCCATCTTGTTGACGGCCACGATCAGCGGAACATTGGCCGCCTTGGCGTGCTGGATGGCCTCGATCGTCTGAGGCATCACGCCGTCGTCGGCCGCCACCACCAGCACCACGATGTCGGTGATGTTGGCGCCGCGGGCGCGCATGGCGCTGAACGCCGCGTGGCCCGGGGTGTCGAGGAAGGTGACCTTCTGGCCGTCTTCCAGCCGCACCTGATAGGCGCCGATGTGCTGGGTGATCCCGCCGTGCTCGCCGCCGGCCACGTCGGCCTTGCGCAGCGCGTCCAGCAGGCTGGTCTTGCCGTGGTCGACGTGACCCATGACGGTGACCACCGGGGGACGGGTCTCCAGGTGATCGTCGTGGTCCTGCTCTTCACTGATGAAGCCGGTTTCGACGTCGCTTTCCGAGACGCGCTTCACGGTCATGCCGAATTCGGCGGCGACCAGTTCGGCCGTGTCGCTGTCGATCACGTCGTTGATCTTCAGCATCACGCCCTGACGCATCAGGAACTTGATGATGTCGACGCCGCGCACCGCCATCCGGTTGGACAGCTCCTGCACGGTGATGACGTCCGGGATGACCACTTCACGGGCCGCGCGGGCCTGTTCGGCGGTGCCGCCCTTACGCTTTTCCTTCTCCCGCTCGCGGGCGCGGCGCACCGAGGCGAGCGAGCGCATGCGCTCGGCGCTGTCCTCGTCACCGGCCACGGCCTGGATGGTCAGGCGGCCCTGGCGGCGGATCGGCTCGCCGCGGGTGCGGGAGACGGCCTTGCCGGGGACGGCGGCCTTGGGCCCGCCGCGACGCGCGTCTTCCTCATCGGGACGACGGTCGAGGTTGGCCGAGCCGGGGCGCGGCGCCTGGCGCGTGGCGCGCTGGATTTCGGGACCAGCCGGAGCGGCGGGCGGCGGACGGCCGGCACCGGGGCGCGGACCGCCCGGACGGGCGCCATCGCGCGGACCGGCGGGACGCGGGCTGAGCGCCGAGTAGCGGACGGTGCCGCCGCCTTCGGGACGCCCGGCGCCGCCCTGCGGACGGTCACCCGCGCCGCGATAGACATTGCCTTCGCGCGGCGGACGATCGCCACGGTCCTCGCGCGGACGGCCTTGGTAGCCGCCGCCGGCGCCGCCTTCCGGACGCGGACCGCGTTCGAAGCGCTCGCCACCCTCGCGCGGGGCGCGCTGGTTGTACGGACCGCTGTTTTGCGGGCGGTCCGGGCGATAGGTCGTGGTGGTCGGCCGGTCGTCGCGACGTTCGCGGCTCGGCTCGTAGGTGCGGGTCTGGCCGGCGCCCTGCGGCGGCCGGGGCAGGCCCTCAGGCCCTGAGCTTCCGGCAAAGATCGTCGAGTTGTTCCAGCGACTTGTAGGCAATCCGCACCTCCCCGCCGTCGCCCTTGTGCGAAAGCGTCACGGAAAGGCCGGTGGCGTCGCAGAGCTGCTTCTCCAGGGCGACGGTATCGGCGTCTTTCGGCTGTTTCCTGACGCCGGAGGGTTCCCTTGAACCGGCCGGCATCTGCGCCAGGGCTTCCGCCTGACGGACGGAAAGCCCGCCCTGGACGATCTTCCGGGCCAGGACGACAGGATCCTCCGCCGTCACCAGCGTGCGCGCGTGCCCCGCCGAAAGATGGCCGTCGACCAGCATGTCCCGGATGGCTTGCGGCAGCTTCAGGAGCCGCAACGTGTTGGCGACATGGCTGCGGCTCTTCCCGATCACCTGGCCGAGATCCGCCTGCGTGTAGCTGTGCTCGTCGATGAGCTGCTGATAGCCCATCGCTTCCTCGACGGGATTGAGATCGGCGCGCTGCACGTTCTCGATGATCGCCAGT
>JAFKGN010000027.1:0-7309 GCA_017307205.1 Caulobacterales bacterium
GGGTCTCGACGCTGATGGCGCGCAGGGCGTCCTCGTCCTCCACCACCAGGATGACCCAGCCCGGCGCCCCCACGGGTGTGACTTCACCCTCGGCCAGAGCCTCGGGCGCCGCGGGGCGCTCGCCGCGTTGGTCGCGCGGCAGGTAGAGCTTCACCGTCGTGCCCTGGCCGAGCTCGGAATAGATGCGCGCCTGGCCGCCGGTCTGCCGGGCGAAGCCGTAGATCTGCGACAGGCTCAGCCCGGTGCCCTTGCCCGCCGGCTTGGTCGTGAAGAAGGGGTCGAAGGCCTTGGCCAGCACCTCCGGCGTCATGCCCTGGCCGGTGTCGGTCACGCTGACCATCACATATTGGCCGGCGGTCACGCCCGGATGCTGCGCCGCATAGGCCTCGTCGAGGTGAGCGTTGGCGGTCTCCACCGTCAGCCGACCGCCATTCGGCATGGCGTCGCGGGCGTTGACCGCCAGGTTGAGAAGGGCGCTCTCCAGCTGCGTCGGGTCGGCGTAGGCGCGCCACAGGCCGCCGGCCAGCACCGTCTCGATCTTCACCTCGGCGCCGAGGGTGCGCAGCAGCATGTCCGACATGCCGGCGACCAGGGCGTTGAGGTCGACGACGCGCGGCTCCAGCGGCTGCTGGCGCGAGAAGGCGAGCAGCCGGCGGGTCAGGTTGGCGGCCTTGGTCGCGCCTTCCAGGGCTCCGCCGAGCCGGGCCTCCAGCTTCTCCGGATTGCTCCTGTGGCGGCGCGCCATGTCGATGTTGCCGATAATCACGGCCAGCATGTTGTTGAAGTCGTGGGCCACGCCGCCGGTCAGCTGGCCCAGAGCCTCCATCTTCTGCAGCTGGCGCACCTGGGCCTCGGCGTGGGCCCGCTCCTGCGCCTCGCGCTGAAGCTGGTCGTTGGTCGCCACCAGGGTGTCGTGCGCCGCCTGCAGCGCCTCCTCGTTGCGCCGGGCCTGGCCCAGCCAGACCAGCAGGCTGAGCAAGGTGCCCATCGCCAGCAGCGAGAGCAGGCCGAACAGGCCGTAGCTGAACCTCCGGCTGGAAACCGTCCGTTCCACCAGCACGGCCGTCTCGCGCTCGGACATGGCGCCGATCACCCGGCGGATGGCGTCCATCTGCTCGCGCCCGTAGTCGCTGCGCACCATCTGCAGCGCGGTCTCGGCGTCGCGCGCCTGGGCCAGGGCGATGGTGCGGTTCAGCTCGGCCAGCTTGCCCTGGATCATCGGCCGCAGCATGCGCACCGCCCGCACCTGATCGGGGTTGTCGATCACCTCGGCTTCAAGGCCGGTCACCTCCGCCTCCACCCGCGCCGCCGCCGAATTGTAGGGGCCGAGATAGGCCGCCTCGCCGGTCAGCAGGAAGCCGCGCTGGCCGGTCTCGGCGTCCTGCATGGCCGACAGCACGGTGGTCAGCCGCCGCTGCACATCCACCGAATGGCGCACGCCCTGCAGCCGCGCCTCGTAGCCGCGGGTGGCGAACACCGCCGCCAGGGCGAACAGGGCCATCACCCCGCCGACGAGGAGGGCGGCCGATCCGGCGGGAAGGCGGCGGAGGTCGATCACGCGAGACCCTGGGGCGCGGCGGGGAGCGCGGCACTGTGGCGCCGCGACGGCGCCTTGTCATGGTTTCGCTTCATGCTGCGCGTCGAGGTGGCGCCGCCGTAGGCGACAGCGTCGCCCTGCGTGCTATAACGGGCTCTTATTGCAGCGCAGCAGGGCTCCAGGGGCATGGCGAAGATCCAAACGGTGGGCATCATCGGCTCCGGCCAGATGGGCGCGGGCATCGCGCATGTCGCGGCCCTGGCCGGCTATGAGGTTCGCCTGCACGACGTCGCGGCCGACCATCTTGGCCGTCAGGTGGCGAAGGAGGTCATCGACCAGGCCGCCATGACCGCCGCCATCGGTCGCATCAAGGGCGCCGAGACCGTCGCCGAGATCGGTCAGTGCGACATCGCCATCGAGGCCGCCACCGAGAACGAGGAGGTCAAGAAGTCGATCTTCCGAGGCCTCACGGAGCATCTGAAGCCGGAGACGATCCTCGCCTCCAACACCTCGTCGATCTCGATCACTCGCCTGGCCTCGGTCACCGACCGCCCGGGCAAGTTCATCGGGCTCCACTTCATGAATCCCGTGCCGATCATGAAGCTGGTGGAGATCATCCGCGGCATCGCCACCGACGCCGACACCTACGAGACGGCCGTGTCCTTCGCGCAATCGCTGGGCAAGACCACCGCCAATTCCGAGGACTTCCCGGCCTTCATCGTCAACCGCATCCTGGCCCCGATGATCAACGAGGCCGTCTATACCCTCTACGAAGGCGTCGGCACCGTCTCGTCGATCGACACCGCCATGAAGCTCGGCGCCAACCATCCGATGGGGCCGCTCGAACTCGGCGACTTCATCGGCCTCGACACCCTGCTGTCGATCATGAACGTGCTCCACGAAGGTCTGGCCGACTCGAAGTACCGCCCGTGCCCGCTGCTGGTGAAGTACGTCGAGGCCGGCTGGCTGGGTAAGAAGTCCGGCCGCGGCTTCTACGACTATCGCGGCGAGACCCCGGTCCCCACGCGCTAGATCAATCCACTCATCCCGGCGAAGGCCGGGACCCAGGCTTTTTCTGACGTCTGCAGTGGAACAGGTGCGAGCACACAAGCTCGGCGCCCCTCGACAACAAACCTGGCTCCCGGTCTTCGCCGGGATGAGTGGCGTCGTGGCTTAGCTGCGTCGTTTAACCGTTTGGCGGTTGCGCCCAGCACAGCTGATACTGCTCAGCGATTCGGAACCCGATGGGGCGATGCGCAAGCTGACTCTGGGGCTGCTCACGGGCGCCTACCTCTGCCTGTCCTTGATCGTCGCCTTGGGCCTCTGGCGCAACGGCGGGGGCTGGGGTGCGGGCCTGTCGGCCCTGATCGCCTGCCTCGGCCTCGCCTTCGCCCTGCATGGCATCGTCGGCCGCTTCCTCGAAAGCGCCCAGCTGCGGGCCGAGATCGACGCCGTTCGCCAGGCCCACGGCCTGCTGCTGACCCAGCTCGAACGCGTCGACGCCCGCCTCGCCGAGGTGGTCGACACTGTCACCGTCGAGAATCTCCGCCGCAATGAGGAGCTCTCCGACGAGGTCCATATGCTGGAGGACATGGTCGCCCGCATGGGCGAACGGCTCGAAGCCCGCCTGTCCGACCAGATGGCCGCCGCCCACAGCCCCGAGCGCGCCCGCTCGCCGCAGTCGCACATCCTGCTGGAGACGGTCCGCGACGCCCTGGCCGACAACCGCGTCGACCTCTACCTGCAGCCCGTCGTCGGCTTGCCGCAGCGCCGCACCGTCTTCTACGAAAGCTTCTCGCGCCTGCGCGACGAGAGCGGCCGCGTGATGATGCCGGCCGAGTATCTGGCGGTGGCCGAGCCGGAAGGCCTCGTGGCCGCCATCGACAACCTGCTGCTGTTCCGCTGCGTGCAGATCGTCCGCCGCCTGGCCAAGCAGGACCGCAAGATCGGCATCTTCTGCAACATCTCGCTGGCCAGCCTCGGCGACGAGGTGTTCTTCCCGCAGTTCCTCGAATTCCTGCAGGCCAACAAGGACATGGCCGGCGCCCTGATCTTCGAACTGGGCCAGAGCGCCTTCGACCAGCGTGGCTCGGTCGAGGCTCGCCACATGGCCCGCCTCGCCGACCTCGGCTTCCGCTTCTCGATCGACAAGGTCCACGACCTCGACCTCGACTTCCAGGACCTGGCCCGCGCCGACGTGAAGTTCGTCAAGGTCGGCGCCGCCATGCTGCTCGACCAGCTGGAGGAGCTGAACGGCCGTCTGGTCATCCGCTCCCTGCCCGACCTCCAGGCTCCCGATTTCGCCAACCTCACCCGCCGCTACGGCATCGAGGTGATCGCCGAGAAGGTGGAGAGCGAACGGCAGGTGGTCGACATCCTCGAACTCGACATCGCCTACGGCCAGGGCCACCTGTTCGGCGAACCCCGCGCCATCCGCGACGCCGTCCTCGCCGAAGCCGACCCGCCGGCTGCGTTCATGCGCGACGCCATGCGCCGCCGGGCGGTTGGGGGCCGGGGGTAGGTTTGAAGGAACCCTTCCCCCTTGATGGGGGACCGCGAAGCGGAGGCGCAGCCAACGGCAGGGATGGGGGTGACTACGGCGCTTCCGTCTCAAGGACTTCGCCAAGGCGGTTCTGAATCTCCAGAGCGATCCGCGCCGCGACCTCTTCCGGCTTGGTCAACGCATCGCCATCGCGAACGCGAATGACCCGATAGCCTTGCGCCTCCAGCCAAGCGTCACGCTCAGCGTCGTAAAGCTGGGCTTCGTCGAGATCGTGCCCCGCGCCGTCGACTTCGATGACAAGGCGGGCCTCATGTTGCGCGAAGTCGGCGATGTAGCGGCCGATGGGGCTTGCCGCCGGATGTGCAGCTCGAGCTTACGCAGTTCTCGCCAGAGGGTGCGCTCACTTACAGTCATGTCGGTACGCAGACGGCGTGCGCGGCGTACGGCGCCGGGGGCGTGTAGCGGCTTCTCCGGTGCGGACATGGCGGAATTTTCGAACATCCGAGCGCGCCTGGCTAGCTATGTGATTTGGCTTGCTCAGCATTCACCCCCACCCCTGCCCCTCCCCCATCAAGGGGGAGGGACCCCCGGTGTCGTCCCAAAACGCAGAAACGCCCCCCGGTCTCCCGGGAGGCGTTTCCGTACGCTTACGCTACTCTACGCTTACTAACCGCGCCCCGAGGGGCGCGGGGTACTAAAACCGGTCTTAGAACTTGCGGACGTAGGACACGGCCCAGGTGTCGGCCTTGTCGTAGTCGCCGTTGAAGTCGTAGCGGGTGTAGTCGACGCGGACGCCGTTGGCGCCGTCGAACGAGTACTGGGCGCCGACGCCGTAGTTCCACGACTCCTGGCTGTCCGACACGCTCGTGCCGAGGGCCGAGGCTTCCAGCTTCGAGGTGCCGTAGCCGACGCGGGCCAGCAGGTCGAACTTGTCGTTGATCGGCAGGATGCCGACGCCGTAGACGGCGACGCTGTGCTTCAGTTCGCCCTTGATGTTGACGCCGCCCACGTTGGCGCTGTCGTCCTTCACGCCGAAGCCGGCTTCGCCTTCGACGGCGAAGTTCGGGTGGAATTGGGCGCCGACTCGGCCGGTCAGGGCGCCGAGGGTCACGTCTTCCGCGTCGATCGCGGTGTAGCCGACGTTGCCGTAGAACGAGGTCTGCGCGGCGGCCGGCAGGGCGGCCAGGGCGGCGACGGAGACGGCAGCGGCGCCGACGAGCATCGAGAGTTTCATGGGACTAAAGCCTTCTAAACTTGCCCGCCCAACTCGGCGGGAGAACGGGAGGTAGGAGCGTTTCTGCTCTGCTGCAATGCAGCGAATGCTCGCTCCAGGGCAGATGTGACAGTTTGGCAACGGCCACGCTTTTGGCCCTTGAATCGCCCAAATCATTCGCTATCAGGCGCGCCGCGCTCGCCCGCTCAGTAATGCCGCGATGCAGCGAGGCGTTGACCCTCAGCGCCCGCGGGTTTAGCCCCGCGCCATGACCGACACGCCCGAAGCGGCCCCCGCGCCGCCCGCCCTGATCGCCGGCCTCTCCGACATCGCCGACCGCTACGACGTGCTGCTGTGCGACGTCTGGGGCGTGATCCACAACGGGCGCGAAAGTTTCCCCGCCGCCTGCGAGGCGCTGATCAAGTTCCGCCAGCGCCGCGGCCCTGTGGTGTTGATCTCCAACTCGCCGCGCCCGTCGGCCGACGTCGTCGCCCAGCTCGACGGCCTGGGCGTGCCGCGCGAGGCGTGGAGCGCCTTTGTCACCTCCGGCGACGCCACCCGCGCCCTCCTGGCCGAGCGCTCGCCCGGCCCGGCCCACCGCATGGGCCCGCAGCGCGACGATCCGCTGTTCGCCGATCTCGGCCTCGACTTCGTCGACGCCGACAAGGCCTCGTTCCTCGCGGTCTCCGGTCTTGAGAACGACGATGTCGAGACGCCGGAGCACTATCGCGAGCGCCTGCAGGCCGCCGCCGACCGCAAGCTGCCGATGATCTGCGCCAACCCCGACCGCGTGGTTCAGAAGGGCGACACCCTGATCTACTGCGCCGGCGCCCTGGCCGACCTCTACACCGACCTCGGCGGCGAGGTGATCATGGCGGGCAAGCCCTATGCGGCCATCTACGATCTGGCCGTGGCGGAGGCCGAGGCCCTGCGCGGCGGCGCGGTGAAGCGCTCGCGCGTGCTCTGCATCGGCGATGGTCTCGGCACCGATGTGCTGGGCGCCAACAACCAGGCGCTCGACGTGCTGTTCATCGCCAAGGGCATCCACGCCGCCTCGGCCCTAGTCGACGGCAAGCTCACCGACGAGTCGCTCGGTAAGGCGCTTGCCGAGCACGGCGTCCACGCCCGCTGGGCCAGCGCCGACCTCGCCTGGGGCGAACAGACCGGCGAGCTGGCTTTCGAGGATCTGCAGATCGGCTGGGCCGCCGAGACCGTGCGCCACGTCGAGGCGACCGACATCGACCTCTTCGCCAAGGTCAGCGGCGACTACAACCCGATCCACGTCGACGAGGCGTTCGCGGCCACCACCGTGTTCAAGGAGCGCATCGCCCACGGCATGCTCTCGGGCGCCTACATCTCGGCCCTGATGGCCAGCCGCCTACCGGGCAAGGGCTCGGTCTACCTCAGCCAGAACCTGCGCTTCCTGCGCCCGGTGCGGATCGGGGCGGACGTCACCGTGCGCATCGAGGTCATCGCCCTCGATGAAAAGAAGGCCCACGCCACCCTGGCCACCACCTGCAAGATCGGCCGCAAGCTCGCCGTCGATGGCGAGGCGACGGTGATGGTGCCGCGTCGCGGAACACCCACTTGAAGATCTACTGCGATTGGCGCGGCCTGGATGAGGCCGACAAGGGCGCCGCCGTGGCGCTCGGCAACTTCGACGGCGTGCATCTCGGCCACCAGACGGTGATCGGCCTCGCCGCCGAGGCCGCCAAACGCCTGGGCGCGCCGCTCGGCGTCGTCACCTTCGATCCGCACCCCCGCCGCATCTTCCGGCCCACTGACCCGCCGTTCCGGCTGATGAGCCTCGACCAGCAGGCCCGCGCCCTGGCCGCCCTCGGCGTCGAGCGCCTCTACCTGCTGCCCTTCGATTTCGAGATGGCCAACCTCACCGACGAGGGCTTCGCCACCGAGGTTCTGGCCAAGGGGCTCGGCGTCCGCCACGTCGCCGTCGGCTTCGACATCTCTTTCGGCAAGGGGCGCACCGGCAGCCCGGAAGCCATGGCCGAGTACGGCGCCCGCCTCGGCTTCGGCGTCTCCACCGCCCCGGCCCTGC
>JAFKGN010000027.1:7317-13570 GCA_017307205.1 Caulobacterales bacterium
CCGCCCCGGCCCTGCTGGGGCCGCACGGCGAGAAGGTCTCCTCCAGCGAGGTGCGCGACTTCCTGCGCGATGGTGATCCGGCCGGCGCCGCCGAGGTGCTGGGTCGCCCCTTCGCCATCGAGGGCGTCGTTCGCCGCGGCCGCCAGCTCGGCCGCACCCTGGGCTATCCCACGGCCAACGTGGCGCTGGAGGACTATGTGGCTCCCCGCCTCGGGGTCTACGCCACCCGCACGAAACTGCCTGACGGCCGCGTCCTGCCCGGCGTCGCCAACATCGGCTGCAACCCGACCACCGGCCTCGTCGACGCCCGCCTGGAGGTCTTCCTCTTCGACTTCGACGAGGACCTCTACGGCCAGGTGATCGAGACCGAACTCGTCGCCTTCCTCCGTCCCGAAGCCAAGTTCGACGGCCTCCCGGCCCTGATCGACGCCATCAAGTCCGACGAGGCCCAGGCGCGGGCGATCCTGGGCCCCTGATCGTCACGCCCCGCTCAGGCGGGCCGCGATGTGAAGGGTCCGCCGCAGGGCGGTGAACGCCGCGCCCACGGCGATGATCGCGCAGGCGAACGCCATGACCTGACCATCGCCGCCCCACAGCGGTTCGAAGCAGGCGACCACCGCCGCCCCGGTCAGCAGAGCCATCCGGTGGGGCTTGGCCATGGGGCCCGCGAAATCCGCCGGCTGGCCGAGCGCGCGGCCGATCTCGCGCACATAGGCGGTGAGGATGGCGAGGGCCGCCGCCATCCATCCCGCATCGTCCGCCCAGCCGACGCCCGCCAGCATGGCGCCATAGCCGGCCCCGATCAGAAACAGCACGTCGGCGATACGGTCGGGAATCTCGTTCCACAGCGGCCCGTGGGGGCCGCCGCGGCCGTGCTCCACGGCCACCATCCCATCCATCAGGTTACAGGCCAGTCGCAGTTGGACGCAGACCGCGCCGGCGATGAGCGCGAGGGCGCGGCAAGGTCCGTCGCAGACGCCGGCCGCCACGAATGCGCCGGCCCCCGCCAGGCCGAACAGGATCGATCCGGCGGAGACCGCGTCGGGCGAGACGCCGGCGCGCGCCAGGGCCGCGGCGACGCGGCGGGCGAGGGCGGTGTTTCGCGACTTCAGCGGGCGGCGGTTTTCAGGCGTGTCGGTCACGACGGGGTCTCGCTCGCAAGGGCGCGCCGATGCAGGCGCGCGGTGAAGATCCAGGCGTAGAGGCTGGAGACGGCGTAGGGCAGGGCGATCGTCGCCAGCACCTCGCGCGTGCCGGCCAGGCGATGGGCTGTCAGCAGCACCAGCAGCACCACGATGCAGGTCACGGTCGGCGGGATCACGAGCGCCTTCAGGCCGTTCAGCCGGCCGAACATGCGGGTCAGCGCCGCCTGCAGCACCAGGGTGATCAGGGCGGAAAGCGCGCCCTGCACCAAGCCCGCTATCGCCGCTCCGCCCAGGCCGTGGCCGCGATTGGCGAACGCGGCCCAGCCGCCCATCGCCAGGAAGGCGAAGGCGATATGCACCGCGCGGGATTCGGCGAGGCTCGCGCCCAGGCCCGGATTCATGTTCAAGATGCTACGGCGGCGCCGACGCCGGTCCAAGGGGGAAGGATGCAGGCGATCATCGCGGCCTTTGCGAGCCAACCCGCGCCTCTGCTCTGGGGCCTCGCGGGCGTTCTGGCGGCCCTTACCCTCGGCGCGCTCGCCGCCGTCCTGTTGCCCAGGCTCAAGCCCGGCCGTGACTATCGCAATCTGCAGGAGCGCATGGCCTCCTGGTGGGTGATGGCGGCCCTCATCGCCGGCGCCCTGCTGGGCGGGTGGGCGACCACGACGGCGCTGTTCACCCTGATCTCCTTCCTGGCGCTGAAGGAGTTCCTCTCGCTGGCCCCGGTTTCGCGGGAAGACCGGCCGCTGATCCTGGCGTCCTACCTGGTGATCCTGGCCAGCTACGGCTTCGTCGTGGTCGGCCAGTACATGTTCTACGTGCTGTTTATCCCGGTCTATGTGTTCATCGTCATGCCGTTCGCCATGGCGTGCCTGGGCCAGACCAAGAGCTATCTGCCGCGCGCCTCCCTCTTCCATTGGGGGCTGGTGACCTGCGTCTACAATCTTGGTTTCATCGCGCTGCTGATGCGCGTGCCCGCCGCAGAGGCGCCGCAGGCCGGGGCGGCCGGGCTGGTCTTCATGCTGCTGCTGGCCACCGAGGCCAACGACGTTCTGCAGTACGTCACCGGCAAACTGTTCGGTCGGCGAAAGATCATGCCCAAGGTCAGTCCTAACAAGACCTGGGAGGGGTTTCTGGGCGGCTGGATACTTACGGCGATCCTTATCGTCCTGGTCGCGCCACAGCTTACGCCGCTGCGTGGCGTCGGCCTGTACATCATGGCCCTGACCTTGCCGCTGGCCGGCTTCGCGGGCGATGTCACCATGTCGGCGGTGAAGCGCGACATCGGGGTGAAGGACACCTCCTCCTTCATCCCTGGCCACGGCGGCGTGCTCGACCGCGCGGACAGCCTGGTGTTCACCGCCCCGCTGTACTTCCACGTCATGGCCTATTTCGCCCTGTCGACCTACTGATCCGCCATGCAGTTCCTGCGTCTCCTGCTGCTGATCCTCGTCGCCAAGCCGTTGGCGCGCATCCTGACGAGCGCCGATCTTTGCGGCCGCGAACACCTGCCGACCCAGGGGCCCGCGATCGTGGTCGCCAACCACAACAGCCACGTCGACACCTTCCTGCTGCTGACGATCTTTCCGGCTCGCACCCTGCGCCACGTCCGCCCCGCGGCGGCGGCCGACTATTTCCTGGCCAACCCGGCGATCGGCTGGTTCTCGCGCAACATCATCGGCATCGTGCCGGTCGAACGTAACAAGGTGGACCGCCGCGCCGACGTGCTTGGCCCCGCCAAGGCGGCCCTGGAGCAGGGCGACATCGTCGTCGTCTTCCCCGAGGGCACCCGAGGCGACGCCTCGAATGAGCTCGGTCCGTTGAAGAGCGGCGTCGCGCGGTTGGCGGAAGCCTTCCCCGAAGCGCCGGTTGTGCCGGTGTGGATCGCCGGCGCCGGGCGCGTGCTGCCCAAGGGCCGGGTCGCCCCGGTGCCGCTCAACTGCAGTATCGGCGTCGGCCCCGCCTTCCGCTGGTCCGGCGAGCGTCAGGCCTTCATGGAGACCATGCGTCTCGCCCTCGACGATCTTCGCCAGGCGGCGCCGCCTTTGCGGTGGCAAGACTAGCGTTCGTTGAGCGCGGGTCGGGCAGATCGCGGCGCCCGCGCCATATTCTCGCCCAGCCAAGCTTGGAGTTCAGGGCGCGCCCTGCTGTAACCGGCGCTCGCCCCTTGTCAGACCGCCCCCCGGAGATCGCCCATGGCACGATCGCTCGGAGCGCTCCTTGCGTTCTCTCTCCCAGCCCTCGCCCTGACGGCGGGTCACGCCCTCGCCGCGCCCATTCCGCCGCCGGTGCGCGACATGATCGAGGCGGCGGGCGACGACCCGGCCAAGCTCAATGTCGTCGCCGAGATCGCCCGCAAGACCAATCCCGACGCCCGCGCGGAGATTGACGCCCTCGTCGCCTTCATTCGCGACGATGCCGAGAAAGTTCGCGTCGCCACGCTGTCCAGCTACACCCTGCGCCAGGGCTGGACCGGGCAGGGCGAGGCGGGCGGGTCTCTCGCCACCGGCAACACCGACGAGAGCGGGATCACTGTCGGCCTGAACCTCAACAAGGAGACGGTTACCCGCCGTCACCGCCTGACCGCCCTGGTCGACTCCAAGACCGCCGGCGGCGTGCAGACCACCGAGCGCTACAGCGCCGGCTACCAGGGCGATTTCAAATTCACCGAGCGGACCTACTCCAACGTGCTGGTGGGGTGGGAGCGTGACCCCTTCGCCGGGCTCGACCGCCGCTTCAGCGAGTCGCTCGGCGTCGGCTACCGCCTCCTGCAGGGCGGTCCGATGACCCTCGACGTGGATGTCGGCGTCGCCGCCCGTCAGACCCACTACGCCGACGGCGCGGCCAATGAGTTTGGCGTGGTGGTGCCCGGGGGCCGGGAGACCAGCGTCGGCGCCCGCCTCGGCGCCCGCTACGAATGGAAGCTGTCGTCCGACAGCGTGCTGACCAACATCGCCTCGGCCTACCTCGACAGCCAGAGCAACACGGTGGAGTCCGCCACCGCGATCACCACCAAGCTGATCGGCCACCTCTCCTGGCGCGGCTCGTTCAACGTCCGCTACGAGTCAGCCCCGCCGCCGCCACGCGAGCAGCTGGATACGCTGACGCGGCTGTCGTTGGTGTACGCGTTCTAGGCGCCCCGGTGATGCTTCCAAGACAAGATTTTGAAGGCTCTGATCATCGATTTCAGTCGGTGAGCGGCCGTGTTATCGGCCGGCTGGGCGCTGAGCGTGTGTGTGTTTGTGATGAAGCGTAATCACTTCCCCGAAGCCGAGGGCCTGCGCGCCTACATGGCGCTGTGGGTCGCTGTCGGGCATGCCCTTCAGTTCGCGGGCTTCACCCCGACGAACGCGCCCCTCCGCATTCTCATGAACGGTGACGCCGCAGTGTCGGTGTTCATCATGCTCAGCGGCTTTGTCATCACCAACCTGCTGATGACCAAGCAGGAGCCCTATCCCGCCTACATCGCCCGGCGCTTCTTGCGGTTGATGCCGGCATTCCTGGTCACCTGCGTCATCGGCTACTTCTTGGCCGGCTGGCTGTTCGAATACACCGCGAACGTGCCCTGGCGCGCCGAGCCTTACACCCTCGACATGACGCGCAACCGTTGGACGCGCCTGGTCGAGGTTCGCGACAACCTCCTGCCCCATGTCGCCGCCCACCTGACGCTGCTGCACGGGGCGATTCCTCAGAACCTGCTGCCGGCGGCAGATCGCACCTTCATCGCTCCAGGCTGGAGCATCTCGCTCGAGTGGCAGTTCTACCTCCTGGCGCCGCTGATCCTCTGGTCGGTGCGCCGTCCCTGGGCGCTGGCGGTGGTCGCCGCGGCGGCGCTGGTGGCCTTCAAGCTGTTCGAACGCGGTGCGCTCGGCGTCTTCGAAACCCACTCGATCATCGCCGGCGCCAGCGGCATGTTCGCGGTCGGTATCGGATCGCGCCTGCTGTTGGATCGGCTGCACGGCCTTCGGTTCGACGGCGTCGGCTGGGCCGCGGCCGTCAGCGCCGTGCTGGTGATGTATTCTTCCCAGGCCCTGCCGCTGGTCATCTGGACCGTGTTCATCACCTACCTCGGGGCGCAGCGGACCGGCGTCGACGCCAAGGTGGTGAACTGGGTTCTCGCCAATCCGGTCTCCCGCTGGCTCGGCAACATCTCCTATTCGCTCTACCTCACCCATGTGTTGTCGATGGTCGCGCTGGGCTACGCGGCGCTACGCCTCGCGCCGGATCTCAGCAAGCCGATGGCCCTGGCCGTGCAGATGGCCGCCATCCTGATTTCGATCCCGATCAGTTGGGCGATGTACCGTCTGGTCGAACTGCCGGGGAACGCGCTCGGTCGCAAGCTGGCCAAGGCGCTTGGCGGCAAGGGACGGCCGGCGCCGGCGGCCGAAGGCGGCATCGAGGGCTGAGCAGGCGAGAGGGCTAAATCCGCCGCCCCACGATCATAGCCCCCACCACGCAAGATCCGAACAGCGCGCCCTCCAGCCCGCTGCTGACCATCAGGCTCAGGGGGCCGAAGGTCGGTTCGCCCAGCAGGTGGCCAAAGGCGTCGAGCCGCAGGTGCGAGCCGGGGAAGCTGTCGGCCAGGCGCTGCAGGCTGCCGCCCATCAACCGGCCGCCCATCAGGGTCACCAGCACGCCGCCGAGCGCGCCGGTCAGCGCCGCGACGGTCATGCTCAGCCGCAGCGGCGGCTCCCAGCTGCGGATCCCCGCGAGCACGGCGCCGAGGCCGATGCACAGGCCCAGCACCCCGCCCTCGACCGGGCCGGTCACGCCCTGCGGGTCCTGGCCGAACAGCAGTTCGAACGCGTCGCCGCCCAGCAGCTTGAATAGCCCGCCCACCGCCAGCCCGCCGAGGCCGGCCATCACGGCCACCGCTGTCGAGGGCCGGGTCTCGGTATAGCCGACGAAGGCCATGCCGAAGCTCACCCCCGCGCCGCCCACCAGCCCGACCACCGTCGTCAGCAGCACCAGCACCAGGAAGGTCGAGGCCGCGCCCACGTCCGACGAGGCGGCCGCCGCGAAGCCATAGATCACCCCGCCGATGGCCCCCGCGCCGGCGCCGCCCAGCGCGCCCGCCGCGCCGATCGTCCGGCGCCGCCGCGCGACCA
>JAFKGN010000028.1 GCA_017307205.1 Caulobacterales bacterium
AGGTCGGCGGTATCCTCGGTCAGCACGCCCGGCGTATTGGTGACGGTGATGCCCTTGGCGTTGGCGGCGGCTACGTCGAGGTGGTTGAGCCCGGCGCCGTAGTTGGCGATCAACTTGAGCTTCGGACCGGCCGCGGCGATGACCTCGGCGTCGATGCGATCGGTGATGGTGGGGGCCAGAACGTCGGCCCGCGCCACGGCGGCCTTCAGTTCATCCTGCGTCAAGGGTTTGTCGTTGAGGTTCAGCTCGACGTCGAACAGTTCGCGCATCCGGATTTCGATCGAATCCGGCAGGCGGCGGGTGACGATGACTTTGGGCTTGCGGGCTGGCATGCCTCGGGTCTGTAAGGGCGGGCGCGCCCGAGGTCAAAGGGCTGCGCTGAGGCAGGGCAAGAGCGAGTGATGGGCGAGGGCCGGATGAGAGCGATCGGAGGGGCGACGGCGATGCTGCTGGCCGTGCTGGCCGGTCCCGCCGCGGCGGTCCCCAAGGTCACGCCGTCAGGCCTGCCGGTGCCGCGCTACGTCTCGCTGAAGTTCGGCAAGGTGAACGCCCGCTCGGGCCCGGGCGAGGACTATCGCCTGCTGTGGGTCTATCGCGCCAAGGACCTGCCGCTGCAGGTCATCGCCGAGACGGCCGACTGGCGGCGCGTGTGCGATCCGCAGGGCCAGGCGGCCTGGGTGCACAAGCGCGGCATCGACGGCGCCCGCACCGCCATGCGGGTCAGCGGCGGCCCGCTGCCGCTGCGCGCGCGGCCCGAGGCGCAGTCCCACGTCCAGGCCTATCTGCGGCCGCAGTCCATCGCGGCGGTCGATCGCTGCGAGAAGGGCTGGTGCAAGCTGAAGGTGCAGGGCGCCTCGGGTTGGACGCCCGCCGGCGACGTCTGGGGGGCGGCTCCCGCCCAGCAGTGCCGGTGATCGGCGCGCCCTCGCGCCCCAAACCGCATTGAGGCCGCAGCGCACACCGTGCTAGTTGGCGCCGCATGAAATCGAGCTTCGCCTACGAAGAGCTGCTGGCCTGCGCCCGCGGCGAACTGTTCGGACCGGGCAACGCCCAGCTGCCGGCCCCCCCGATGCTGATGTTCGACCGCATCGTCGAGATCAACAATGACGGCGGCGCCGCCGGGAAGGGCTATGTCGAGGCCGAACTCGACATCAATCCCGACCTCTGGTTCTTCGCCTGCCACTTCATCAACGATCCGGTGATGCCCGGTTGCCTGGGCCTGGACGCCATGTGGCAGCTGGTCGGCTTCTTCCTGGGCTGGTCGGGCGCCCCGGGGCGCGGCCGGGCCCTCGGCGTCGGCGAAGTGAAATTCACCGGTCAGGTGACTCCAGACGTCAAGAAGCTGGTCTACAAGATCACTTTGAAGCGGGTGATCATCCGTAAGCTGGTGATGGGCGTCGCCGACGGCGTCCTGGAAGCGGACGGCAAGGTCATCTACGAGGCCAAGGACCTTCGGGTCGGCCTGTTCGGCGGCGAACTCGCCTAGCGCCTCGGGCGTCTAGGCTCAGCCGTTCGCCGAGAGGAAGAAGGAGTATCCATGCGCCGCGTCGTTATCTCGGGCCTGGGCATCGTGTCGTCGATCGGCACGGGCGCTGATGAAGTCACCGCATCCCTGCGCGATGCGCGGTCGGGCGTCGTCTTCGCCGCCGACTACGAGAAGATGGGCTTCCGCTGCCAGGTGCACGCCCCGCCCCACAAGGACGGCCAGCTGCTGGAGTGGGAGAGCCTGGTCGACCGCCGCGCCGCCCGCTTCCTGGCGCCCGGCACCGGCTATGCGCACATCGCCATGGAGCAGGCCATCGCCGACTCCGGCCTGACCGAGGCCGAAGTCTCCAACGAGCGCACCGGCCTGATCGTCGGCGCCGGCGGCCCCTCGACCAGCGCCATCGTCACCGCGGCCGATATCACCCGCGAGAAGGGCCCCAAGCGCGTCGGCCCGTTCGCGGTGCCCAAGGCGATGAGCAGCGGCCCCTCGGCGGCGCTCGCCACCTGGTTCAAGATCCGCGGCCTGAACTTCTCGATCTCCTCGGCTTGCGCCACATCGACCCACAGCATCGGCAGCGCCTACGAGCAGATTCAGCTCGGCAAGCAGGACGTGATCTTCGCCGGCGGCACCGAAGAGCTGGACTGGACCCTGTCGAACCTGTTCGACGCCATGGGCGCCATGTCGACCCACTACAACGACCGCCCGGCCGTGGCCTCGCGCGCCTATGACGTCGACCGTGACGGCTTCGTGCCGGCCGGCGGCGCCGGCGTCGTCGTCGTCGAGGAGCTCGAGCACGCCAAGGCGCGGGGCGCCAAGATCCTGGCCGAGATCGTCGGCTACGCCGCCAATTCCGACGGCTTCGACATGGTCGCCCCCTCGGGCGAGGGCGCCGAGCGCTGCATGCGCCTGGCCCTGCAGAGCGCCGGAAACCGCACCATCGACTATCTGAACCCGCACGGCACCTCGACGCCGGTCGGCGACGCCAAGGAGATGGGCGCGGTGCGCAACGTCTTCGGCGACAAGGTTCCGGCCATCTCCTCGACCAAGTCCCTCACCGGTCACAGCCTCGGCGCGGCCGGGGCCCAGGAGGCGATCTACTGCCTGCTGATGATGCAGGCGGGCTTCCTGGCCGAGAGCGCCCATATCGACAACCTCGATCCCGAGTTCGACGGCATGCCGATCCTGCGCGCCCGCGCCGACCGCCAGGTCGAGACGGTGATGTCCAACGGCTTCGGCTTCGGCGGCACCAACGGCTGCCTGATCCTCAACCGGATCTAGCGGTGCAGCAGCCGCACGGCCCTCTGCGCTCGTTCGGGCGCATCAAGAGCCGCGTGCTCAAGCCCAACGCCGCCGCCCGCATGGACGGCCTGCTGCCGCAGCTCACCATTCCGGACGGCCCCCTCGATCCGCAGGCCCTGATGCCCGGCGCGACCGAGGTCTGGCTGGAGATCGGCTTCGGCGGCGGCGAACACCTGGCCGCCCAGGCCGCCAAGCGCCCCGACGTGCTGGTGCTCGGCGCCGAGCCCTTCATCAACGGCGTGGCCAGCGCGCTCGGCCATATCGAGGCGGCGGGCCTGTCCAATGTGCGTCTGCGCCAGGACGACGCCCGCCCGATCATCGACGCCCTGCCGGACGCCTCGCTGTCGCGCATCTTCCTGATGTTTCCCGATCCCTGGCAGAAGGCGCGGCACCACAAGCGCCGCATCGTCCAGCCCGAAACCCTGGCCGCCTTCGCTCGCGTCCTGAAACCGGGCGGCCGCTTCCGCTTCGCCAGCGACTGGGCCGACTATGTCGATTGGACGCTGGAGCGGGTGACCGCCACGCCGGATTTCCGCTGGACCGCCGATCGCGCGGACGACTGGCGCATCCCGCCCGCCGATCACGTGACCACCCGCTACGAGGAAAAGAAACTCGGCGACATCGCCCCGGTCTTCCTCGACTTCGAGCGCGTCTGACGCCTCAGCGGTGTTGCGGCGGCGGGGGCGCCGCGTCCTGCGAGACCTTCAGCACGAAGGCGATGACGGTCGCCACCGCCTTGTAGAGCGCCTCGGGAATCTCGGTGTCGAGCTCGATGGTCGACAGGGCCTCGGCCAGGGGCGCGTTGGTCTCCAGCGGCACGTCATGCTCGCGCGCTCGCTCAATGATCTTTTCGCCAACCTCGCCGCGACCGACCGCCACCACCCTGGGGGCGCTGGGCGCGTCATACTTGAGGGCGACGGCGAGGGCCGGCGCGGGGGTGGGCTTCTCGCTCATGTCAGGCGGTCCACGAACTGACCGCGCGAAGGCGCGGGCCGCTGCGGCGCGCCGCCCTGGACCCTCACCTCGCCGCCGAGGTCGCGGGCGAGGTCGGCGCTCTGGGCGTGCAGCAGATCGAGGCTGCCCTCCCGCTCGGCCCAGAGACTGACCGCTGTGCGCGGCCCGATCTGGCTGAGCTGCACATGCACCGGACCCAGCGGCTCGAAGTTGAGCGAGAAGCGGGCCCGCCATGTTGAGGCGCCGCCCTCGGCCCCGGCGTTGCGGCCGTCCCGGTCGATCTCGAACTGGGCGATCATCGTGCCCTGCGGCGTCGCGATCGGAATCTCGAACATCCAGAAGGCGGCTTCCGGCCCCTCGGCCGTCGCCCCGCCCGGCACAGAGGCGAGCTGGTGCACGGTCTGCCGGGCCAGGGCCTGATCCACCTGCTCGGCCAGATGGCGGATCGCCGCCTCGCCGGACTGGGTAGGCAGGGTCGAGGGCGCCGGCGGCTGCCCGGCCAGGGTCGAGCCCCGCACCGGCGGCGGCGGGTTGATCGCGGTCACGCCCTCGACGGGCGGCGGGATTTCGCGGTTCAGGGCAGGGCGGAGGGGCGGGGGCGCCGGCTCGTCGTCCTCGGTCCGGATGGCGGCGGCCTGTGCGGCCAGCAGAAGGCTCGACTGGCTGATGGTGCGCTGGGCGTTGACGGTGCTGGCGGCCAGCTGGGCCGCCTGGGCCGTGGCCTGCTGCGCCAGGGCCTGGGCGTTCTGCAGGGCGGTCTGCGCGGGCGTCGGGGCGACATCTTCGGTCGCAAGCGCAGCCGCCTGGCTTGGCGTCGGAGCGGCGGCGCGTTCCAGCTCAGTCGCCGCCGCCGTCGCGGCCGTCGCGGTCTGCCGTAGCGCCTCGATCTGCGTCTGGACCTGGGCCTGCTGCTGGGCGCGCTGCGCGGTCTGGACCGCCGGGTCGAGCAGGGCGTCGGCTGTCTCCGGCATTGTCGCCGTCTGGGCGGCGAGCAGCAGACTGGGCTGGCTGACCGTCAAGGGCGAGCTGGCGGCGTGAGGCGCAATCGGTGGCGTCGAACTGGTCGGCGGCGCAGGCGTGGCCTCGGCTCGGACCGCTGGGGCCGTCGTTTGAGCGGAGGTCTCCACCGCCGTCTGCTGCGGGGTAGGGCCGGCGGCAGGCGTGTTGGGCGTCGCCGGCGCGGCCACGGCCGCCTGCGGCTGGAGCGTCGTCGCCGTCTCGCCGCCGAGCAGGGCTTGCTGGGCCGCGGCCAGGGTCTGGCGCAGGCTGAGCAGGGCGGCCTTCAGGTCGTTGGCCGGGTCGATGTCGGCCTGGCCGGCGGCGAGGTTGGCCTCCAGGAACAGGCCCGAGCGGGCCACGGCGTCGCGCAGGGCCTGGGCGGTGACGCCGTTGTCGGTCGGCAGTCTTTGCGACAGCACCCGGTTCACCGCCGCGCGGACATCGTCGGGCAGCCCGGCCGTCACCGGTGTCCGCACGGCGGCGGCCTCGCCGAGGTCGGCGAACAGCGGCGCGAGGCTGGCCTGGCGGGCCGCGGCGCTCGCCCGGCCGTCGATCACCGCCTGGGCGATCGGATCGGGGGCGGGCTGGACGGTCGGGGTTGTGGTGACGGCGCTGGCTGGCGCCTCAACGTCAGGGGTCGGGCCGGAAGCCGGGATCTGGCCAGCGGCCGCCTGCTGCTGGGCGGCGACCGGGCGGTCCTCCGGCAGCGGTTGGGCAGGCAGGGCCGCCGTCGCAGACGAGATCGGAGCGATCGGCGATAGCGGGTCAGGGCTCATCAGAAACCTGGCGGCGGCGACGATGCCCCTCAGCTTGGGACCAAGGCCTTAAGAATCCTAAAGCACTGCGAAGCCAAAGAAAAAGGGCGGCTCGCGCCGCCCTTCCGGATCTTAGTAGCTCTCGTCGAACCGACGGATCGAGGTACGGATGATCTCCGCGGTTTCCTCGGGGTCGGCCCAGCCGCTGATCTTGGTGGTCTTGCCCTTCTCCAGGTCTTTGTAGTGCTTGAAGAAGTGAGCGATCTGCTCGGTCAGGATGGTCGGCAGGTCCCGCCAGCTGGACACGCCCGTGTAGAAGGGGTGCAGCTTGTCGACCGGCACCGCCAGGATCTTCTCGTCCGAGCCCGCCTCGTCGACCATCATCAGGGCGCCGATCGGACGGCAGCGGATGATCGCGCCGGGCACCACCGGGGTCGGACCCACCACCATGATGTCGGCGGGGTCGCCGTCGTCGGCCAGGGTGTGCGGGATGAAGCCGTAGTTGGCCGGATAGAACATGGCCGTGTGCAGGAAACGGTCGACCATTAAGGCGCCCGAGGCCTTGTCGATCTC
>JAFKGN010000029.1 GCA_017307205.1 Caulobacterales bacterium
GTTCCACGACATCATCCTGACGCTGGGCATCCTGTCGGTGCTGCAGATCGAGTTCTCGATGACCTCGATCGCGGCCCTTCTGACCGTCATCGGCTATTCGATGAACGAGAAGGTGATCACCTTCGACCGACTGCGCGAGAACCTTCGCAAGTGGAAGTCGCTGCCGCTGCGCGACATCATCAACCTGTCGGAAAACGAGCGTCTGTCGCGGACCCTGATCACCGGCACCACCGCCATCCTCGCCCTGGCCGGGGCGATCTTCCTCGGCGGCCCGGTGCTGTTCCCGCTGGTCTTCACCATGGTGTTCGGCATCTTCGTCGGCACCTACTCGTCGATCTACGTCGCCCTGCCGATCATCCTGCTGTGGGGCGTGAAGCGGAACGACGAGGACGCGACGCCGATCAAGCCGATGGCCGCGCGCCCGTAATCCGATGGCCGCCGTTCCCCGCCAGCCGCCGTCGATCGACGCCTATGGCGGCGGCGGCTTCCGCGTCTCGGGCGTCTGGCGCCCGGGCAGCCTGCTGATCATCGACGACCAGCCTGCCGACTGGTCGGCCACGCGCCTGGAAGACCTGACGCCCGACGACTTCAAGACGGTGTTCGACGCCCCGGCCGGAGTGGTGGAGTTCGTGCTTCTGGGCACCGGCGCGACTCAGGCCTTGCCGCCCAAGGCAGTGCGCGAAGCGATCCGCGCCCGGGGCTTTGGCCTGGAGTTCATGGCCAGCGAGGCGGCCGCCCGCACGTACAACGTGCTCGCCGCCGAGGGGCGTCGATTGGCGGCCGCGCTGATCGCGGTCTGAGCCGCGTTAAGCGTCGCCTTGGCGCGCCTGCGAAAACCGGCCATAGCTTGCGCATCCTGAACCAACGATGGGGGCATCGTCGTGGCTGGTCTGCTTTCCAACTTCCGCAATACCATCGTGCTCAGCGCCATCCTGGCGCTGCTGTTCATCATCGCCTACGGCATGCACAGCCCGGGCGGCTTCGACGGCAGTTTCGCGCAGGCGGTGTTCCGCTGGATCCACGTGGCCGCCGGCATCCTGTGGATCGGGCTGCTCTACTACTTCAACTTCGTCCAGATCCGGAAAATGCCGGACATCCCGGCTGAGCTGAAGCCGGCGGTCTCGAAGTACATCGCGCCCGAGGCGCTGTTCTGGTTCCGCTGGGCGGCCCTTGTCACTGTGCTGGCCGGCATCGGCATCCTGGCGATCCGCGGCCACGACTATGCGGCGAACGTGCTGAGCTTCGGCTTGGCCGGAGGCGGTGTTCAGACCTATGCCCTGATGGGCACGGGGGTGTATCTGGCGCTGATCATGTTCCTCAACGTCTGGGGAATCATCTGGCCGAACCAGAAGCGTGCGCTCGGCATTGTTGAGGCGACCCCGGAAGTGAAGGCCAAGGCCGCCAAGATCGCCATGCTTGCCTCGCGCACCAACCTCTTGCTGTCGTTGCCGATGCTTACGGCCATGACCATGCAACAGACCCTGTTCGGCTGAGTGACCGAAGAGGCGGCGGATTCGGACCTAGAAAGCCAGGTCCGCCGACTCGATCCCGACCGTTGGCTGGCCAGCCGGTTCGTCGCCGACCAACAGGCCCGCGCCGACCTGATCGCGCTCTACGCCTATGACCACGAACTCGGCCGCGCCCCGCGCGTGGCCTCCAATCCGTTGGTCGGGGAGATTCGCCTCACCTGGTGGCGCGAGGCCCTGGACGAGGCGTTCGACGGCCGTCCGGTGCGCAAGCATCCCACGGCTGTCGCCATCGCCGATGCGATTCGACGTCGAAGCCTGCCGCGCGCGCCGTTGGAGGCGATGATCGACGCACGGCTGATCGAGGTGGACGGCGGGCCGAGCACCGTCGAGCAGGCGATCGCCTGGGCCGACGGCGTCGGCGGCGGGGCGATGCGGGCGGCGGCGCTGATTCTCGATCCTGCTGCGCCGGAGGCCGCGACGATGCTGGCCGGTCGGGCCTGGGGTCTGGGGCGCTATCCGCAGGTCGCCGGGGCGGTGGATGCGGCGCGGGCCGCGCGAGTCGAGGCGCGGCGGGCGGTGAAGGGCCTGAGTGTCGCAGCCTTTCCGGCGGTGCTGCCGCTGGTGGCCCAGGCGCCGGGCAGTGATCTGGCCAAGCGGCTGCGACTGACCTGGGCGTCAGCGACCGGGCGGGTCTGAACTACTCCGCCGCGGCCCGCGCTTCCGCCCCGAGCCATCCGCGCAGATCGTCCATCGCCCTGATGCTCATCAGCCGCTTCTTCGCCCGGCCGCGTTCCTTGAGCGGGATCTTGTCGCCGGCCTCGGTCTTCTTCGGCGTGTCCATGGGCGGCAGCAGGCCGTAGTTGATGTTCATCGGCTGAAACGAGCCGCCGCCTTCCAGGTGGCCGCCGGTGATGTGGGCGACCAGGGCGCCGAGCGCGGTGGTCGGCGGCGGCGGGGTCAGCTCGCGGCCGAGCCGTTCGGCGGCGGCCAGGCGGCCGGTCATCAGGCCGATGGCGGCGCTCTCGACATAGCCCTCGACGCCGGTCACCTGGCCGGCGAAACGCAGGCGGGCATCGGCCTTCAGGCGCAGCTGACCGTCGAGCAGGCGCGGGCTGTTGAGGAAGGTGTTGCGGTGCAGGCCGCCGAGGCGGGCGAACTGGGCGTTCTCCAGCCCCGGGATCATGCGGAAGATGTCGCTCTGGGCGCCGTACTTCAGCTTGGTCTGGAAGCCGACCATGTTCCACAGGGTGCCCAGCGCGTTGTCCTGGCGCAGTTGGACGATGGCGTAGGCTTTGACGGTCGGGTTGTGGGCATTGGTCAGGCCGACCGGCTTCATCGGGCCGTGGCGCAGAGTTTCGCGGCCGCGTTCGGCCATCACCTCGATGGGCAGGCAGCCGTCGAAGTAGGGGACATTCTCCCACTCCTTGAACTCGGACTTCGGGCCTTCGAGCAGGGCGTCGATGAAGGCCTCGTACTGCTCCTTGTCCATCGGGCAGTTGATGTAGGCGGCCGCTTCGCCGCCGGGGCCTTCCTTGTCGTAGCGCGACTGCTTCCAGGCCTTCGACATGTCGACGCTCTCGACATGGATGATCGGAGCGATAGCGTCGAAGAAAGACAGCTGGCCTTCGCCGGTCAGGTCGAGGATCGCCTCGGCCAGGGCCGGAGAGGTGAGGGGGCCGGTCGCGACGATCACGCTGTCCCACTCGGCGGGCGGCAGTCCGGCGATTTCCTCGCGCTCAATCGTGACGAGCGGGTGGGCTTCAAGCTTGGCGGTGACCGCGGCGCTGAAGCCGTCGCGGTCGACGGCCAGGGCGCCGCCGGCCGGCACCTGGTGGGCGTCGCCGCAGGCCATGATGATCGAGTCGCAGGCGCGCATCTCGGCGTGCAGCAGGCCGACGGCGTTGTGCTCCCAGTCGTCGGAGCGGAAGGAGTTGGAGCAGACCAGTTCGGCGAGGCCGTCGGTCTGGTGGGCGTCGGTCTTCCGAACGGGGCGCATCTCGTGCAGCACCACGGGCACGCCAGCCTGGGCGATCTGCCAGGCGGCTTCCGAGCCGGCCAGGCCGCCGCCGATCACATGAATGGGTTTCATCGTCATGGCGTCCCTTTAGGCCGCGCGGGCGGGGGACGAAAGCGCTGCTGTTCGCAGAACCTTGTCGTGTTAGCGTTGAGTTGGGCTGTCAGATCGCTTGGGAGGGCGTCATGGCGCGGGTGCGGGTGTTCGAAGCCGCCGCTGAGGGCTTTCGCCTGATCGGGCGCGAGCCGAAGGCGGTGCTGGTGTGGAGCGCGGCGCTGTTCGTGCTGATGGGCCTACCGGCGATCTTCATGGTCCAGCAGCTGGCGCCGGTGTTCGCCTCCATGAGCGTCGCCATGGACGACGAGTCGGGCGAGGCCATGATGCTGGCGATGGGGCGGATGTTCGCCATCATGCCCCTGGCCTATCTGATCATGATCGTCGGCTACACGGTCGTGGGGGGAGCGGTGCTGCGGGCCGTGATCGCCCCGTCCGACCGTCGCTATTTCTACCTGCGCGTCTCGAGCGCGGAAGGCTGGATGGCTCTGAGCGCGGTGGTCGGGATCATCCTCGCCTACATAGCCTCCGCCTTGCTTCTGTTCATCGGCAGCCTGGTCATCATCCTGCCGATCGCCTTTCTGGCGGCTGCCGCAGGTGGCGTTGGTGATGCATTCAGCGGCGTGCATTGGGTTCTCGTGCTGGGGATCTTCGCCTTTGAGATCGCCATGGCCTACTTGTGGCTGCGGTTCAGCATGGCGCCGATCATCAGCTTCGACGAAAGGCGCTTTCGCCTGTTCGAGTCCTGGGCCTTCACCCGGGGAGCGGGGTGGTCGATCTTCTGGCTGGTGCTCCTGCTCACCGTCGTAATCGTCGTCGTCGAATGCGTGGTGATCGCGGTCGCCTTCGCTGGCGTTGGGGCGGCCATGCTGCAGTCCATGCAGGACCCTGCAGCCTCGGGCGAGATGATGCTGCAGTTGGCGAAACTTTACGCGTCGCCCAGCATCTGGGGCGTGATGGCGGTGGGCTACCTGCTCAGCGGCCCGGCCATGGCCCTGTGCATCGCGCCCTTCGCCAGGGTCTACCTCATGCTGAAGCCCGCGCCGGCCGAGGAGCCCGGTCTGGTGGCGACGGTTTGAAAAGCGTCGCGGCGCCGGCTTGGCGTCGCTAGAGTTATTTCGGACGGATGCGAATCGCTCCGCCGGCCAAGGAGCCTTTCGCTCGAACTATGAACGCCAGCGTCGCCCACAGTTCCGACCAGCCGGTCATCGGCGTCGACGAGGCGTTGGAGATTGTCCGGGCAGCGCTGCGCGACTGGCCGGCTGAGATTCGCGCTACCTGGGGCGCATTGACGCTCTACGCCTTGGCCGCCGCCATCGCCGCCCGCTACGGCGGCTCGCCCCTCACCGCGCCGGTCGCCACAACCGTTCATGTCGCCACCGCCAGCCTGGCCTACGGCGCTCTGTATCGGCGGGCGTTCGGACGGCCGCTGGGGCCGCTCGGCCTCCAGTTCGGCTTGCCGGAGGCTCGGGTGCTCGGCGCCTCCGCCCTCGTCGCGATCGTGCTGCTGTTCGCCTCGGTGCTGGCTTTCATCGCCATCGGAGCCATAGCGCTGGGACTGGTGATGGCGGTCAATCCGACCGGGTTCAACGCCGGCTCGGAAGCCGACTGGCGGGCGGCGTTCAGCGGCCCCTTGGGGTTCTTCGTGGCCTTGCCGCCGCTGCTGTCGCTGGCCGGACTGATCTGGCTGGCCCTGCGCCTCTCGGTCGCCCCGGCGGCGTCGGTCGCCGAGGACAAGCTGCAGGCCCTGGCGGTCTTTCCTGTGACGCGCGGCGCGGCCTTCGGCCTACTGGTGATCACCGCCATTCTCGGCGCGCCCATGCTGTTGGCCAGCGCAGCCGCCACCGCCCTCGGGCGGGCGCCCGGCGCCCCGCACTGGCTCGCCTCGGCGGCGCTCGGCGCGGCTTTCGCCTTCTACGCCGCCCCCGTGTGGACCGGGGCCCTGGCCGGCGTCTATCAACGACTGCGGCCCGCTAGCGCCGCTGGAAACTGAACGCATGTCCGTGATTTCCCCGTCTGACATCGCCTTCGAGGGCTTCCGCCTGACGCGCGAGAAGCCGCGAGCGGTGCTTGCCTGGACGGCGCTGCTGTTCGTCGTCAGCCTGGTCACCCTCGGGCTACTGCTCGCCACCGGGCTGCGCGAGGTGATGGAGCTGGCCGAAAACGGGGACACCGATTCCAGTGCGGCCTTCGCCGCGATGACCAAGGGCGGTCCGGCTTATCTCGTGTTGCTGGCCTTCGGGCTGTTGGTGCAGTCCGTAATGATGTCGGCCGTCTTCCGGGCGATCCTGCGGCCTCAAGAGAGCCGCTTCGGCTATCTGCGCTTCGGCCGCGACGAACTGCGGCAGATGGGCCTGTTCCTGATCCTGGTGGCCATTCTGGTGGTGTCGGTCTTCGTCATCGTCCTGGCCGGCGGCATCGTCGCGACGATTGTGCATAGTGTGCTGCGGGCCATGGGGCCGGCCGGCACGGCCATCGGCGTTCTCGCCGGCGCCGGCATCTGGGTGCTCGGTCTGGTCGTCTTCGTGGTGATCCGCCTGTCGCTAGCGCCGCCCCTGACCTTCGCGTCCGGGCGCCTCCGCGTGTTCGCGGCCTGGCGCCTCTCCCATGGCAGCTTCTGGCGACTGCTCGGCGGCTATGTGCTGGCCTTCGTGATGTACATGGTGGTCTGGATCCTCGCGATGGTGGTGATCACAGGCATCGGCGGCGTGATCGGGCTGGCTCTCGGCTACAGCTTCAGCGACGTGGGCTCGATCTTCCACCCTGACCTCAGCTCGTGGGCCGCCTATCTCACGATCCCGACTCTGATCTACACCCTGTTCAGCGCCGCCCTGACCGCGATCCAGTATGCGGTGCTGTTCTCGCCGTCCGCCGTCGCCTACCAGATCCTGACGCGCGAGCCGGACGAGGGCGCTGAAGCCAATCTGATCTAGCCGGGCGGCTACGCCGGGACGGCGCTGCGCAGGCGCTCGGTGAGAAAGGCGATGCACGCCTGGACCTTGGCCGCGCCGTCGCGGCTTCTCGGATAGACGGCGTTGACCGAAGTGTCGGGCAGGGCGACCTGCGGCAGCACGAGGCGTAGGCGCTCTTCGGCGAGGTCCTCCTCCACATCCCACAGCGACTTGATGGCCAGCCCGGCGCCGGCCAGGGCCCAGGCGTGCGCCAGCTCAGCGTCGTTGGTGGTCAGGGGGCGTTGCAGCGGCAGCGTCTGACCGTCGCCCAGACGCCAGCGCGTCTCGCCCGCGGAGCCGACCACTATGCAGTCGTGGTTGGAGAGGTCGGCCAGATTGCGAGGCTGACCCCTCTGGCGCAGGTACTCCGGCGCGGCGCAGATCACGCGGCGGTTGGGCGCAAGGCGGCGCACGAGCAGGCGTGAATCCGCCAGGTCGCCGAACCGGATGGCGAGGTCGTAGCCGCCGTCGATGACATTGGCGTCCTGGTTGGTGGTGTCGAGATGGATCCGCAGGCCCGGATGCATCTGGCGAAATTCCTGCAGCAGCGGCGCCAGGCGGCGACGCCCAAACTCCATGGTGGCGGTGACGCGCAAGAGGCCCACCAAGGCTTCCGCGCCGCCCGCGACCTCTTCCTCGGCCGTTTCGATCTCCGCCAGGAGGTGCGAGGCGCGTTCGTAGAGCGCGCGGCCACGTTCAGTCAGCGACAGGCTGCGGGTCGTGCGGTGCAGCAGAGTGACGCCCAGGCGCGTCTCCAATTGGCTCAGCCGCCGGCTGACCGCTGGAAGCGAAACGCCCATGGTCTTCGCGGCGGAGGAGAGGCTCCCCTCGGCGACGACCTGAACAAAGGACGACAACTCGTTGAACTTATCCGGCATGGGCGGAAGGTAGGTCGCTGCTGCGATGCAACAAGACGTTTTCAGTGAATGTTGTATTACAAAACTTGTCTGTATAAATTGCAGTCAATTTTGATGAAGCGGCACTTTCTACTGCAAACGATATTATTTACTCAGGTGAAAGACTGAGTTTATCGCGACTGTTCGCCGTTGACGGCGCTGGGGGTGATCCCAATCCTATTTCGCGACTGCGAAGGGCGCTTTCGGGCGCATTTCGACGCAGATAGCGAGGAGAACGTCGTGATCACCAACGTTTCGCGCCGACAGGACGATCGGCTGACCTGGAAGGATATCGAGATGCTGCCGCTCTATGCGGGGGCCCTCATCCTCGGCGCGCTTATCGTGCAAGGCTTGCAGCATGTCGGCCCCGAACTGCACGGCGCCACCTTGAAGACCGCCCTGGTCGTGGGCGTGCTGGGCCTGCGACAATGGGCGGGCCTCGATGCCGGCGCGGGCGATTGAACCGTGGGTCGCGTCGCGGCGTTCTGAGGGCCCGCGCCCGATGGAGACGCTCATGATCCTGCGTGGGACACCGCGCTTTCGGCGTACCTTCGTCGACGTTTGGCGCGTGCTGCTGGCGTTGTTCGTCTGGGACGTGGCGGTCACCGCCTTCTACCTGACCGGACCCATCGCGGCGCCGTCGTTGCCGGTCACCTTGTTTGGTACGGGCCTAGCGCTGTTCATCGGCTTCCGGGTGAACTCGGCCTACCAGCGTTGGTGGGAGGGCCGGGTGCTTTGGGGCGCCCTGATCAACGCTTCACGAAGCCTGGCGCGGGCCACTGACGCCTTCATGTCCGAGCCGGACGAGGAGATGATCAGCCTGCGCCGCAGGATCGTGCTGCACCAGATCGCCTATGCCCACGCCTTGCGCGAGCAGCTACGCCGCGGTGACCCTGCGCCGGACGTTCGGCGGCTGTTGGAACCGGCCGACGCCGATCCCGCCCTGCGCCGGCAGAACGTCGCCAACGGCCTGCTCGACGGCATCGCCCTGCTGATCGCAGAGACCGCGCGCCGCAAGCGGATAGACAGCATTCAGCAGGCCCAGCTGGAGCGGGTGCTGATCGACATCGCCAACGCGCAAGGCGGCATGGAGCGGATCAAGAACACGCCGCTGCCGGCGCAGTATCGCAGCTTCCCTGAGTTCTTCACCCGGCTGTTCTGCATCCTGCTGCCGATCGGTCTGGTCGAGAGCTTGGGCTGGGCGACGCCGGTCGGCTCGACCGTGGCGGGGCTGATGTTCTTCGCCATGCTTCGCATCGGCGACGACTTGGTCGACCCGTTCGCCAACACCGTCCACGACGTGCCGATGACGGCCATGTGCCGGACGATCGAGATCGACCTTCTGGAAGGCCTCGGCGAGCCTTCTCCCAGACCTCCCAAAGCCTGATTGTCGGCGGCGCATGACCGCTGAAGCCCGGGCAGCCGAAAGGCCGCGCGGGTGATGCTGCGC
>JAFKGN010000030.1 GCA_017307205.1 Caulobacterales bacterium
GTAGGCGAGGTTGTGGCGCGAGCGGAAGGCGGCATAGCGCGCATGGTTGGAGACCTCGTAGGCGTCGAAGCCGGCAGCCTCGATCACCGCCTGGGTGGCGTCGAACAGATCTCCGGCCAGGTCCTCCCCCGGCGGTTTAAGCGTGCCCCGCCCGACCGCGCGGTCGAACGGCGTGCCGGCCTCGATGGTCAGCTGATACGGCGAGATATGGCCGGCGCCCCAGGCGATGGCTTCGGCAAGCTCGGCCTTCCAGGCTTCAACCGTCTGGCCGGGGCGGGCGTAGATCAGGTCGATGGACAGACGCGGGAAGATCGCAGCGGCCAGGACGGCGGCTCGGCGCGCCTCATCGGCGCCGTGGTTGCGCCCGAGGGTCTTGAGGACAGCGTCATCCAGCGCCTGGACGCCGAGCGACAGGCGCTCGACCCCGGCGGCGGCGAAGGCGGCGAAGCGGCCGGCTTCGGCGTCAGTGGGATTGGCTTCGAGGCCGATCTCCAGATCGTCGGCCGGCGACCACAGGCGCTTGGCGGCGTCGATCACGGCGGCGACCTGGGCCGGGCTCATCAGCGATGGGGTGCCGCCGCCGAAGAAGATCGAGGTCAGGCGGCGCGGACCGGTCAGCCCTCGCTGGATTTCGAGGTCAGCGACGATGGCCTCCGCCAGCCGCGCCTGCTCATCCGTGCGGCCGCGATCGCGCACCACGGCGAAGTCGCAATAGGGGCAGATGCGCGCGCAGTACGGCCAGTGGACGTAGACAGCGAGCGGGAGAAGCTCAGTCAATAAGCGCCGCCTTAAGCGCCGCGAAGGCGCGGGTGCGGTGGCTGATGGCGTCCTTCTCGGCGGGGTCCATCTCGCCGAAGGTCAGGTCCGAGCCGGCGGGAATGCACCTCGGACCGTAGCCGAAGCCACGGTCGCCGCGCGGCGGCAAGGCCAGGACGCCGTCGATGTGGCCTTCGACGACCACCGCCGTGCCATCCGGCCAGGCGACGGCCAGGGCGCAGACGAACCAGGCGGCGAGATCTTCCGAGCCGGTCTCGACCCAGCGATCCTCGACCTTCTGCATCGCCTCGGTGAAGTCCTTGGACGGGCCGGCCCAACGGGCGGAGTAGACGCCCGGGGCGCCGTCCAGCGCGTCGACGCAGAAGCCGGAGTCGTCCGCCAGGGCGACGCCGCCGCCGACCCGCGCGGCGTGGCGGGCCTTCAAGAGGGCGTTGCCGGTGAAGGTGGTCTCGGTTTCCTCTGGCTCGGGCACCCCGGCCTCGGCGGCGGTGATCACGGTGAACTGCCCCTCCAGCAACGCCGCCAGTTCCTTCGCCTTGCCGGGATTATGGGTGGCGGCGATGATACGTTCGCCGGGTTGCAGGCGCAGGGCCACGAGGAGACTCCGTCTATGTCTTTGCTGGCGAAATTGGGCGTCGCCCTGCCCATCGTGCAAGCCCCCATGGCGGGAACTTCCACGCCGGAACTCGCGGCGGCCGTGTGCGCCGCCGGCGCCCTCGGGTCAATCGCAGTCGGGGCCGTCGATGCCGCCGGCGCCCAAAAAATGATCAGCGACCTGAGGGCGCGGACCGACCGAGCCTTCAATGTGAACCTGTTCACCCATGCGCCGGCCAAGGCTGACTCGGCGCGGGAGGCGGCTTGGCTCGCCGCCCTGGCGCCTGAGTTCGAGCGCTATGGCGCGACGCCGCCGACGGCGCTGCGCGAGATCTACCGCAGCTTCGTCGAGGACGACGCCATGCTGACGGTGTTGCTGGAGTTGGCGCCGGCCGTGGTCAGCTTCCACTTCGGCCTGCCCGACGCCGACAGGATCGCGGCGCTGAAGAGCAATGGCTGCGTTCTCCTCTCGACCGCCACCAGTCTCGCAGAGGCCGAGGCAGCCCGCGCGGCGGGGATCGACGCCGTGGTCGCCCAAGGCTGGGAGGCCGGCGGTCATCGCGGCGTGTTCGACCCGGCCGCGCCCGACGACCGGCTGGGGACCGTCGCCCTTACCCGCCTGCTGGTGCAGCGCTCCGGCCTGCCGGTGATCGCGGCGGGTGGGATCATGGATGGGGCCGGGATCGCCGCCGCCCTGGACCTCGGCGCCGTCGCCGCCCAACTCGGCACCGCCTTCATCGCCTGCCCGGAGAGCGCCGCCGACGCCGCCTACCGCGCCGCCCTGGCCGGCGACGCCGCCCTGCACACCACGATGACCGACGCCATCTCCGGCCGCCCGGCCCGCTGCCTCGCCAACCGCTTCACCGCCTGGGGCGAGGCGAACGCTGGCGTCACCC
This sequence comes from Caulobacterales bacterium, assembly GCA_017307205.1. GTDB lineage: Bacteria > Pseudomonadota > Alphaproteobacteria > Caulobacterales > Caulobacteraceae > Caulobacter. The sequence goes on from JAFKGN010000030.1 coordinate 2,268, forward strand.
GCGCCGCCTACCCAATCGCCTACGACGCCGGCAAGGCGCTGAACGCGGCGGCCAAGCTGAAGGGCGAAGGCGGCTACGGCGCCCAGTGGGCGGGCCAAGGCGCGCCGCTGGCGCGGGCGATGCCGGCGGGAGAGCTGGTGGCGGTGCTGGCGGGGGAAGCCCGTGCGGCCGGCGCGCAGATTGCCAAATCTTAATATCGAAAAACGATAATCTTCTGGATTCCGCGACCCTGCGCTTCTAAGCCTTCGCCATCGGCAAGGTGTGAAGGTCCATGCGCGCTCTCGGCCCCGGCTCGCTCTCGAGCTTCCTGAAGATCATCCTCGACGTGGTCTATGTCTGCCTTTGGGTGGGCGTCTGCGGCGTGGGCATCGGCATTCTGGTGGCGTTGCTGTTCAGCTTCGACCCGACCTTCATGGGCCACATCCATCTCGACAGCGAGGACGGCGACCTGACCGGCAAGGGGCCGCTGCTGGCCTGGGTGTTGTTCTGCGCCGGGGCTTACCTGGGGATCATCCTGGCCATCGTGCAGCGTCTGCGGAAGGTGTTCGTCACCCTGACCGCCGGCGATCCCTTCCACCCCGACAACGTCACCCGCCTGCGCCTGATCGGCCTGCTGCTCGGGGGGCTGGAAATCTCGCGCTACGTGTTCCAGGCGGCGTCGCGCTTCCTCGACCAGGACCATGACGGGCGCGGCTTCAGCCTGACCGCCTGGTTCGCGGTGCTGGTGGTGCTGGTGATGTCCGAAGTCTTCCGCGAGGGCGCGCGCCTTCGACGCGAAGCCGAACTGACGATCTGAGGCGGAGTAAGCCGATGTCCATCCGCGTCCACCTCGACCGCGTGCTGCTCGAACGCCGCATGTCGCTGACCGAACTTTCCGACCGCGTCGGCGTGACCCTGGCCAACCTGTCGATCCTGAAGACCGGCAAGGCCCGCGCCATCCGCTTCACCACGCTCGACCTGCTGTGCCGCGAGCTGAACTGCCAGCCGGGCGACTTGCTGGTGTTCGACGCCAGCCCGGACGACGGAGACGATGAGGGTATCGAGGCCTAGCGAGCGAAGGTCTCCCTCGCCACCGTCCACGCTCGCGCCTGATCGCTCAGCGTCACGCCGAGACCCGGGCGGTCCGAGAGCCGCATGCGGCCGCCTTCGATGCGCTGGCGCTCGTTGAACAGCGGGTCCAACCAGTCGAAATGCTCGACCCACGGCTCGCGCGGATAGGTCGCCGCCAGGTGCAGATGGATTTCCATGGCGAAGTGCGGCGCGAGGCCGAGGCCGCGCTGGTCGGCCAGGGTGAGCAGGCGCATGAACTGGCTGACGCCGCCGACGCGCGGGGCGTCCGGCTGGATGATGTCGACCGCGTTCAGGCGGATCAGCTCCAGATGCTCAGCGACGCTGGCCAGCATCTCGCCCGAGGCGATGGGCGTATCGAGCGCGGCGGCCAGGGCGGCATGGCCCTCGGCGTCGTAGGCGTCGAGCGGCTCCTCGATCCAGACGAGGCCGAAGCTTTCCATCGAGCGGCCCATGCGCAGGGCGGTCGCCCGGTCCCATTGCTGGTTGGCGTCGACCATCAGGGCGACACGGCCGTCGATCTGCTTGTAAACCGCCTCCAGCCGCTTCATGTCGGCCCGGCCGTCGGGCTGGCCGACCTTGATCTTGATGCCGCCGATGCCGGCGGCGATCGAGGCCTCAACATTGTCGAGCACCTCCTCCAGCGGGGTGGAGAGGAAGCCGCCCGAGGTGTTGTAGCAGGCCACAGAGTCGCGATGGGCGCCCAGCAGCTTGGCCAGCGGCAGGCCGGCGCGCTTGGCCTTCAGGTCCCACAGGGCGTTGTCGAAGGCGGCGATGGCCTGGGTGGCGACGCCGCTGCGGCCGACCGAGGCGCCGGCCCAGACCAGCTTGGTCCACAGGCGCTGGATGTCGCTGGGATCCTCGCCGAGCAGATTGTCGGCGATCTCCTTGGCGTGAGCGTAGAGCGCCGGGCCGCCGGCGCGCTTGGAGTAGCTGAAGCCGAGGCTGGAGCGACCTTCGCTGGTCTCCACCTCGACAAACAGGAAGGCGACTTCGGTGAGCGGCTTCTGGCGGCCTGTGGTCACCTTGGCGTCGCTGACCGGCGCCTTCAGCGGCAGGAAGGCGAGGGAGATGTCGAGGCGGGCGATGCGGTCGTTCGACATGGTCACGGCCTCAGTGGACAGGCGGTGAGCCTGTCGAGTTCGGCCGCGCCTTGTCCAGTGCGGTTATGGCATCGATTGATCCAGGACCTGGATCGGTGGCCTACGAAATCGCCGCCCGCTGCATCGCGAACAGCTCGCCGATGCCCTTGTCCGCCAGGGCGAAGAGGCTTTCGAACTCCGCCCGGGAGAAGCCGCGCTTTTCACCGGTAGCCTGGATTTCGACGATGTCGCCGGCGTCGGTGAGCACGAAGTTGCTGTCGGCCTCGGCGGCGCTGTCTTCCTCGTAGTCGAGGTCGAGCACGGCGACGTTGTCATGCACGCCGCAGGAGATGGCGGCGACCTGGCCGAGGATCGGATCGGTCTTCAAGGCGCCTGACGCGAGAAGGCCGTTGGTCGCCAGACGCAGCGCGACCCAGGCGCCGGTGATCGAGGCGGTGCGGGTGCCGCCGTCGGCCTGGATCACATCGCAGTCCAAGGTGATCTGGCGCTCGCCGAGCGCGGCCAGGTCCACGACGGCGCGCAGTGAGCGGCCGATCAGGCGCTGGATTTCCTGGGTGCGGCCCGACTGCTTGCCGGCGGCGGCTTCACGGCGACCGCGGGTGTGGGTGGCGCGGGGCAGCATGCCGTACTCGGCCGTGACCCAGCCCTTGCCCTTGTTGCGCAGCCACGGCGGCACGTTTTCCTCGATGGTGGCGGTGACCAGCACCTTGGTGTTGCCGGCGGTGATCAGGCACGAGCCTTCCGCATAGCGATTGACGCTGGTCTCCAGCGTCACGGCGCGGAGTTGGTCGGCGGCGCGGCCAGAGTGGCGCATCGGAATATCCTTCGAGGGAGCGCGCTTGCGCAGTTGGGGACGCCGCTTATCCTGTAAACGCCCCAAAGGTCACCCCTGCCCGATGTCTTTGCTCACATGAGCCCGATCACCCTGGGCGGCCCCCTGTCCGCCGCCGCGCCCTCCGCCTCGCTGACCGAGCTGGACGGCCGGGCGCGCGACATCTTCCGCCGGATCGTCGAGCAGTATCTGGAGACGGGGGAGCCGGTGGGCTCGCGTACCCTGTCGCGGGCGGGCATCGCCCTGTCGCCCGCCTCGATCCGCAACACCATGCAGGACCTGACGGCGCTCGGCCTGCTGGGCGCCCCGCACACCAGCGCCGGCCGCCTGCCGACCCACGCGGGCCTTCGCCTGTTCGTCGACGGCCTGCTTGAGGTCGGCGATCTCGGCGAGGACGAGCGGCGCTCGATCGAGGCGCGGCTGTTCGCCAAGGGCCGCTCCTTCGACGAAGCCCTGAACGAGGCCAGCGCCATCCTCTCGGGCCTGGCCGGCGGGGCCGGCATCGTTGTGGCGCCGGTCCGCGAGGGCGGGGTCAAGCACGTGGAGTTCGTCTCCCTTGGTGTCGACCAGACGCTTGCGGTGATGGTGTTCGACGACGGCGTGGTCGAGAACCGGCTGATGAAGCGCGAGGCGGGGGTGACGCCCGCCGC
>JAFKGN010000031.1 GCA_017307205.1 Caulobacterales bacterium
CCGGTTCGAGGGCGATCAATTCGTCATTGGCCCGGAAGGGGGCGGCGCGGCCGTTCTTGTCGAAGTCGGCCTTGGCGAGCACCAGGGTGACCGCCTTCTGCTTGGCCCACTTGATGGCGAGCTTCTCCCCGCCCTTGGCCCCTGTCGTCGCCAACGCCATGTCCGGCCATTGGGCCTGGGCCCAGTTCAGCGCATCGAAGATGCGATGGGCGTCGTCCTCGGTGTCGGCTTGCGGCGCGGCGCGGAACGCGACGATGGTGGCGCCAGGGTCAGTCGCGGCGTGCTTGCGAGCCTTGGCGGTCCGCAGGGCGTCGCGCGCGTCGATCTGGGCGGCAGTCAGGCGCGAGGCCTTCACATGTCCCTTCCAAGGAGACCACACCTCGCCGGTCGCCGTGGTGTAGCTCGCCGCAGCGGCGTCTCGCACGAACTCCAAGGCCAGGCAGGCGACGTCGGCGGCGCGGGCTTTTCGGGTGGCGTCCTGCATCTCGGTGTCAGCGATCTCGGAGCCGTCGAAGTCCCGGCTCAGCCGGTTGAGCTCGTCCCTGGCCCGATCCGCGTCCCGTTCGATGCGTTGGGCGGCCGAGTGAAACGCCCCGATGAGCGTCTCGCAGATGATGGCCTGGAAATCCTCGAGTGCGGTCTCGCCGAAGACATCGAGGGTCTCAGTCAGCACCGCATGACCCAACTGGATCAAAGCATCCTCGTGAGGATGGGGCCGGGGGTCATCCAGGGTCAGGGCCTGGGCTTCGAAGTGGGTGAGCGCGCCGGTCAGCGGCGCGAAGGCGGAGGAGGGCATGAGGGTGATCCTTGTCGGAGTGGGGTTCTGAGCCCGTCGGCTCGACGACCGCCCAGCGCCGACGGCTGGGGACGCCCACAAGGGCTTTGAGCGGAGCGTCCCTTGTGGGCGGCGCCAGACGGTGGCGAGGTCTCAAGAGCCAGAGGACTCCAGGACCGCAGCACCGCCGACACCAACCGTTTGCCGCCTCGGCTTCAGCGTTTGGCATTGCCACGCACCACCCGTCCGCCCATGCGCTCAGGCGTGACTGCGCCCCGCCTTCCGCTCGATGAGGTAGACGCGGTCCTTGAGCTTGGGGATGCGGTAAAGGCCGCCCAACTCGCTGCGATAGACGAGACCGCCGCGCTTGCGTCCAGGCAAAGAGACCACCTCGAAGCGGGAGAACGTCCGGCCGTCTCGAAACAACAGCGGCTCGGCCAGCACCACGACATCACCAGGCTTGGGTGTCGGCTTGGCGGCGCGCCCAGCCCGAAGGACCAGACCCGACCGGCACCGCTCGCGCCAAGCCAGGGCGTAGGTGTTGTCGGTCGCCGTCAGCAGGTCGAGAATGCGCGCAGGGCAGTCGGACTCGCACGGGCCCATGGATTCGGACATGTCTTTGTAGCCGAACACCAGGCCCTCCCGGTCGCGCGGGTTATGGCGCACCAAGCACACCAGGCCCCAGACCTCCCGCGCCTCCGTTCCGGCGCTGATCCATTCGACGGCGGCGTAGTAGGTGCGCCGTCCGACCACACTTGAGGCCAGCACGCGAGAGCGGCCGGTGTCCCGGTCGTAGGTGAATTGCGCATCGAGATAGGCTTTGGGGGTCGCGTGCCCCTCCAGCGAGCGCATGTACAGCCAGCCCATGGCGGCCTCCTTGCAAGATGATGGGAAAGGCCGGCTTCAGGCGGCCAAGTCGGCGACCGCGGCCTGGGCGCTGAACGCCAGCAGATAGTCGACGGCCCGTTGGGCGTGGCCCGACGCTTCGAGAAGGGCCGAGGGACGATGCCGCAGGATTTTCGCCCAGTGGCCAAGATAGGCCGCATGGCTGTCCAGCAGCTGCGGTGCGAGCCCGATGCGTAGACCGAGCGCCGCCGCGCCGATCTCGGCGACCAGTTCTTCGAAGGCGTAGGCCTCGTCGCCGAAGCGTTTGCCGAAGGTGCGATCCAACCGATGAGCCGCGCCCGACCAGTGCAGCTGCTCGTGCGCCTTGGTGGCCAGGAAGTCGTCGGGCGTGTCGAAGGCTTCCGGAAGGGGAAGCCGGATCAGATCCAGCGCGGGCACATAGCAGGGCGTCCCGCGGGCAAATTCCACTCGAGCCGGAATCGCATCCAACACGGCGTTGCGCGCTGCCGCGCGGGCGGCCGGATCGGGTTCGACGACGTTGAGATATTGCTGCGGACAGTCTGTCAGCTGCTCGGCGTTGAACACGCTATAGGTCTTCAAGTAGCGCAGGATACGAGGATCGCCGGTGTCGTCGGCCGGCCCCACGTCGGCTCCATCGGCGGGATCACCCACCACCCGGGTCTTGTAGAGGATCGCGGGCGAGCCCTTCTCACCCTTGGCCACAGGGGCATTGATCGAAAGCGCCTCGCGGAAGGTGAACCAGTAGGGCGAGCGATAGCCGCGCAACGCGCCCGCGAAGGCGAGAAGCCAGGCGTTGCTGCCGCTGAAGGGCTCGCCGGTCGCGCGTAGTGGCGCCTTGGGATCGGCGCTGGCCTTCCAGGCCTGGCGCCACGGCGGCACGCCAGCCTCGATGCGGGCGATGATGTCATTGATCAGGTCGTTGAGGGGGTTGGACATGGGAACCTCGGGCTCGCCCCCCGGGCCAATCCCGGAGCGCTTGCCCGCTCCGTCCCTTCCTCCAGCCCTTTGCCGGCCAAGCCGCCGGCATGGAAAGAGCCGCCGGCGGATCACCGGCGGCTCCCTCATCCCAGATCTGCTAGGCCGCGGCCGGCAGGATCGTCTGGGCGGGCCAGCGATCGAGGATCTCGCTCAGCACGTCGGGTCGATCGGTCGGCACAAAGTCGCGCGGCGTGTAGGCGATGATCTCAACGAAGCAACCAAGCGCCACGAAGCTGGTGCGCTGATCCCCCGCGCCGACGATCTCCAGCCGCCAGCGGTCCATCACCTTGGCCCGGCGCAGCCACAACCCGCCGCTCAAGGCCACGGAGGCTCCCTCCGAAAGGACCAGCCGGGTGGCCGCCTCGCCATCACCCACGGCGCTGGCGGTGTCAGTCAGCCCCAGCGCTATCTTCAGTGGCGTGACCTGGGCCGGGTCCAGAAGACGGCCAAGCCAACGGCGCCCGTCAGGCGCCTTCAGCCGCCGCACCGAGGTCCGCTTGTCAGGCAGACTGCTCCAGATCGGCAACAGCAACCCCGCCACCAACACGAGATCGCGGGTGACCCACGGGTCCGCCGCCGCCAATTCGGCGTCCCAGGCCGCGCGCCAGGCGGCCTCGTCCGTCCCCTCCCAGGCCGATTCCTCATAGGCCTTCAGCGGCGCGACGCTGCGCTTCTCTGGCCGGATCAGACGGACCGCCGGGACGAGCCGGTCGTCGTCGTTGGTCGTGGTCAGGCCCTGAACGACCAAGGCCGCGCGGCCGGACTTCGAATTGACGGCGAACACCCGTGCTTCCGGATCGGTCTCCGCCAAAGCTGTCTCGGCGCTCATCAGCGCGCGGGCCGTGCGCACCTGGAAGCGCAGCAGACGGGTTTCCGCCCCGGTCACCGCATCCGTGCGGATGACCTCTTCGTCGAGCACCGACAGGTCGTCGGCGACGATGTCCTCCATCCCCCGGTCGAGCGCTCCGGAGGCCGCCGCGCGCTCTAGGATGCTGGTCAGGATCTCGTCGAAGGCCGAGAACAGGCTGTTCTGATCGGCGATGCGAAGGGCGAGCAACCGATTGAGGAAAGTGTTCATCGCCGGCATGTCGTCAGACGCCCGCAGCTCGCCGTCGCCGTCCATCAAGCGCAGGCCGGTCTTGGCCTCGAAGGTCTCCCGGTCCATCGCCTCGACGTTGCCGAAGTGCAGCGCGACGTAGAAGGCCAGCAGCGCGCGGTGCGCCCAAGGGCTTTCGAGATTGTCCTCGGCCCGGAACAGGCCGTTGCCCGCTGTCCGGCGCTCGCCCCGGGTCAGGGCGCCCAGGCTGTCGAGCCGCCGCGCAATGGTCGACAAAAACCGTTTCTCGCCGTGGATGTCCGTGGTCACCGGTCGAAACAGCGGCGCAACGGCCTGGTTGGTGCGGTGCGAGCGGCCCAGGCCCTGGATCGCCGCATCGGCTCGCCAGCCCGGCTCGACCAGATAGTGGACCCGGCGCTGCTGGTTGGCGACGCCCAGATCAGCGTGATAGCTGCGCCCGGTCCCGCCCGCGTCGGAGAACACCAACACGCGCTTCTTGCCGCTCATGAAGGCGTCGGTCTCGGCCTTGGCGGCCGAGGCGCTGCGCCGCTCGACCACGCGGCGGCCGTCGCGGTGGATCACCCGTCGGCTGCGCCCGGTGATCTCAGCGACCTGCTCAGGACCCAGCGCCTCGAGCACGGCGTCCAGCACGCCCGGCACTGCCGGCAGGCAGGCCAGATGGGTCACCAGTTCGTCGCGCAGTCGCAGAGCCGCCTGGCTGACGACAGGCGCGCCATCGACCATCACCGGGACCATGGTGACGTTACCGTCCTCGTCCTCGACCGCGTCCATCGCCATGATCGGGAAGGCCCCCATCAGATAGTCGAGCACTTGATCCTTTGGCGTCAGGTCGACGGCGAGGTTGTTCCACTCCTCCGGCGGGATCTCGGCCAGCCGCCGCTCCATGACCGCCTCGTTGGTCGAAACCACCTGGACGATGGCCGAGCGACCGGCCGCCAGGTCGTTGCGGATCGAAGCCACGAGGGACGGCGCCTTCAGGCCGGCCAGCAGATGGCCGAAGAAGCGCAGTTTGGAGCCCTCAAAGGCCGACATCACGGCCGACGCCGCCTGGCCGCTCTTGGGCTTGCCGTCCTCGGTGACCCCAACCGCCTCCAGCGCGGCGCGCAGATTGTGGTGGATCAGCTGGTAGGCGTCGGCCCAAGCGTCCCAGATGCCGGTGTCGTCGGCGCTCAGTGGATGACGCAGGGCGTCGTACTCCACGCCATCGAACGACAGCGAGCGAGCGATGTACAGACCCATCGCCTTCAGCTCCCGGGCGATCAACTCCATCACGGCCACGCCGCCGGTCTCGACAGCGTCCATGAACGCCTCCCGGGCCGGGAACGGCGCATCCGGGCCGCCCCACAGGCCCAGCCGCGCGGCATAGGCCAGGTTCTCCGGCGTCGTGGCGCCGGTCGCCGAGACATAGAGGATGCGGGCGTCGGGCAGCCGGTTCTGCAGGGCCAGGCCAGCCATGCCCTGCTGCGAGGCCTTCTTGGGCCCCCGCGCGCCTTTCGCGCCGCCAGCGGCGTTGGCCATGGCGTGCGCCTCGTCGAAGACGATGACGCCGTCGAAGTCCGCCCCCAGCCAAGCGACGATCTGATCGAGCCGCGACGCCCGGTCCCCGCGCGCCGGCTGGCGCAAGGTGGCGTAGGTGGTGAACAGGATTCCGCGATCAAGGCGAATGGCGTCGGCCTGCTTCCAGGCCGATTGCGGGGTCAGGTCGCTGGCCTCGCCGCCGATGGCGGTCCAGTCGCGACGGGCGTCCTCCAACAGAGCGTCGTTTTTGGACAGCCACACCGCGCGGGTCCGCCCTTGCGAAAGGTTGTCGGCGATGACCCCGGCAATCTGGCGGCCCTTGCCGCAGCCGGTGCCGTCGCCAAGGAAGAAACCGCGCCGGAAACTGACCGCGTCCGGGGTGTCCTCTCCCACCAGGATCACCTGGTGCGGCGCGTCACCGAGCCGCCAGCGGCCGGGCAGCAGGGTGGCGTGGGCCTCGCCGGCATAGATCACCGTCTCCAGCTGCGCGTCCGAGACCAGACCCTGGTCTGTGATCTTGGCGGGCAAGATCGGCCGGTAGGTCGGCGCCGGCGGCGCGACCGAGGCCATCGGGCCAGATTCCA
>JAFKGN010000167.1 GCA_017307205.1 Caulobacterales bacterium
GGTTCATCACCGGGCGGGGCGGGGCGTGCACCACCGGCTCCGCGACGGCCTCGATCGCCTCGGCGTGCTCGGCGTTGTAGTCGATGTCGAAGACGTCGGGCTTCGGCTCACGTGAAGCCAGGAACGCCAGGGCGACGGCGGCGCCCGCGAGGCCGACGCCGAGCGCCAGATGGGCCACCGGTCCGGCGGGACGATGAGCGACCTTGAAGTCGCGCGCGGACGTATAGGCGTTCATAGGGCGCGGGCCTCCTCCAACCCAAGCCTAACCCATCTTTGCGCTGCAGGTTCCAGGAAGATCGCCGGTCGTGAAAAAGGGCGCGGCCTCGCGACCGCGCCCTGGTTTCATTCTGCGATCAGCGGGATCAGTGCCCGCCGCCGCCTTCCAGTTCGCCCAGGGCGCTCTGCAGGTAGTTCTGCTCGCCGAGCAGGGCCACGAGGCCGAGCTGGGTTTCGAGGAAGTCGATGTGCTCCTCGGTGTCGGAGAGAATCTCGACCAGCAGCTCGCGCGAGACGTAGTCCTGGGCGTCCTCGCAGGCCTTGATCCCGGGGATCAGGGTGGCGCGACCGCCGACTTCCACCGCCAGGTCGGCCGCCAGGCCTTCCGGCACGGTCTCGCCGATCTTCAGCTTGTGAAGGTCCTGCAGGTTGGGCAGGCCGTCGATCATCAGGTTGCGCTTGATCAGCTTGTCGGCGTGTTTCATCTCGCCGATCGACTCGTCGTAGGTGATCTTGCCGAGCTTGGTCAGACCCCAGTGCTGATACATCCGCGCATGCAGGAAGTACTGGTTCACCGCGGTCAGCTCGTTGGTGAGCACCGCGTTGAGAATGCGGATAATATTGATGTCGCCTTGCATGGCCGGGCCTCGTGTCTTTCGGTCTGCGGGACGACTATGCGACGAAGGCTTGGTCCCGCAACAACAATGTCTGCGAGTGTTTCGCGGTTGCGCAGAAATATTCGCGAACGTCTCGCGTTAGCGCAAGTTCAGCGAGATTGACTCTGAATAGCGGGCGGAAGCCGCGTTATTCGGCGGCGAACCGCAGGGCTTCGCGGCTTTCATCGATCATCGCGCGCATGTCGCAGACGCACTTGGCGCACTGGGCCTGGCATTGATGATGACGGAAGACCTCGGCCGGACGGCTCGCGCCTGCGTCGATCGCAGCACGTACCTGGCGTTCGCGGAGCCCGTTGCAATTGCAGACGTACAAGACGCTCTTCCGACCCGAGTTGGACGACTATCAGATAGCTACATGCGAAAGGGTTTGCAACTCATTTGCATCTGACAGCCTGTCGCAGCGGCTAAGTAGTTTTCCGGATTTGACGCGCCCAAGGGCGCGGCGTCTCCTGGGCGCCCTAAGAGGTGACGCGTGGACGCATTGATCCTGGCGAGGCTGCAGTTCGCCTTCACCATCGCCTTCCACATCATCTTTCCGGCCTTCACCATCGGGCTGGCGAGCTATCTCGCCGTGCTCGAAGGCCTGTGGCTGACCACCCGCCGCGAGGCGTTCCAGCGGCTCTACCTGTTCTGGCTGAAGGTCTTCGCCCTGTCGTTCGGCATGGGCGTCGTCTCCGGGGTGGTGATGAGCTACGAGCTCGGCGCCAACTGGAGCGTGTTCTCGCGCGCCGCCGCCCCGGTGATCGGCCCGCTGCTCGGGTTCGAGGTGCTGACGGCTTTCTTCCTGGAGGCCAGCTTTCTCGGAATCATGCTGTTCGGCTGGAAGAAGGTGGGGCCCGGCCTGCACTTCACCGCCACGGTGCTGGTCGCCATCGGCACCTTCATCTCGGCCTTCTGGATTCTTTCGGCCAACAGCTGGATGCAGCATCCCACCGGCCACGCCGTGCTGCCCGACGGCAGCCTGATCGCCGTCGACTGGTGGAAGGTGGTGTTCTCGCCCACCTTCCCGAGCCGCCTCGCCCACATGCTGCTCGGCGCCTACCTGACCACGGCCCTGGTGGTCGGCGGGGCCAGCGCCTGGCGGCTGATGACGGCGCCGACCCAGCCGGAATCGCGCATCGCCCTGCGAATGGCCATCGGCATGCTGGCCGTGGTCGCGCCGTTGCAACTGGTCGCCGGCCACATCTCGGGCGAGGTGGTGCGCCATCACCAGCCGCTGAAGCTGGCCGCCATCGAGGCCTATTGGGAGACCAGGGCCGACCAACCGCTCAGCCTGTTCGGCCTGCCTGATCGCAAGGCGGGCAAGACGCAGTTCGAAGTCGCCATTCCGGGCGCCGGAGCTCTGGCCCAGGGGGTTTCGCGCGAGACCGTGCTGCAGGGCCTGGACGCCTGGCCGCGCAGCGACTGGCCGGTGGTCTGGCTGGTCTATTGGGGGTTCCGCATCATGGTGGGGCTCGGCCTGGCGATGATCGGCCTCGGCCTGTGGGGCGCGTTCCTCGTCTGGCGCGGCGGGCCGGAGCGCTCGAGGCTCTATCTGTGGGCGGCGACCTTGATGGCGCCGGCCGGCTTCGTGGCGGTGATCGCCGGCTGGGTGGTCGCGGAGGCAGGGCGTCAGCCCTGGGTGATCTACGGCGTGCTGCGGACGCGCGACGCGGTCTCGCCGGTCGGCGCCGGCCAGGTCTCGGCCTCGCTGCTGGCCTTCCTGATCGTCTACGCCATCGTGTTCAGCGCCGGCGCCCTCTACATCCTGCGCCTGCTCCACCGCGGGCCGGAGGAGGCCGAGCAGGCCCCGAAGCCGGAGGACCGCGCCCCGGGGTCGGCCCTCGCCGCGCCTTCGGAAGCCGGGGAGACGCCGCCGTGAGCCTCGACCTGCCGCTGATCTGGATCGCCGTCCTCGGCGTCGCCGTCTGCCTCTATGTGATGCTCGACGGGTTTGATCTTGGGGTCGGCATCCTGTTTCCCTTCGCCCGCAGCCCGCGCGAGCGGGACGCGATGATGAGCGCCATCGCTCCGGTATGGGACGGCAACGAGACCTGGCTCGTCCTGGGCGGCGGCGGGCTGATGGCCGCCTTTCCGGTGGCCTACGGCATTCTGATGCCGGCCTTCTACCTGCCGGTGATCCTGATGCTGCTGGCGCTGATCCTGCGGGGCGTCGCCTTCGAATTCCGGCTGCACGGGCGCAAGCGCGGTAAGGCGTTCTGGACGGCGGCCTTCACCGGCGGATCGCTGGCCGCCGCCTTCGCCCAGGGCCTGATCCTCGGCGGCTTCGTCCAGGGCGTGACCGTGCGCGGCGAGGCCTTCGCCGGCGGGCCGTTCGACTGGCTGACCCCCTATAGCCTGCTGGTCGCCTGCGGCGTCGTCGCCGGCTATGCCCTGCTCGGCGCGGGCTGGATGATGATCAAGGCCGAGGACCAGCTGCACCGTGACGCCCGCCGCTGGGCCGCCCTCGCCGCCGGGGCCACGGCCGGCTTCCTGGCCGCCGTCAGCCTGGCCACGCTGTGGATCCATCCCCGCGTCGCCGCACGGTGGGGGTTCGACGGCCAGGCTCTGGACTTCGACCGCCTCCTGCCGCTGCTGCCGATCCCTCTGCTCGGCCTCGCGGGACTGGCCTTGGTCGCCTACGGACTGATGCGCGACCGCTGGGCCCTGCCGTTCGTCGGCGGCCTGATGGTCTTCCTCTCCGGGTTCGCGGGCCTGGCGGCGGGCTTCTTCCCGCTGATCGTGCCCTACGACATCGACTTCCGGGCCGCGGCCAACGCCGACAACGCCCTGGCTTTCCTGCTGGTCGGGGTCGCGATTCTGCTGCCGGTGATCCTTGGCTACACCGCCTGGGTCTACTGGCTGTTCCGCGGCAAGGTGGACGTCGATGCCCACTATCATTGAAGGACCGCCGGGGCGGGAGACGCCGAAGCCGCTGCTCGCGCGCCGCCTGATCTGGTTCGTCGGTCTCGCCGTCGCCTCCGCCCTGGCGACCGTCGTCGTCGCCTACGGCCTGAAGGCCCTGCTGCCCCCGCTGTGAAAACCGGCTAGACGGAGCGGATGACGAAGCCCGCCGATTGCCGCCTCTATCTGATCACGCCGCCCGCGCTGGACGACCTGGCCGGCTTCGGCCACGCCCTGGCCCAGGCGCTGGAGGCCGGCGACGTCGCCGCCCTGCAGGTGCGGCTGAAGGATATGCCGGAGACGGTGATCGCCGCCGCCGTCGATCTCGTCCTGCCGATCTGCCACGCCCGCGACGTGGCGGTGATCCTCAACGACCGCCCCGATCTCGCCGCCCGCCTCGGCTGCGACGGCGTGCATGTCGGCCAGTCGGATACGCCCTACGCCGAGGCTCGCCGCCTGATGGGCCGCGACCGCATGGTGGGCGTCACCTGCCACGACAGCCGGCACCTGGCGATGGAGGCCGCCGAGGCGGGGGCCGACTACGTGGCGTTCGGAGCCTTCTTCCCCACCGACACCAAGGACGCCCCGACCCGCGCCGATCCGGAGATCCTCTCGATCTGGCAGGAGACGATGGAGACGCCCTGCGTGGCCATCGGCGGCATCACCATTGACAACGCCCGCGGCCTCGCCGCCGCCGGGGCCGACTTCCTGGCCGTCAGCGCCGGGGTGTGGCGCCACGCCGGCGGACCGGCCGCCGCCGTCGAGGCGCTGAACCGCGAGATCGCCCTGGGTCTCACCGAACGCTGAGCCTCACCCCCGCCGGGAAAAGCCAACAACCGGGCTTTCCCTGATGGCTTTCAGACACTAGGGTCCGCCGCCCTTTCGCGAGCCTATCCATGACCACGCCCTCCGCCCTTCTGAACGTGATGATCGACGCCGCCCGCAAGGCCGGCCGCGGCCTGGCGCGCGACTTCGGCGAGCTGGCCGAGCTGCAGGTCTCGAAGAAGGGCGTCGCCGACTACGTCTCTGCCGCCGACCTGAAGGCTGAAAAGACGCTGCTTGAGCTGCTGAGCAAGGCGCGTCCGGGCTACGGCTTCATGGGCGAGGAAAGCGGCCTCATCGAAGGCACCGACAAGAGCCACACCTGGATCGTCGATCCGCTCGACGGCACCACCAACTTCCTGCACGCCATGCCGCACTTCGCGATCAGCATCGGGCTTGAGCGTGAGGGGACCATCGTCGCGGGCGTGGTCTACAACCCGGCGACGGGCGACCTGTTCTGGGCGGAAAAGGGCAAGGGCGCCTTCCTCGGCGCCGAGAAGCGCCTGCGCGTCGCCGCGCGTCGCACCCTGGAAGAGTCGGTGATCGCCACCGGCATCCCGTTCGCCGGTCACGGCCAGCACGGCCGCTTCTTCAAGGAACTGCACCAGCTGACCCAGCGGGTCTCCGGCATCCGCCGTTTCGGCGCCTGCTCGCTGGATCTCGCCTGGGTGGCCGCCGGCCGCTTCGACGCCTTCTGGGAACGCAGCCTGAAGCCCTGGGACATGGCGGCGGGCCTGCTGCTGGTCACCGAGGCGGGCGGCAAGGTGACCGACGCCGACGGCGGCGAGGACATGCTCGGCGGCGGCTCGGTGCTGGCCTCGAACCGCGATCTGCACCCGCTGATCCTGGAGCGCCTCCAGGCCGCCAACGCCTGACCGTGCGTCGGGGCTGGATGAAATCGTCCGGCTCGCTACAAAGACTCCCAGCATAATCGAGCGCGCGGGGCCGCCTGGCTGCACAGGCTTGCCCGCGACGCGCCGTTCGGGAGGATTTCGATGCCCCGCCAACTGACGTTTGCCGCTGTCGCGGCCGTCTCGGTTCTCGCGCTCGCCGCGTGCAAGCCGCCCGCGCCGCCGCCGTCGCAGGCCGCCCTGCTCGATCCAATCGGCCGCGACTTCATCGCCCTGGCCCTTGAGGTCGATAACTACGACCCTGGCTTCGTCGACGCCTACTACGGCCCGCCCGAGGCCCAGGCCACCGCCAAGACCAAGCCGCGCACAGCTGAGCAGCTGAAGGCCGAGGCCCAGCGCCTGATGGCGGCGGCCGAGAAGGTCGACCCGGCGACCCTGACGCCTATCGAGGCCAAGCGCCGCGCCTATCTGATCGGCCAGAGCAAGGCGGCCTTCACCCGGCTGGAGATGAAGGGCGGCAAGAACATGCCGTTCCAGGACGAGGCCGAGGCGCTGTTCGGCGTGCGGCCGGACCTGAAGCCGCTGGAAAGCTATGACGCCGTCCTCGCCAAGATCGAGGCCCTGGCGCCCGGGCCCGGCGATCTGCCGAGCCGCGTCGATGCGTTCAACAAGCGCTACATCGTGCCGGCCGACAAGCTGGACGCGGTGATGAAGGCGGCGATCGCCGAGTGCCGCAAGCGCACGATGGCGCACATCGCCCTGCCGACGAACGAGAAGTTCGACCTCGAGTTCGTCAAGAACAAGCCGTGGAGCGGCTACAACTGGTACAAGGGCAATGGTCACAGCCTGATCCAGGTGAACACCGACCTGCCGGTGCGCATCGGCCGCGCCGTCGACCTGGGATGCCACGAGGGCTACCCCGGCCACCACGTGCTGAACCTGCTGAACGAAGAGAACCTGACCAAGAAGCGCGGTTGGGTCGAGTTCGCGGTCAACCCGCTCTACGGCCCGCAGTCGCTGATCTCCGAAGGCTCGGCGAACTACGGCATCGAGCTGGCCTTCCCGGGCGACGACCAGCTGAAGTTCGAGAAAGAGGTGCTCTACCCCTTGGCCGGCCTCGATCCCAAGACGGCCGACGCCTACGACCAGATGCGCAAGGCCAGCGCCGGCCTGGTCGGGGCGCAGAACACCATCGCCGACGCCTATCTGGCCGGTCGGATCGACAAGGACACCGCCATCGCCCAGCTGATGAAGTACGGCCCCAGCGCCAAGCCCACGGCGACCCAGCGCCTGAGCTTCATCGACACCTACCGCAGCTACATCATCAACTACGGCATCGGTAAGGACATGGTGCAGGCCCACATCGAGAAGGCCGGCGACCAGGACGCGCGCTGGAAGGCGATGGAGACCCTGCTTTCGGAACCCAGCGTCTCGTCCGACCTGAAATAGGCGAAGGCTCGGGGAGGGGATGATGCAGCGGCGTCTGATCGCGGCGATGGCCGCCACCGTCTCGGTGGCCGCCTGCGCCTACAATGAGGACCTTGGGCGCAAGCAGTTCCTGCTGGTCAGCAACGACTCCCTGGTCTCGGCCTCCAACCAGGCCTGGGCCGAAACCCTGCGCCAGGGCCGGGTCTCGCAGAACACCAGCTACAACGCCCGTGTCACCACGGTCGGCCAGAAGCTGGTGCAGGCGGCCGGTGTCGCCGACCGGCCCTGGCAGTACGTGGTCTTCGAGGACGCCAGCGCCAATGCCTTCGTGCTGCCCGGCGGCCAGATCGGGGTGAACACGGGCCTGCTCGCCCTGGTGCAGAACGACGACCAGCTGGCCGCCGTCATCGGCCACGAGATCGGCCATCTGACCGCCCAGCACGCGGCCGAGCGCTACTCGCAGACCGCCGCCTCGCAGGCCATCGTCGCCGCCGGGGCCTCGGCGGTGGGCGGCACCGGCACGGAGAAGGCGCGGCTGCTGTCCAGCCTCGGCGGAGCCGGCGCGCAGGTCGGGTTCCTGCTGCCGTTCTCGCGGCGGCATGAGTTGGAGGCCGACGCGCTGGGCGTCGACTACATGGCCCGCGCCGGCTACCGGCCGAGCGAGGCTGTCGCCCTCTGGCGGCTGATGGCCCAGAACCGCACGGCGGGCGGCCCGCCGCAGATGCTCTCGACCCACCCGACGGAAGAGGCGCGCATCCAGGCGCTGGAAGCCCTGATCCGCCAGCGCGGGCTGAGCTAGGCGCGCAGCCGCGTCAGGCTGGCGACGGCCGCCATCGCCGCGATCACCGCACCGATGCCAAGCGCCAGCGTCGTGGGGCTCGGCTGGCCGACGTGGAACAGCACCGCCATGCCGACCGCGCCGCTGGTCTGGCCGAGCAGGCGCGCGGTGGCGAGCATGCCGCCCGCGCCGCCGCTGCGGTTGCGTGGGGCCGCCGAGACGATGGTGCGGTTGTTGGGCGACTGGAAGAAGCCGAAGCCGACGCCGCAAAGCGCCATCCGCCAGATGATGTCGAGGTCGCTGGCCCCGGCCGGCAGCATGGCGAGCAGGGCCAGGCCGAGGGCGAAGGCGCCGAGCCCGATGGCGCCCAGAAGTCCCGCTGGATAGCGGTCCGACAGTCGCCCGGCGATGGGGGCGGCGATGCCCACGGCGATGGGCCAGGGGGTCATCAGGAGGCCGGTGGCGACCGCGTCGCGACCCATCAGGCCCTGGAAGAAGAAGGGCAGGGCGACGAGGCCCAGCATCTGGGCCGAGAACGAGATGATCGAGGTGAGGATCGACAGGCGGAAGATGCGGATCTTCAGCAGGTCGATCGGCACCATTGGCGCCGTCTGACCCAGGGCGCGGCGGACCAGCAGGGCTGCGGCGACAGCCCCGATGACCAGCGCGGGCAGGGCGGGCAAGAGGCCGTCGCGGGCGAACCGCTCGGCGCCGAGGATCAGGCCGCCGAAGGCCAGGGCGTTGAGGATGGCCGAGGGGAAGTCGAGCGGCGCCCGCGAGCCTTCGATGTGCGGCAGGGCGCGGGAAGCCACGAGGATGGCCAGGAGGCCGATGGGCACGTTGACGGCGAACAGCCACTGCCAGCCGGCGACGGACAGGATGGCGGAGGCGACAGTTGGCCCGGCGGCGCTGGCGATGGAGATGACCACCGCGTTCAGGCCGATGCCGCGACCAAGCAGGCGGGTCGGGTAGATGTGCCGCACCAGGGCGGCGTTGATGCTCATGACGCCCGCCGCGCCGAGGCCCTGGATAATGCGCGAGACGATCAGCAGCGGCAGGGTGTGAGAGAGGGCGCAGGCGAGAGAGCCGACCGTGAACAGGGTCAGGCCCGCTAGGTAGACTTTCCGATAGCCGATCTTGTCGCCGAGCGAGGCCAGCGGCAGCAGGGCGGCGGTGATCGCCAGCTGGTAGGCGTTGATGATCCAGATCGAGGCGGCCGGATCGGCGCCCAGCTCGCGCCCGATGGTCGGCAAGGCCACGTTGGCGATGGCCCCGTCGAGCACCGCCATGCCGATGGCCAGCCACACGGCCAGGACGGCGAAGTAGCGCTGCGGCTTGGGCAGGCCGTCCGCCTCGGGCGGCGCGAGCGGCGGCCCCACGGGCGGATCGGGATCGACGACTAGACTCACGCGCTGGCCTCCTGCGCGGCAGGTAGCACACCGCGATGGCGGATTCAGGTTGCTGAACGAAGACGTCTTGTCATCTTTCCGCCCTCATCCGAACTCCACCTTGGCTATAACAGCAGCGGCAAGCGGCGGACCGTGGCGCGAAGACGACGCCTGAAACCCTGGACGGTCGCCGTTCCCCTGGCGGCAGGGATCAATCTGGCCCTGCTCGCCTTGCTGGCCTTCACGCCGGAACCCGCGCCGGTCGAGGTCTATGATCCCGTCGTCGTCGCCTTCGAACTGTCGCCGCGCGAGAACCGCGTCCGGCCGCGCAATCTCGTCCGCCGCGCGGGCGCCGCCCCATCCAACCGCGCGCCATTGCCGGCCCTGCCCTCGATCCTGCCGCCCGTAGACGAGACGGAGGGTGATGCACCGACCGGTTCGTGGATCGATCCCGAGTGGCGGGTCAATCGCGGCGCCTGGGACGGCGGCTTTTCCGCCGGGCCCGGCCAGCTCGACCTGCGACAGGCGCTGAGGGCCCGCGCGGCGTGCCTGTCGAACGCGCCTCTGACCGCCGAGGAGCGGGAGCGTTGCCGGGGCTTCTGGGACGAGGCGGCGGCGCGCGGAACGGCGCGGGGCGTGCCGCGAGCGCTGAACCTCGATCCGCGCGGCGACTATCGCGAGGAGGCCGAGCCCTATCTGCAGCGGATGCCGACCAACGGCTGCAAGCCGAGGGCGGGCGGCACTCCGCAGCCGCAGTTCGGCAACCAGGGCGTCGCCGCCGGGATCACCTGCGCCTTCCAGTTCTGAGCCTACGGCCCGCAGGTCCAGCGGCCCTCGAAGGTCTGGCTCGCGCCGTTGTTGGGCCGGGCATAGGTGAGCGCCGCCGGGCGCGGCGGGGACTCGCCGCCGCCGATGGCCGGGCCCTTGATGGCGACGGTCAGGGTCTTGTCGGGTCCGGTAAAGGTCGCCCCGCCGGTTATGCCGTCATAGCCGCCGGGCGCGGTCAGGCGGTCGATGGCGACCGAGGATTTCGCAAGGGCCTGGGCAGGAGCCGTCGAGCCGACGTCGCCCTTGGCCAGCAGCACCAGGTCGCCCTGGGCGTTGGTGAAACTGCAGCCGAGCTCGCCGGCGAGCGGATGCTCGGTGATGTCGCCTTCGGTCAGCGGCGCCAGCGAGACGATGGTGGTGTCCATCCTCGGCGCGGCCTCCTCGACCAGCCGCTTTTCGCGCCGCTCCGGCGGATCAGTGCAGGCGGCGAGGGCCAGGATGGCGAGGGGGACGACCGCGAGGGGGCGGGCTGCAGGCATGGCGGGCTCCTGTCTTGCCGCAACGACTACGCGTCGCGGGCGGAGCCGGTTCCTCCCAAATGGAGACCTAGCGCTGGGTCGGGCGGCGAAGGTCGACGTAGGCCACGTCGCCGGTCCAGCCTTCCGCCGTGGCCTCGGCGGTGTGCACCACCTCGGCGGTCAGGCCGTCGTCATAGCCGATGACGATGCAGTGCTGGTTGGCCCGGGCGTAGCCGGCCGAGGTCGCGGGGTCGCAGGGGCCGGAGCTGACGATACGTTCGGGGCGAAGCGCGGCCAGCACGGTGATGCACAAGCCGTTCATGCTCGTGTCGCAGTCGTACTTGAACACCCGCTGCATCTCGACCCCGCCATCGGCCATCCGCACCGTCAGGAAGGTGGCGACGCCGGTGGGATCGGGGTCGACGAAGTCCTGCGCCGAAGCGCCGGAGGTCAGGGCGAGGACGGCGGCCGCCGCCAGCAGCGAGGTACGCAACACCGACAAGACCCCTACGCCGCCTCGTCGCCGAACTGCAGCTTGGCGAGGCGGGCGTAGAGGCCGCCGCGCGCCACCAGCTCGTGGTGGGTGCCCTGCTCGGCCACGCGGCCGTCCTCCATGACCACGATGCGGTCGGCGCGCAGGACGGTGGCCAGGCGGTGGGCGATCACCAGGGTGGTGCGGCCTTCCATGGCGGTGTCGAGCGCCATCTGCACCAGGCGCTCGTTCTCGGCGTCGAGGGCGCTGGTGGCTTCGTCGAGCAGCAGCACCGGGGCGTCGCGCACCAGGGCGCGGGCGATGGCCAGGCGTTGGCGCTGGCCCCCGGATAGGGTCTTGGCCCGCTCGCCGACGGCGGTGTCAAAACCTTCGGGCAGGGCTTCCACGAAGCCGGTCGCCTGGGCGGCGTCGGCGGCGGCGCGGATGGCGTCCTTGTCGGCGTCCTCGCGGCCGAAGCGGATGTTGTCGGCGGCCGAGCCGGAGAACAACGAGGCCTCCTGGGCGACCAGGGCCAGGCGTGAGCGCACCTCGACCGGATCGGCGGTCTTCAGATCGACGCCGTCGATGGCCACGGCGCCCGACTGCGGATCATAGAAGCGAAGCAGCAGGCGGAAGACCGTGCTCTTGCCGGCGCCGGAGGGGCCGACCAGGGCCACCGTCTCGCCTGGCTGCACCACGAGGTCGAAGCCGTTGAGAGCCGGCAGGTCCGGGCGGCCGGGATAGGCGAAGGTGACGCCCGCGAAAGCCACCTGGCCGCGCGGCGGCGAGGGCAGGGCGACGGGGTTGGCGGGGGCGGCGATGTTGGGCCGGCTGTCGAGCAGCTCGCCGATGCGCTCCATGGCGCCGGCCGCCTTCTGCACGTCGCCCCAGGTCTCGCCGAGGGCGCCGACCGAGCCGGCCGCCATCACGGACAGGAAGGCGAACTGGATCAGGGCGCCCCAGCTCATCTGACCGTTGAGGCCGGCGTGCACGCCCAGCCAGAAGACGGCGACGACGCCGCCGAACACCAGGCCGATGATCGCCGCCGTCATCAGCGCGCGAGCGGTCATCCGCTTGAGAGAGGTCTCGAAGGCCAGGTTCACGGCGGTCCCGAAGCGGGCGGCGCCGGAGGCTTCGCGGCCGAAGGCTTGCACGGTCTCCAGGGCGTCCAGCGTCTCGCCGGCCTGGCCGACGGCGTCGGCGAAGCGGTCCTGGCTGATGGCGGTGAGCTTCCGCACCTTCTTGCCGAAGATGAAGATCGGGGCGAGCACAAAGGGGATCAGCAGCAGGACCAGGCCCGTCAGGTGCGGGCTGACCACGATCATCACCACCAGGGCGCCGATCAGGCCGAGCAGGTTGCGCAGCGCCACCGAGATCGAGGTCGACAGCAGGTTCTCGACGATCTGCACGTCGGTGGTCAGGCGCGACAGCACCTCGCCGGTGCGGGTCTTCAGGAAGAAGGCCGGGTCGAGGCCGAGGATGTGGCGGTAGAGGGCGATCCGCAGGTCGGCGACGACGCGCTCGCCCAGCTTGGTGACGAAGAAATAGCGCAGGGCCGAGGAGGCGGCGAGGCAGAGGGCGGCGACGCCCAGCAGCATGAACCACGGATCGACGGCCGCCGCGGTGATGCCCGAGCCGCCGGTGGACGCCTTGGTGATCTGGTCGACCAGCACGCGCACGGCGCCGGAGAGGCCCAGCATCGAGCCGGTGGCGGTCAGCAGGAAGACCAGCGCCCCGAAGGCGTCGCCCTTGTGCGAGGCGACGAAGGGGATCAGGCGGCCCAGGCTTTTGACGTTACGGCTCTTGCCGCGGCGTCCGGAGGCGTCTTCGAGTCCTTGAGCCACGGCGGCGCCCGCGCCCGGCCGATCGCGCACGTCGTGTCGCTGGCCTTGATCCGTCTGACTCATACCGTCCCCACTCTGGCCGTCCCACGCTTGCTAAGATCGCGCCCGTTCTGTATAGGCGCGGACCTTCCGGCCCGCCCTTCGTTGGGCGGGTCGTTCTATTCTCCAACACCGCCCTTAAGTCGGTTGGACCGCGACATGAAACAAGACACCCATCCCGACTACCACTTCATCACCGTGGTGCGTCCCAACGGCGACACTTTCCAGACCCGTTCGACCTACGGCAAGGAAGGCGCGACGCTGTCGCTGGATATCGATCCGACGACGCACCCGGCCTGGACCGGCGGCAACCAGACGCTTCTGGACCGTGGCGGCCGCGTTTCGCGCTTCAACGCCAAGTTCGGCGCCTTCACCAAGAAGTAGAAGCCTTCGCGTAGGAGTCCGGCGCCATGACGGACGACGAGATCGAAGAAGCCGGCTGGGGCTCCGCCAAGACCCTGGCCGAGGCGCTGCCGTATATCCAGCGCTATGACCGCGAAACCGTGGTCATCAAGTACGGCGGCCACGCCATGGGCGCGGAGGCGACGGCGAAGTTGTTCGCCGCCGATTCCGTGCTGCTCAAGCTGCTTGGCCTGCATCCGGTCGTGGTGCACGGCGGCGGCCCGCAGATCAGCCGCATGCTCGATAAGGCCGGCGTGAAGTCGAGCTTCGTCGACGGTCTGCGCGTGACCGACGAGGCCACCATGGAAGTGGCCGAGATGGTGCTGTCCGGCGCCATCAACAAGGAAATCGCCAACTGGATCACCCTGGCCGGCCGTGAGGCCGACGTGCGGGGCGTGGGCCTGTCGGGCAAGGACGCCCGGCTGATCACCGTGGTCAAGGCGACGCGCACCAAGCGCGACCCGGAAAGCCAGATCGAACAGGTGGTCGACCTCGGCTTCGTGGGTGAGCCGACCCAGATCGATCCGCGCCTGATCGAGAGCCTGATCTATGACGAGAAGACCGACTATGTGCCGGTCATCGCCCCGATCGGCGTCTCTGAAGACGGCGAGACCTACAACATCAACGCCGACACCGTGGCCGGCGCCCTGGCCGGCGCCCTGCGCGCCAAGCGCATGCTGCTGCTGACCGACGTGGCCGGCGTGCTCGACGAGAACAAGCAGCTGATCCGTCAGTGCACGGTCTCCGAGGCCAAGGCGCTGATCGACAGCGGCGTCGCCTCGGGCGGCATGATCCCCAAGCTGGAGACGGCCATCGCGGCGGTCGAAAGCGGCGTCGAGGCGGTGGTCATCCTCGACGGCCGGCGTCCGCACGCCCTGCTGGTCGAGTTGTTCACCGAGCACGGCGCGGGCACGCTGATCTGCGCCGGCTGATGCCGGACACGCTATCCAGCGCCGACCTGCGTCACGTCGATCACTGGCTGTTCGATCTCGACGACACCCTCTATCCGGCCGAGACCGAGCTGATGGACCTGATCCGCGAGCGGATCGGCGCCTTCATCGTCAAGGTCACCGGCCTGCCGTGGGAAGAGGCCAGCCAGCTGCAGCGCGGCTGGCTGCTGCAGCATGGGGCGACGCTGCCCGGCGTGCTGGTCGACTACGACATCGCCCCGGCCGAGTTCCTCGACTTCGTGCACGACGTGCCGCTCGACAAGGTGCCGCGCGATCCCGAGCTCGACGCCATTCTGAACATCCTGCCGGGCCGCAAATACGTGTTCACCAACGGCTCGGCCGCCCACGCCGAGCGGCTGCTCGACCACATCGGCATCGCCGACCGCTTCGAGGGCGTCTTCCACCTCGAGGCCGCCGACCTGATCCCCAAGCCGCATCCGCAGACCTACGCCAAGATGATCGCCCACTTCGGCATCGCGCCGACGGCCAGCGTCTTCTTCGAGGACAGCGAGAAGAATCTGGAACACGCGGCCGAGCTTGGTATGACCACCGTCCTGGTCGGGCCGCACGCCGAGCGGTCCACCGCGCCTCACGTCCAGTACCGGACGCACCATCTGACGCCGTTCCTGCGAGCGGCCGCTGTTAAGGAGCTCGCCCGATGACGACCATCTCGCTCGCCGACCTGGAAACCGAGATCACCGCCGCCTGGGACGCCCGCGACGGCCTCAACCCGCAGACCTCCGGCCCAGTGCGCACCGCCGTCGAGGAAACCCTGCTGCTGCTCGACAGCGGCAAGGCCCGCGTGGCCGAGAAGGTCGACGGCGAGTGGGTGACCCACCAGTGGCTGAAGAAGGCGGTGCTGCTGTCCTTCCGCCTCAACGACAACCGGGTGATGTCGGCCGGCGTGCTCGGTGGCGGGCTTGGCCCGTGGTGGGACAAGGTGCCGAACAAGTTCGACGGCTGGGACGAGACCCAGTTCCGCGCCGGCGGCTTCCGCGCCGTGCCGGGCGCCGTGGTCCGCCGCGGCTCGCACGTCGCCAAGAACGTCGTGCTGATGCCAAGCTTCGTGAACATCGGCGCCTTCGTCGATGAAGGCACGATGGTCGACACCTGGGTGACGGTCGGCTCCTGCGCTCAGATCGGCAAGAACGTGCACCTCTCGGGCGGCGTCGGCATCGGCGGCGTGCTGGAGCCCCTGCAGGCCAACCCCACCATCATCGAAGACGGCTGTTTCATCGGCGCCCGCTCGGAAGTGGTCGAGGGCGTCGTGGTCGGCGAGGGCGCGGTGCTGTCGATGGGCGTGTTCCTCTCGGCCTCGACCAAGATCGTCGACCGGGCGACCGGCTCGGTGACCTACGGCAAGGTGCCGCCGTACAGCGTGGTGGTGCCGGGTTCGCTGCCCGATCCCAAGGGCGGCCCGAGCCTGGCCTGCGCCGTCATCGTCAAGACGGTCGACGCCAAGACGCGTTCGAAGACCGGCATCAACGAACTGCTGCGCGATTAACCATCATCTCGCAGTCGCGAAACTTTTTCGCGTCTGCGGTGTTATTGCTGCGCCGCGGCGCCAAACCTGCTGTATAGTTTCCAAAGTGTTTCAGTTCGGAGCAGGTACGATGTTCGTCGTCGAAGCGTTGGAGCAGGGCTTCATGGGCAAGCGGGCGCGTCTGCGCGCTCTGGGCGCCGATGGCTCCGCTGAGTTCGTCGCGGCCGAAGACGGCGCCTGGGCCAACCACCTGCGCACGCCGCTGGTCGAAGGTCAGCAGGTCACTGTGATCCTTCCGGCCAAGCTGAAGATCGAAGTCGGCCAGGCGCTCGCGATCGCCGGCTAAGGCCGGCTTCCAGGCCGCCATGGATAGCGAACTGCGGCGTTTCGACGCCCGTTTCGCGTAACAGCGGCTTTTTAACCAGTTTTGACGATCCTGCCCAAAACGGGGTGGGAAACGTCATGCAGAAGCCGGCGTCCGGAACGGCCGCGGTGAGCGATCGCTTGATCGTCGCCTTGGCGATCGTTGGATTTCTGGCCCTGGCGGCCGTGCACGTATCGACGATCGTGCTCGGCATGCGCGCCGACGCCGTCTCGCGTCGTACGGAGCGTACGGTGCTGGCCTCGGGCCTGACCGGCAAGGCCTCCACCTTCTTTCCCGGCCGCTACCAGCTGCTTGCGCAGGCCGATCCAGCCAAGCCGCCCGTCCCTGAAAAGCGTGGACGGGCGCTGTCCATCGACGCCCAGGGCCGGCTGATCGGATTCAGCAAAGGAGTCGACGCCGGTGCCGTCTCGCCCTACGCCGCGCTTCATGCCGCCGAACCCGCCCTGCGGAAGCTGGCCCGGGCCACGCCCGACGCCCAGGGCCTGACGACCGCCACCTCGGTGGACGTCTTCGCCGACCAACCCGAACTGACCATCGCCCTGCGCCGGCCGAACGACGGGACCACCATGGTCAGCGTCGTCAACCTCAACGACTACATCTCCGAGTACGCCAACATCCGGCAACTGCCGGATTTCGCCCTGGTCGGCATCGGCGCCGCCGCGCCGAAGAAGCTGATGACGCCGGTCACCTTCGACGGCGCGCCGGCTCGCTTCGGCCTGGAATGGACCCCGAAGTCGCCGGCCCGGGAGATCATCGGCCCGCTGACGCCGATCCTCTGGATCTTCACGCTCTTCGCCCTGGGCGCCGGCGCCTGGGTGGCGCTTCGCGCGCGGGAGATGTCCCGTCGCCTGGCCGCCAGCGAGGCGCACGCCCAGCACCTGGCCCTGCACGACGCCATGACCGGGCTGGCCAATCGCGCCCTGTTCAGCGACCGCCTGGATCACGCGCTGGAAATCCGCCGCCGCATGGGCGGGGGCTTGGCCGTGGTCTGCATCGACCTCGACCGGTTCAAGCAGGTGAACGACACGCTGGGCCACCAGGCCGGCGATGAAATGATCAAGACCGCCGCGCGCCGCATTCTCGGCGTCTCCCGTGCGTCCGATACGGTCGCTCGGCTCGGCGGCGACGAGTTCGCCCTGGTGCTGGCCCCGATCGGTGACCGCAGCACGGTCGAGCTGGTGTGCTCACGTCTGAACGCGGCCCTCAGCGGCAAGCTCGAATTCCCCTCGGGCAAGGCCTACCTCAGCGCCTCGATCGGCGTGACCATCATTGAGGACGACCGCCTCAGCGGCGCCGACGCCATCCGCCAGGCGGACCTCGCGCTCTACGCCGCCAAGGGCGCCGGGCGCGGACGCTTCACGGTGTTCGAGCCGACGATGGATGAGAGCCTGCACCTGCGCCACCAGATCGAGCTGGAGCTGCGCGCGGCGCTCGACGCCGGCTCGCTGCAGGTGGCCTACCAGCCGCAAATAGGCCCGCGCGGCAAGGTCGACGGCCTGGAGGCGCTGGTCCGCTGGCGGCACAAGGATCGCGGCCCGATCTCGCCGGCCTTCTTCATTCCGATCGCCGAGGAAGCGGGGCTGATTCATCGCCTGGGCTGCTTCGTGATGACCCAGGCCTTCCAGGCGGCGCGCCGCTGGCCGCACCTGCGCGTCGCGGTCAATGTCTCGCCTGTGCAACTGCGCGAGCCGGGCTTCGTCGCCCTCTGCAAGGATCTGCTGGCCGAGGCCGGCATCGAGGCGCGGCAGATCGAGTTGGAGATTACCGAAGGCGTGCTGGTCGACAACGACGAGCGGACCCAGACCGTGCTGCGCGAGCTGCGGGATATCGGCTTCCAACTGGCGCTCGACGACTTCGGCACCGGCTATTCGAGCCTGAGCTATCTGAACGCTTACCCGATCGACAAGATCAAGATCGATCGCTCGTTCGTGGCCAACCTCGGCATGGAGGCCGAGGCCGACAAGGTGGTGCGCGCCATCATCAAGCTCGGCCGGGCGCTGGGCCTTAAGGTCACCGCCGAGGGGGTCGAAACGGCCGCCCAGCAGGAGCGGCTGATCTCGGCGGGCTGCAACTCGTTCCAAGGCTATCTGCACGGCCGCCCGGTCGACCTCGACGCCATCGAGGCGCTGCTCCAGCCGCCACAGGCCCCGGCGGCGGCGGCCTAGGCGATCAGGGCTCGCCGGTTCCGCGCCCAATCGGCGCGGCCCTGGCCCCAGATATCGATGACCATCTCCTTGTAGGGCTCGGGCATGACCCGGCCCGACCGATAGGGCTTGGCGCCGAGCCGCGCGGCGACGGCGGCTGAAGCCTTGTTGTCCGGGTGGATGCAGTGATCGACCTGAGCCCAGCCGAGGCTATCGAAAGCGAAGTCCACGGCGGCGACGGCGGCTTCCGTCGCATAGCCCTTGCCCTGCGCTTCGCGGGCCAGCCCCCAGCCGACCTCCGCCGTCGGCCAGTCGGCCGGTCGCCACGGGCCCATGCGGCCGATCCAGCGGCCGGTGTCCTTCTCGATCACCGACCACATGGCGAAGCCCTCGCTGACCCACGAGCCGATCATGGTGTTGAGGATGCGCCAGGTCTGGGAACGCGACTGCAGGCCCCCGACGAAGCGGGTGACCTCCTCGTCGGCCGAGAAGGCGGTCCAGGCCTCAAGATCGTCGAGGATCGGCGGGCGCAGGATCAGGCGGGCGGTTTCGAGGGTCGGGCCGACGGTCATGCGACCGAGCTTACCCAGGACCTCAGACGGCGCAAATCGGCGCGACGGTCGCCTTGAGCGCTTCGACAGCGGCTTTCGGATCGAGCTTCACCTGCACGCCGCGCCCGCCGCCGTTCATGAACACCTCGGGGTGGGCGAGGGCGGCCTGTTCGAACACGGTGGGGACGGCCTTGCGCTGGCCGAAGGCGGAGACGCCGCCGATCTTGTAGCCGGTCATCCGCTCGGCGTCGGCCGGCTTCATCATCGCCGCCGACTTGCCGCCGACCGCCGCCGCCAGGGCCTTCATCGAGACCTCGCGGTCGGACGGCAGCACCACGCAGACCGGCTTGGCGTCGACCAGGGCCATCAGGGTCTTGAGCACGATGTCGGGCGACACGCCCATCGCCTCGGCTGCCTGCAGCCCGATGCGCGGGGCGTCGGGGTCGTATGTGTAGGTGGCCAAAGAAAAGGCGACCCCGGCCTTCGTGAGGGCCAGGGTCGCCGGGGTCGTCTTCGCCACGAGAGGGCGGCCTTGCTGAGCGGTTAGGCCAGCGAGGGCTCGATGTCCTTACAGGCCTGGATGAGGCCTTCCACCGAGGCCACCGACTTGGCGAACATCGCCTTCTCTTCCTCGTTGGTCGAGAATTCGACGATCTTCTCGACGCCGTCCTTACCGATCAGCACCGGCACGCCGACGTACAGATCCTTCAGACCGTACTCGCCCGACAGATAGGCGGCGCACGGCAGGACGCGCTTCTTGTCCTTCAGGTACGAGGTCGCCATGGCGATGGCGCTTTCGGCCGGGGCATAGAAGGCCGAACCGGTCTTCAGCAGGCCGACGATTTCGCCGCCGCCGCCGCGGGTGCGCTTCACGATGGCGTCCAGCTCTTCCTGGGTCATCCACTTCTGAGCGACCAGTTCGGTCAGCGGCAGACCGGCGACGGTCGAGTGACGGACCATCGGGACCATGTCGTCGCCGTGACCGCCGAGGGTCCAGGCGTGGATGTCTTCGACCGACACGCCGGTCTTCTCAGCCAGGAACAGGGCGAAGCGCGCCGAGTCCAGAACGCCGGCCATGCCGACGACCTTGTTGTGCGGCAGGCCCGAGAATTTCTGCAGGGCCCAGACCATCGCGTCGAGCGGGTTGGTGATGCAGATGACGAAGGCGTTGGGGGCGTATTGCTTGATGCCTTCGCCGACGGCCTTCATGACCTTCAGGTTGATCGACACTAGGTCGTCGCGGCTCATGCCCGGCTTGCGCGGCACGCCGGCGGTGACGATGCAGACGTCGGCGCCCGCGATGTCCTCGTAGGAGTTGGCGCCCTTGAGGGCCACGTCCTTGCCGAACACGGCGCTGCCTTGCGCGATGTCGAGCGCCTTGCCCTGCGGGGTGCCTTCGGCGATGTCGAACAGGATCACGTCGCCCAGTTCTTCGCGGGCCGCGATGTGGGCCAGGGTGCCGCCGATCATGCCGGCGCCGATGAGGGCGATTTTCGCGCGAGCCATGTAGTGTTCTCCGACTGTGATGGCGGCTGCTTAAGGTCGCGGGCGGTCTATCGCCGACAGGCCTTCGCGGCAAGGGCGCTGGACCAAACCGGGGCCTGGAGGTGAAACTTCGTCACATGACCTCTCAGATTCCCGATCCCGAGGCCGGTTTCGCCCTCGCCCCGCCCTTTCTCGCCACCTCGAGCCTCATCGGTCGGTTGAGCCTCTGCGAGGCGCGGCTGCAATCCGACGCGCGCTGGCCGTGGATCTGCCTCATCCCGCGTCGGGCCGGGTTGGTCGAGGTCGGGGAATTGTCCGTCACCGACCGCGCTCAGCTGATCGAGGAAGCGGTGGCCTGCGGCGCGGCCGTGAGAGCCATCGGTGAGGCGACGGGCTTCATCGTCGAGAAGCTGAACATCGGTGCGCTGGGCAATGTCACGCCGCAGCTGCACGTCCATGTGGTGGGGCGCCGGCCCGGCGATCCTGCCTGGGCCGGGCCTGTGTGGGGCGCCGGGAGGGCCGAGCCCTATTCGGCGGCCGGCGAAGCGGCGGCGTTGGCGGCGGCGAGGGCGTCGCTCGGGCTCTGAACGGTCGCGGGATGCGGTGCGAACGAGCGCGTCTCAGGCAGCACCACGACCGGCGTTCGTCCCCGCGAGACGATCCACTCGGCGAGATCCTGGGCGACGACGGCGGCTTCGTCGCGCGACCGGGCAAGGCCGAGGAAGCTGTCGTTGTGCTTCACCGCCCAGGCGCCGCCTGAGCGTTCGATGATGATGTGGTCGGCCACGGGCCTCTCCCTCACGACGGCTGCGCCCTTGCCCCTGGTCGCTTAGCCGCTCCCAAAATCCGGCCGCAGCGCGGCGGTTCCGTGCCCGTGATGCGAAATTTCCAAGACAGCCCGGTGGAAACTTTTTCTCACCGAACGGAAAGCCTTGCGGCGCCTTAGCGCTTCTTCTTTTTCGCCGGCGCCTTCTTCTTCGCCTTGGCGACCGGCTTGCGGGCGGGGGCCTTGCGCACGGTGGAGTCGTAGGGGCGCGGGGCGTAGGTCGGGCCGTTGCTGACGCCGACGACCGCGTAGCCGGCGCTCGGGGCGGGGCCGTCACGCACCAGGGCGACCGGGGTGACGCCGGCCTTGTCGGTCATCTGACCGACCCAGCCGCCGTCCGAGGTCGGGCTCAGCTTGACCAGCAGGGGCTCGTCGAGGCCGCGCGGCGTGAAGCGGACGGTCAGCTCGCCATCGAGCCGCTGGACGTCGTCGATCAGGCCGACGGCGCCGATGGCCTCGCCGCGCTTCAGGTCGCGCCAGGCGCCTTCGAGTTCACCGCGGCCGAGGCCGGGATCGACCATCTGGAAGGCGAACAGCTTGCCGCCGTCAGCGGTGCTCAGGATCCAGCCGCCGTCGAGGGGGCCCTGCAGGCCCTGGGCGGCCGCGAGGCTGCCGCGCACCCGGGTCTCGTAGTTGATCTCGGAGGCGTCCGGCGGCCCGTCCGGCGACAGGCCGGTTTCATTCAGCATCACCGGCCGATCCAGCCCCGACCGGTTGGGCAGCAGGTAGGACGGCGTGTAGCCGGTGGACGGCGCTTCGGGCGCCGGAGGCGTCGGCGCGTCGGTGACCTGGCTCGACAGGAGAGCGGCGATCGGATCGTCGACCGGCGCCGCGTCCTGGGCGAAGGCGAGGCCCGAGGTCGTCAGGGCGACGGCGAGCACGGCGGCGATAGCGGCGCGGACGGGTCGGCTCATGCGGCGGCCTTCAGGGCGATGGCGGCGTCGAGGGCGACGAGGCGCTCGGCCTCGACCAGGTGCAGCAGTTCGGCCATGCGGCCTTCAACCTTCAGCACGCCGACCCCGGCGTTGGCCGGATCCGCGAAGGCGGCGATCACGGCGCGCGACCAGGCCAACTCGTCGTCTGAGGGGGCGAAGGCGCGGTTGGCGATCTCGATCTGGGCCGGGTGGATCAGGCTCTTGCCGTCGAAGCCGAGATCGGCCCCCTGGCGGCAGGCGGCCTCCAGGGCGGCGACGTCCTGAATCTCATTGCTGACCGCGTCGAGGATCGTCAGGCCGTGGCCACGGGCGGCGGCGACAGCCTGGGCGAGGATGGCGACGAAGCCGGCGCGGTCCGGCGTCAGCCGCGCCCGCATGGACTTCGCGAGATCGTTGAGGCCGACGATCTGGCCGGAAAGGCGCGAGGCGGAGGCCATGCCGGCGATCTGCCACAGGTGGAACACCGCCGAGGGCGTCTCGATCATGGCCCACAGGCGGGTGTGGGCCGGGGCGTCGGCGAGGGCGGCGTCGAAGGTCGCGACATCCTCGGCCGAGCCGACTTTGGGGGCCAGCACCGCGTCGGGACCGGCCGCGCCGACAGCGGCGATATCCTCGGCGCCCCAGGGGGTATCGAGGCCGTTGACCCGCACGATCAGTTCGCGTGGCCCGAAGCCGCCGGCCCTGATCGCGGCGACGGCGGCGGCCCGCGCCTCGGCCTTGGCCTCGGGGGCGACAGCGTCTTCCAGATCGAGGATCACCACGTCGCAAGGCAGGGAGCGCGCCTTTTCCAGCGCGCGCGCGTTGGAGGCCGGCAGGTAAAGGGCGCTGCGGCGGGGCCGGACCTGTTGGTGCGCGTCTGACGTCATGACGGCTCGATGGACCTCGGAAGCGACTCTTCTAAGGCGAACCGCGCGTCAGAACCAACCGGCCGCGCGCAAGGTGCGTGAATAAGCCCTACTGACCGGAACCTCTGACCCATCCTTGAGGGTCAGGGTCGCCCGACCGTCGCCGCGTTTGACGTCGACTATGGCGGCGCGCGCCACCCACCAGGAGCGGTGGGTCTGTGCGCCCTCAATGCCCTTCAGCTCGGCCACGGCGTCGGACAGACGCATCAGGATCAGGTCCTGCCCCTTGGAGGTGTGCAGACGCAGGTAGTGGTCCTCGGCCTCGACGGCCCACAGCTCGCCGCCGCGCAGCTTGGCGGGCAGGCGGTCGAGGAAGGGCGGCGGCGCGGCGTCCGCTTCGACGATGACGGGCTCGACCGCGCGGCGGTAGGTCAGGAAGTTGAGGCCCGTGATCGCGGCGGTGACCAGCACCACCGACGGATAGAAGCCGAGCAGCCGCGTCAGGCTGACGTCGCCGCCGAACGCCAGGACGGTGATGGCGAACACCACCACGGTGAAGGGGACCGACAGCCACAGGGTCATGATCGCCGCCCACATCCAGGGCCGGTCTTCCAGCACCGCGCGGCGACGGATCAGGAAGGCGAGCAGGCCGCCGAACACCGCGCCCAGCAGGCAGATGCCGATCCAGTAGACGAGGCGGGCGACCAGCGGCGCGGCGCCGCTGCCGAAGGCGCCGGTCAGGGCCAGGAAGGCGCCGGCGACGGCCGCGATGACCAGGCCGCGGTGAAACGGGCGCTCCTTCACGAACGCCATCCACGAAGCGCGAACGGCCTGCGCCTGCGATTGGCGCAGTGCGGGCGGCGGCTGGCGCATCGGGCTTTGCGGCTCGGACAAGGCGGCTCCAGACCCGGCGACGAAGCGGGACGCCGGTTCCGCAAGGCTTAGGGGAGATCGTCATGTCGGAACAAGCCGCCTCGGCGCCGAGACTGCGCAACGTGCCGGGATTGAAGCGCAACATCGCCATCGGGTCGGTCGTCGCCCTAGGCGTGGTCGGTCTTGTCGCCTGGGGCGCCTTCACGGGGGAGCGGGCGGTGACCGTTCGGCCGCATCTGCCCGACCTCGCGCTGGTCGCGGCCGCGCCGATGCAGATCAAGGTTCATCTGACCGCCGCGCTCGTCGCGCTCGCCATCGGCATTGTGCTGCTGTCGGGCGTGAAGGGCTCGCGGCTGCACAAGATGCTCGGCTGGACCTGGGTGGTCGCCATGGGCGTGACGGCGATCAGCTCGTTCTGGATTCACCGGCTGAACCCGGGCGGCCTGTCGTTCATCCACTTCCTCAGCGGCTGGACGGTGATCGGCCTGCCGGCGGCGGTGTTCGCCATCAAGCGGCGCAAGGTGGCGATCCACGCCCGGGCGATGACCAGCATGTTCGTCGGCGGCCTGGTGCTGGCCGGGCTGCTCGCCTTCCTGCCGGGCCGGCTGCTGTTCGAGGTCTTCTTCTGACCCGACTTTTTCTAAGCTCGACAGCCCGGGGCGGGCGGGCCAATCGATAGGGATGAGCGATCCCAGGCCCGCCAACCCCGCCGGTTTCAGCCCCGCCTATCGCGCGGCCGTGCTGGCGATGCTGATCGGCGCCTACACCTTCAACTTCATCGACCGGCAGATCCTCTCGATCCTCGCGCCCGCCATCCAGGCCGAGCTGAAGCTCGACGACGGCCAGATGGGATTGATGGGCGGCCTCGCCTTCGCCCTGCTCTACACCACGCTCGGCGTGCCGATCGCCGCCCTGGCCGACCGCACCAGCCGCACCTGGGTGATGACCGTCGCCCTGGCCGTCTGGAGCGGCTTTACCGCCTTGTGCGGCGCGGCCACCGGCTTCTGGTCGCTGTTCCTGGCCCGGGTCGGGGTCGGGATCGGCGAGGCGGGCGGCGTCGCCCCGGCCTACGCCCTGATCGGCGACGCCTTTCCGGCCGACCAGCGGGCGCGGGCCACGGCGGTCTACGCCTTCGGCATTCCGATCGGCACCGCCTGCGGCTACCTGTTCGGCGGCCTGATCGCCCACGCCTTCGACTGGCGTGTGTCGTTCGTCGCCATCGGCCTCGCGGGCCTGCTTTTCGCCGTACCGTTCCGCCTTGTGGTCCGCGACCCGCCGCGCCCGGCCGCCGCGGCCCCGCTGCAGCTTGGACCGACCCTGCGCCTCCTGGCCGGCAAGCCGAGCTTCTGGCTGCTGACCTTCGCCTCGACCTGCGCCTCGGTCTGCGGCTACGGCCTCAGCTTCTGGGTTCCGACCTTCCTCAAGCGCAGCCTGGCGATGGGCGATGTCGACCGGGCCTGGTTCTCGGCCGGCTTCTATCTGCTTGGCGGTCTCGCCGGCCTGTGGGCCTCGGGCCTGGTCGGCGATCGCCTCGCCGCCGCCAAGGGCCGACCCGGGGTCTATGCCCTGATCCCGGCCGTCGGGCTGGTCGCCGCCGCGCCGCTGTTCTTCCTCGCCGCCTCGGTCCCGTGGCTGCCGGCCGCCTTCGTCCTGCTCGCCCTGATGATCGGATTGGGCCTCACCTGGCTGCCGCCGGTGCTCACCGCCGCTCAAATGTTGGCGCCGCCGTCGATGCGCTCGACCGCCGCCGCTGCCTTTCTTTTAATCAACAATCTCATCGGCCTAGGCCTCGGGACCTATTATTTCGGGGCGATGTCTAACCTCCTGAAGCCGCATTTCGGGGCGGAATCGCTCCGCTACGCCATGTACTCGGGCGTGGCCTTCTACGGTCTGGCGGTGGTTCTGTTCATCCTCGCCTCGCGCACCCTGCGCCGCGACTGGGTCGATTGAGCGGCGCGGAACCGCGCCTCTCTCAAGCATCGAAAATCTGTATACGGAATCAGGCCGTCCCGCGGTTGCGCCTGCGAAGAGGCGCTCCTATAACCCCGGCCACTTTTCGCGCCCACGCGCCGGACACACCCGGAATTCCATGAACATTCACGAGCATCAAGCCAAAGCCGTCCTCAAGGAGTTCGGCGTCCCGGTCCCGCGCGGCTACGCCGCGTTTACGGTCGACGAGGCGGTGAAAGCCGCCCAGGAACTCGGCGGGCCGGTGTTCGTGGTCAAGTCGCAGATCCACGCCGGCGGCCGCGGCAAGGGCAAGTTCGAAGGCCTCGGCCCGGACGCCAAGGGCGGCGTCCGCGTGGTCAAGTCGGTCGACGACGTAAAGACCAACGCCGCCGAGATGCTCGGCCGCGTGCTGGTCACGCACCAGACCGGCCCCAAGGGCAAGCAGGTCAACCGCCTCTACATCGAAGAAGGCGCGGCGATCGCCAAGGAATTCTACCTGTCGCTGCTGGTCGACCGTGAGAGCAGCAAGGTCTCGGTCGTCGCCTCGACCGAAGGCGGCATGGACATCGAGGAAGTGGCCCACGCCACCCCCGAGAAGATCCACACCTTCACCATCGACCCGGCGACCGGCGTGTGGCCGACCCACACCCGCAACCTGGCCAAGGCCCTGGGCCTGACCGGCGGTCTCGCCAAGGAAGCCGCCAGCCTGCTGAAGCAGCTGTTCGAAGCCTTCATGGCCAAGGACATGTCGATGCTGGAGATCAACCCGCTGATCGTCACCGCCGACGACCACCTGCGCGTCCTCGACGCCAAGCTGTCGTTCGACGGCAACTCGCTGTTCCGCCACCCCGATATCGTCGAGCTGCGCGACACCACCGAGGAAGACGCCAAGGAAATCGAAGCCTCGAAGTATGACCTGGCCTACATCGCCCTCGACGGCGAAATCGGCTGCATGGTCAATGGCGCGGGCCTGGCCATGGCGACCATGGACATCATCAAGCTGTACGGCGCCGAGCCGGCCAACTTCCTCGATGTCGGCGGCGGCGCCTCGAAGGAGAAGGTCACCGCGGCCTTCAAGATCATCACCGCCGACCCGGCCGTGAAAGGCATCCTGGTCAACATCTTCGGCGGCATCATGCGCTGCGACATCATCGCCGAAGGCGTGGTGGCCGCGGTGAAGGAAGTCGGCCTGCAGGTTCCGCTGGTGGTTCGCCTCGAAGGCACCAACGTCGAACTCGGCAAGAAAATCATCAATGAGAGCGGCTTGAACGTGATCGCGGCCAACGACCTGTCGGACGGCGCTGAGAAGATCGTCGCCGCCGTGAAGGGCGCCCGCTAATGTCGATCATCGTCAGCTCGGCCACCAAGGTCATCTGCCAGGGCATCACCGGCGCCCAGGGCACCTTCCACTCCGAACAGGCCATCGCCTACGGCACCAAGATGGTCGGCGGCGTCACCCCCGGTAAGGGCGGCCAGACGCACATCGGCCTGCCGGTGTTCGACACCGTGGCCGAAGCCCGCGACGCCACCGGCGCCGACGCCTCGGTCATCTACGTTCCGCCGCCCTTCGCGGCCGACTCGATCCTCGAGGCCATCGAGGCCGAAATTCCCCTGATCGTCGCCATCACCGAGGGCATCCCGGTGCTGGACATGGTCAAGGTGAAGAAGGCCCTGGCCGGCTCGAAGTCGCGTCTGATCGGGCCGAACTGCCCGGGCGTCCTGACGCCGGGCGAATGCAAGATCGGCATCATGCCGGGCTCGATCTTCTCCAAGGGTTCGGTGGGCGTGGTCTCGCGCTCGGGCACCCTGACCTATGAAGCCGTCTTCCAGACCACCAACGCCGGCCTCGGCCAGACCACCGCGGTCGGCATCGGCGGCGACCCGGTGAAGGGCACCGAGTTCATCGACGTGCTGGAGCTGTTCCTGGCCGACGAAGCGACCAAGTCGATCGTGATGATCGGCGAAATCGGCGGCAGCGCCGAGGAAGAGGCCGCCCAGTTCCTGAAGGACGAAGCCAAGCGTGGCCGCAAGAAGCCGATGGTCGGCTTCATCGCCGGCCGCACGGCGCCTCCGGGCCGTCACATGGGTCACGCCGGCGCGATCATCTCGGGCGGCAAGGGCGGCGCCGAGGACAAGATCGCGGCGATGGAAGAGGCGGGCATCCGCGTCTCGCCGTCGCCGGCCAAGCTGGGCGAAACCCTGCTTGAAGTCCTGAAGGGCTAAGAGTTCAGGGCCGGCGGCTTCGGTCGCCGGCCTTATTTTCTGGAGTCTGCCCGGGCGCACGTGGGCGGGGCTCAAAAAGAGACTATATATTCACGCGTGCGTGATAGGGCGGCCGCAACAGACGGCCGAAGGCGAATAAAATGGCGGACGACGCGGGTCACCTGAACCAGGTTCTGACCGAGACTTCATTCCTCTACGGCGGAAACGCCGCCTTCGTCGAAGACCTCTACGCGAAGTGGGCCGACAACCCCGGATCGGTCGAACCGTCCTGGGCCGCCTTCTTCTCGGCGCTGCGCGATCCGCCGGTCGACGCCAAGGCCGCGGCCAAGAAGCCGGCCTGGACGCCGAAGCCCACCCCGACCGTCCGTCCCGACTGGCTCTCGGCCGTCGACGGGATGTGGCCGGCGGTCGAAGCCAAGCTCGGCGCCAAGATCGCCGAAAAGTCGCCGGCCGCCTCGCCCGAGGCCGTCCGCGCCGCGACGCTCGACAGCCTGCGCGCCATCATGATGATCCGCGCCTATCGCGTGCGCGGCCACCTGTCGGCCAACCTCGACCCGCTGGGTCTGGACCCGAAGCCGGAAGCCACCGAGCTGGAGCCGTCGAGCTACGGTTTCTCGGAAGCCGACTACGACCGTCCGATCTTCCTCGACTTCGTGCTTGGCCTCGAGACGGCGACGATCCGCGAGATCCTCGAGATCGTCCGTCGCACCTACTGCGACAACGTCGGCGTGCAGTACATGCACATCTCGGATCCGAACGAGAAGGCCTGGCTGCAGGAGCGCATCGAAGGCCGCGACAAGGAGATCGTGTTCACGGCCGACGGCAAGATCGCGATCCTCAAGAAGCTGATCGAGGCCGAGGGCTTCGAACGCTTCCTGCACAAGCGCTTCCCCGGCACCAAGCGGTTCGGCCTCGACGGCGGCGAAGCCATGGTCCCGGCCATGGAGCAGATCATCAAGCGCGGCGGCGCCCTGGGTGTGAAGGACATCGTGCTGGGCATGCCGCACCGCGGCCGCCTGAACGTGCTCGCCGCCGTGATGGGCAAGCCCTATCACGTGATCTTCCACGAGTTCCAAGGCGGCTCGTCGGTCCCGTCCGACATCGAAGGCTCGGGCGACGTGAAGTACCACATGGGCGCCTCGTCGGACCGCTCGTTCGACGGCAACAGCGTCCACCTGTCGCTGACCGCCAACCCGTCGCACCTGGAAATCGTCAACCCGGTGGTCATCGGCAAGGCCCGCGCCAAGCAGGCCTTCACCCTGCGCGAGCAGCCGGACGCCGGCCGCGGCCACGTGCTGCCGCTGCTGCTGCACGGCGACGCGGCCTTCGCCGGCCAGGGCGTGGTGGCTGAGTGCTTCACGCTGTCGGGCCTGAAGGGCTACCGCACGGGCGGCACCATCCACTTCATCGTCAACAACCAGATCGGCTTCACGACGAACCCGCGCTACTCGCGCTCGTCGCCCTATCCGTCGGACGTCGCCCTGATGGTCGAGGCCCCGATCTTCCACGTGAACGGGGACGACCCCGAGGCCGTGGTGTTCGCCGCCAAGGTCGCCACCGAGTATCGCCAGATGTTCGGCAAGGACGTGGTCATCGACATGTTCTGCTACCGCCGGTTCGGTCACAACGAAGGTGACGACCCGACGATGACGCAGCCCTTGATGTACGCGAAGATCAAGGA
The DNA here is from genome assembly GCA_017307205.1 of Caulobacterales bacterium. Lineage (GTDB taxonomy): Bacteria > Pseudomonadota > Alphaproteobacteria > Caulobacterales > Caulobacteraceae > Caulobacter. The sequence continues at coordinate 29,418 of JAFKGN010000167.1, forward strand.
CCACCCGTCGACCCGCGAACTCTACAGCCGCCGCCTGGTGGCCGAGGGCGTGGCCACCGACGCCGACGTCGACGGCTGGCTGAACGAGTTCAACGACTACCTCGACAAGGAATTCGACGCCGGCAAGGCTTACAAGGCCAACAAGGCCGACTGGCTGGACGGCAAGTGGGCGGGCCTGGCCCTGCCTGAGGGCGACGAGCGCCGCGGCTCCACCGCCGTGCCGGCCCAGAAGCTGCTCGACATCGGCAAGGCGATCACCGCGATCCCCGAGGGCTTCGACGTCCACAAGACCGTCCGCCGCATGATGGAAGGCCGTCGCGCCGCCATTGAAGCCGGCGAGGGCATCGACTGGGCGCTCGGCGAGCACCTGGCGTTCGGCACCCTGCTCGACGAGGGCTCGCCCGTTCGTCTGTCCGGCCAGGACAGCGTGCGCGGCACCTTCACCCAGCGTCACTCGGACCTGATCGATCAGACCACCGAGAGCCACTACACGATGTTGAACAACATCCGTGCGGGCCAGGCGAACTACGAGGTGATCGACAGCGCCCTCTCGGAAGAGGCGGTGCTGGGCTTCGAGTACGGCTTCAGCCTCGCGGACCCGAACACCCTGACCCTGTGGGAAGGCCAGTTCGGCGACTTCGTGAACGGCGCTCAGGTGGTGATCGACCAGTTCATCTCGTCGGGCGAACGCAAGTGGCTGCGGATGAGCGGCCTCGTGATGCTGCTGCCGCACGGCTACGAAGGCCAGGGCCCGGAGCACTCCTCGGCCCGCGTCGAGCGCTTCCTGCAGCAATGCGCGGAAGACAACATGCAGGTGGTCAACTGCACCACCCCGGCCAACTACTTCCACGTGCTGCGCCGCCAGCTGCGCCGCGAATTCCGCAAGCCGCTGATCGTCTTCACGCCGAAGAGCCTGCTGCGCCACAAGAAGGCGGTCTCCAAGCTGTCGGAAATGGCCGAGGGCTCGTCGTTCCACCGCGTGCTGCACGACGACGCCGAACGCGGGATCAACACCACGATCAAGCTGCAGGACCCGGACAAGATCCGCCGCGTGCTGCTGTGCTCGGGCAAGGTCTACTACGACCTGCTCGACGAGCGTGAAAAGCGCGGCATCGACGACGTCTACATCATGCGTCTCGAGCAGTTCTATCCGTGGCCGATGAAGTCGATGTCGACCGAACTGGGCCGCTTCAAGAACGCCGAGCTGGTGTGGGTGCAGGAAGAGCCGAAGAACATGGGCGGCTGGACCTTCGTCGACCCGTGGCTCGAACTGACGCTCGACCGCCTGAAGGTGAAGGCCAAGCGCGCCCGCTACGTGGGTCGTCCGGCCAGCGCCTCGACCGCGGCCGGCCTGATGAGCCGCCACCTGCGCGAACTCGCCGCCTTCCTCGACGACGCCTTCGCCGCCTGATCTGATCTAACCGCCCACCTCGCCCGCCCGACGCCGACCTGAAAGCCCCGGAAAGTTCCATGCCCGACATCATGACCCCCGCCCTTGGCGAATCCGTCACCGAAGCCACGGTGGCGCGCTGGACCAAGAAGCCCGGCGAGGCGGTGAAGAAGGACGAAATCCTCGTCGAGCTGGAAACCGACAAGGTCAGCCTGGAAGTTGCGGCCCCGGCCGACGGCGTGCTGAGCAGCATCAACGCCAACGAAGGCGATACGGTCACCCCGGGCACGATCCTCGGCGTGGTCGGCGAGGGTTCGGGCGCCGCTGCCGCGGCTCCGGCCGCCAAGCCGGCCCCGGCCAAGGCCGCTGAACCGGCTCCCGCCCCCGCTCCGGCGCCCGCCGCCGCCCCGGTCGCGGCTCCGGCCGGTCAGGCCCCGTCGGTCGCCCGCATCGCCGCCGAGAACAACCTCGACGTCTCCAAGGTCGCCGGCTCCGGCAAGGACGGCCGCGTGACCAAGGGCGACGCCCTGGCCGCCCTGGAAGCCCGCGCCGCCGCTCCGGCCGCGGCCGCCGCCCCGGCCGCGCCGCGCGCCCTGCACGAACGCGAAGAGCGGGTGAAGATGACCCGCCTGCGCCAGACCATCGCGCGCCGCCTGAAGGAAGCCCAGAACACCGCCGCCAGCCTGACCACTTTCAACGAGGTGGACATGACGGCGATCATGGCCCTGCGGAACCAGTACAAGGACGTGTTCGAGAAGAAGCACGGCGTGAAGCTCGGCTTCATGAGCTTCTTCACCCGCGCCGCCGTCCACGCCCTGAAGGCCGTGCCGGACGTCAACGCCGAGATCGACGGCGACAGCATCGTCTACAAGAACCACTACGACATCGGCGTGGCCGTCGGCACCGAGAAGGGCCTCGTGGTTCCGGTTCTGCGTGACGCCGACCAGCTGTCGCTGGCCGAAATCGAAAAGGGCATCGGCGCGCTCGGCAAGAAGGCCCGCGACGGTCAGCTGACCATCGAGGACATGCAGGGCGGCACCTTCACCATCTCGAACGGCGGGGTCTACGGCTCGCTGATGTCGATGCCGATCCTCAACGCCCCGCAATCGGGCATCCTCGGCATGCACAAGATCCAGGAGCGCCCGATGGCCATCAACGGCCAGGTGGTGATCCGCCCGATGATGTACCTGGCGCTCAGCTACGATCACCGCATCGTCGATGGCGCCGGCGCGGTCGGCTTCCTGGTGAAGCTGAAGGAAGCCCTGGAAGATCCGCAGCGCCTGCTGCTGGACCTGTAAGGCCCGGCGATGCGCCTGCGGGCGTCGCCCAAGGACGTCCTGCGCGTCGTCGTCGTGCTCGTGCTCGGCGGCATGGCGCTCGGTGCGCTGATCACCCTGGTGGTGGTCGGCGCCGGCAAGCTCGGCCTGGAGCTGCTGCCCACGGTCGAGATGCGGCTGTTCATCGCCACGACGGCCTGGTTCAGCCTGCTGGCCTGGGCGGCGACGATCGCCGGCTTCGGCTTCGCGGCGGTGCAACTGGTGCGCAAGGCGCCGGGCGCGCTGTGGGGCTGGCTGGCCGGCTTCGTCGCCTCCGTGATCACTCAGGCCGCCGAGACCGCCGTCGCCGCGCGCGCGGGCGCCGAGATCGACACCTCCGGCATCGGCATCCTGGCGATCCTCGCCCTGATGGGCTGGGGCATCTTCACCATCGAGAAGGGCTGGCGCCCGACCCTGCCGCCTGGGGCCTCCAGGCGCTGATTTTCACTGTCGCCGGTTGACCCTCCGGCCTCGCGGCGTAAACGAAACCGCACTCTCTCAAAGGACTTCGGCAAGTCATGGCTCAGTACGACGTGGTGATCATCGGCGGCGGCCCCGGCGGCTACAACGCGGCGGTCCGCGCGGGCCAGCTGGGCCTGAAGGCGGCCATCGTCGAAGGACGCGGCGTGCTCGGCGGCACCTGCCTCAACGTCGGCTGCATGCCCTCGAAGGCCCTGCTCCACGCCTCGGAGCTTTACGAGCATGCGGCCGGCGCCGAGTTCAAGACGCTCGGCATCGAGGTCGCCCCGAAGCTCAACCTGCCGCAAATGATGCAGCAGAAGCAGGACTCGGTGAACGCCCTGACCAAGGGTGTCGAGTTCCTGATGAAGAAGAACAAGGTCGACTACGTCAAAGGCTGGGGCCGCATCGACGGGCCCGGCAAGGTTGTGGTCAAGGCCGACGACGGCGCCGAGACCACCCTCGAGACCAAGAACATCGTCATCGCCACCGGCTCGGAGCCGACCCCGCTGCCCGGCGTGACCGTCGACAACAAGCGCATCGTCGACTCGACCGGCGCCCTGTCGCTGCCGGAAGTGCCCAAGCGCCTGGTGGTGATCGGCGCCGGCGTCATCGGCCTGGAGCTCGGCTCGGTGTGGCGCCGCCTCGGCGCGGAAGTGACCGTGGTCGAATACCTCGACCGCATCTGCCCGGGCATGGACGAGGAAACCGCAAAGGTCTTCCAGAAGGCGCTGACCAAGCAGGGCTTCAGCTTCAAGCTTGGCGCCAAGGTGACCGGCGCCAAGGCCACCCCGAAGGCCGTCGAACTGACCTTCGAACCCGTCGCGGGCGGCGCCGCCGAGACCGTGACCGCCGACTATGTGCTGGTCGCCATCGGCCGCCGTCCCTACACGCAAGGACTCGGCCTGGAGACGGTCGGCGTCCAGACCGACAAGCGCGGCATGATCAGCCACGACGGCCACTACAAGACCGGCGCGGCCGGCGTCTGGGTGATCGGCGACGTGACCTCGGGGCCGATGCTGGCGCACAAGGCGGAAGACGAAGCCGTCGCCTGCATCGAGCTGATCGCCGGCAAGGCGGGCCACGTGAACTATGGCATCATCCCGGGCGTGATCTACACCGCCCCGGAAGTGGCCACGGTCGGCAAGACCGAGGAGGAGCTGAAGGCCGAGGGCGTCGCCTACAAGGTCGGCAAGTTCCCGTTCCTCGCCAACAGCCGCGCCAAGATCAATCACGAGACCGAAGGCCAGGTGAAGGTGCTGGCGGACGCAAAGACCGACCGGATTCTCGGCGTGCACATGGTCGGCCCGAACGTCGGCGACATGATCGCGGAATACTGCGTGGCCATGGAGTTCTCGGCGGCGTCGGAAGACGTGGCCCGCACCTGCCACCCGCACCCCACCCGCTCGGAAGCCCTGCGCCAGGCGGCCATGGCCGTCGAAGGCTGGACGATGCAGGCCTAGGGCCAGGCCATGTCGGATCCGGCGATCCCCACCCCGCGGCAGCCTTCCGAGGCGCCGACCATCCGCGTGGTGGCCATGCCGGCCGACACCAACCCGGCCGGCGACATCTTCGGCGGCTGGCTGATGAGCCAGATGGACCTGGCGGCGGCGACCATCGCCACCCGCCGGGCCCGCGGCCGCACGGCCACCGTGGCGGTCGACGGCATGAGCTTCCTGCGCCCCGTGACCGTCGGCGACGAAGTCAGCTTCTACGCCACCCTCGTGCAGACCGGCCGCACCTCGCTGAAGGTGCAGGTCGAGGCGTGGCGTCGCGCCCGTGAGGACGAGGACACCGAGAAGGTGACCGAGGCGACCTTCACCTTCGTCGCCATCGGCGAGGACCGCCGGTCGCGCGAGCTGCCGGCGCTCTAAGCGGCGCCATAGTCCTGCCATTCTACCGATGGTAGCGTCCCGGCGTCACGATCCGGGAGCCTGCGTCATGTTGAGCGTCTTCGTGTTCGCCGCGGCCGTCGCCGCCCCGGCGCCTTCAGCCCCTCCGCAAGTCATCCTGGGGAGCTCCATTCGAGAGGCGCCCTCCGCCCTGGCCTGCGAGAACAATCAGGTCTGGACGGCCTCGACGCGCAATCCGACTCCGCCTGCGGCGCGAACGCCCGTTCCTAACGCCCAATCAGGCGTCGAGACCCTGAATAAGCAGCCGCTCGCACGGCTGGAGCGAACGGTGATGCGCAGCGTCGGCGGTTGCCAGACGCCGGTGATCATCCGCTACGAGGGCGCGCCCGCCATCAAACCCTGAGGGTTCAGGCCCGAGGGTGCGCCGCGTTGTAGGCGCCCAGCAGGGCGGCGGCGTCGACCTGAGTGTAGCGCTGCGTCGTCGAGAGCGAGGCGTGGCCCAGCAGGTCCTGGATCACCCGCAGATCGGCGCCGGCTCCTAAAAGATGAGTGGCGAAGGAGTGGCGCAGGGCATGCGGCGTCGCACGCTCCGATAACCCCAGCCTGCCCCGCAGCCGCTGCATTGAGGCCTGGACGTGGCGCGGGCTGAGCGGCCCGCCGCGCTTGGCGCGGAACAGGGCGTCCTTGGGTTCGAGGGCGAAGGGCAGGACGGCCAGGTAGGCGTCGACCGCCTCGCGCACGGCGGGCAGCACCGGGGTGATCCGCGTCTTGCCGCCCTTGCCGGTGATGCGCAGGGTTTCGGGAAGGGGCGCGTCGGCGCGGGTGAGCGACAGGCCCTCGGAAATCCGCAGGCCGCATCCCCACAGCAGGGTCAGCACCGCCTGGTCGCGGGCCACTTCCCAATCATCGAGATCGCTCTCGGCCACCTCGGCGATCAGGCCGCGCGCCTGATCCTCGCTGACGGGGCGCGGCAGGCCGGGGCGCACCTTGGGGCCTTTCACCAGGGCGAGGGCGGCGTTCTCCAGGCCGAGGCGCTGGTCGAGGAAGCGGTGGAAGGTGCGCAGGGCCGAGAGGCTCTGCGACAGGGAGCGGGCCGAGAGGCCGGGTTTGTCGTTCTCGCCGGTGCGCCGGAAGGCCAGGAAGGCGCGGACCTCGGCGGCCCCGACGCCGGCGAGATCGGCGGCTGACAAGGCGCCGCCGCGATGCTTGGCGAGAAAGGCCAGGTAGGCCCGGCCGATGGCGCCGTAGGCCTCGACCGTGCGTGGACTGGCGCGGCGTTCGTGAGCCAGCTGGGTCAGCCAGCCGGCGAGGGCGTCATCGGCGGAGGTGGCGGACGCCCCGCTCAAGCGAGGATCGGCCAGCGCTCGGCGGTGCGTTCGATGACGCGGGCGAGGAAGCTGATCAGCTCGGGGCCCATGTCGGGCGTGAAGCCGTCCTCGACGTCGGAGGCAAAGGCGATCAGCGCGCCGCGCTCGGGGGCGCCGATGCCCATGCGGGCCATGGCCATGCTGCGCACCTCGCCGCTGCGGGCGCCGAACAGGCCGATGGCGGTCGGAGCCGGGCCCATGCGGGCGTCGCGGCCTTCGCCGAGGATCAGGTCGATCTGGCCTTCGACCAGGGTGCGCCACCCGGCCGGCACGCGGTCCGGGCCTTCCAGGGCGACAACGGCGCCGAGCAATCCGAAGCGGTGGCTGGCGATGTGGTCGACCCGGCGGGCGAGGTCGGAATGATTGCGGGCGTCGAGCAGCTCGACCACCGCCGCGTGGGTCTGGGCCTGGGCGGCGAAGTTGGCGCGGGCGGTGTCTTCCAGGCTCTGGCGGGCGGTGGATTCGCGACGGGCTTCCTCGGCGACGCGGGCCAGGGCGGCCGGGCCGAAATCGACGACATTGGCCGCATCGATGCGCAGGCCAAGGGCGCGCAGCAGGTCCGGATCGTCGCGGACGATCGAGGGATTGTCGCGCAGCTGCTCGCGCAGATGGTCGAGGTCGTGAAGGCGGCCGTCCGACCGAATGCTCGCGGGGGTCATTCTAAACTCCGCCTAAAACCCGTTCCCGACCGAGGGGAACGCCAAACGAGGACGCAGTTAACGCGCCTGCCTGTTAACGCCCGCTTGATGGCGCCGCCGTTCGCGGCCATGTCCTTGCGGCAAGAATGCCGCGCATCGCTTCCATCCTTCTGCCCATGCCCCTGCCCGAGGCGTTCGACTACGCCGAGCCGGAGGGCATGGAGCTTGCCGTCGGCGACCAGGTCGCCGCGCCGCTCGGCCCGCGCCTGCTGCGCGGGGTGGTGGTGGCCCTGCGCGACGGGGCGGGCGGCAACCGGCCGCTGAAGCCGGTGGCGCATCGGCTGGATGATCCGCCCCTGCCGCCCGGCGTCATCGAGTTCATCAACTGGGCGGCGCGCTATGCGGTAGACGCGCCGGGCTGGCCGCTGGCCATGGCGCTGCGTGGCCTGAGGGCCCCGCCGCCGAAGCCGCAGGTGCTGGTCGAGCCGACCGGCGTCGTTCCCGACCGGATGACGCCGGCCCGCATGAAGGTGATGGCCGTCGCCGGTCAGGGCGAGCACACCTCGGCCTCGCTCGCCTCCGCGGCCGGGGTGTCGTCGGGTGTGGTGAAGGGGCTGGTCGAGGCCGGCGCCCTGGCCCCGCGCGAGGTGATCAAGGTCCAGGCCTTCGATCAGCCGGACCTGGAGCGCGCCGGCGCGCAGCTGAACCTCGGCCAGATGGCCGCTGCCGAGACCCTGGCCGAGATGGCTCGCCGCCCTGGCTTCGAGGTGGTGCTGCTCGACGGGGTGACGGGTTCGGGCAAGACCGAGGTCTATCTGGAGACCATCGCCGAGGCCCTGCGCGCCGACCCGACCGCTCAGGTGCTGGTGCTGTTGCCCGAGATCGCCCTGACCGAGGCGGTGATCGGCCGTCTGACGGAGCGGTTCGCCGCCGCCCCCGCCGAGTGGCACAGCCAGGTGCCGCCGCCGCGTCGCCGCGCCATCTGGGAGGCGGTGGCCGACGGCCGCGCCCGCGTGGTGGTCGGAGCCCGCTCGGCCCTGTTCCTGCCGTTCCGCAACCTGCGTCTCATCGTCGTCGATGAGGAGCACGACAGCTCCTACAAGCAGGAAGAGGGCTTCATCTATCACGCGCGGGATCTGGCCGTGGCGCGGGGCAAGATCGCCGGGGCCGCTGTGGTCCTGGCCTCGGCCACGCCCTCGCTGGAGACTCTGGGGAATGCTGAGGCCGGTCGCTACCGCTGGCTGAAGCTCGGCGCCCGCCACGGCGCGGCGCGGCTGCCCGATGTCGGTCTGATAGACATGCGCGAGACGCCGCCGGACGCGAACCACTGGCTGTCGCCGCCGCTGCGCCAGGCGATGATCGAGACCCTGAGCCGCGGGGAGCAGGTGATGCTGTTCCTCAACCGGCGGGGCTATGCGCCGCTGGTGCTGTGCCGCGCCTGCGGCGAGCGGATGCGGGCGCCCGATACCGACAGCTGGCTGGTCGAGCATCGCTATACCGGCCGCCTGGTCTGCCATCTGACCGGGTTTTCGATGCCCAAGCCGGCGGCCTGTCCGCACTGCGGGGCCAAGGATAGCCTGGTCTCCATCGGCCCCGGCGTGGAGCGGGTGGAGGAGGAAGCGCGCAGCCTGTTCCCGGAGGCGCGGGTCGCGGTTTTCTCGTCCGACGTGATGGAAAGCGCTGACAGCGCCCGCAAGCTGGTCGCGGCGATGGAGGCGGGGGAGATCGACATCCTGGTGGCCACCCAGGCGGCGGCCAAGGGCCACAACTTCCCGAACCTGACGCTGGTAGGCGTGGTCGACGCTGACCTCGGCCTGCGTGGCGGCGATCTGCGGGCGGGTGAGCGGACGTTCCAGCTGCTGGCCCAGGCAGCGGGGCGGGCGGGGCGAAAGGACAAGCCGGGCCGCGCCCTGCTGCAGACCTACGCGCCCGAGCACGCGGTGATGCAGGCCCTGGCGGCGCAGGATCGGGACGCCTTCGTCGAGGCCGAGATGGCGGCGCGCGAGCTTTCCGGCCTGCCGCCGTTCGGACGCCTCGCGGCGCTGATCGTTTCGGGGACTGACCCCGCTGTGCTCGAGGCCTACGTCCAGGCCCTGGCGGCGGCGACGCCCAACGCCGAGGGGGTGGAGGTGTTCGGCCCGGCCGACGCGCCGCTGGCCCTGGTGCGCGGCCGTCGTCGCAAGCGGTTCCTGGTGCGGGCCGCGCGAGGGGTGGACATCCAGGGCTTCCTCGCCGCCTGGCGCGCCCGTGCCAAGATCCCGGGATCGGTGCGCCTGACGATCGACGTCGACCCTTACAGCTTCCTCTAGGCGGCTTCCTCTAGTGCGAGGGCTCCGGCGCCACGGTCGGCTCGCCCGGCGGCTGGCGTGAGCGCAGCGGCAGTTCAGGGATGAACACGATGACCGCCACGGCCGCCGCGACCACGAACAGGGCGGCGACGAACAGGCCGGTGATGGCGTGGCTGATGGCGATGCGCAGGGCCGGATCGACGCCGGTTCCCGCCCCGGCCTTGAGGGCGAGGCCCTCGAGCTGGCCGAGATCCAGCCCACCGGCGGCGCTGCCGAGGCTGTGGGTCAGGAGGGCGCCGAAGACGGCCACGCCGACGGTGGAGCCGATCTGACGGAAGAACTGGTTGGAGCTGGTCGCCACGCCGATGCGGTCGACCGGCACGGCGTTCTGTGCGGCCATGGCGTAGAGGCTCATGCCCGGCCCGAGGCCGAGACCCATCACCGCCAGGCGCCAGGATAGGTCGAGGGTGGTGGTGTCGACGGTGACCCGGCTCAGCGCCAGGATGCCGAGGAACAGCAGGCCCGCGCCGATGAACATGAAGGGCTTGTAGCGCCCGGTCTTGCTGACCAGCTGGCCGCTGATCGTCGACGACAGGATCAGGCCGCCCATCAGCGGCAGGATCGACAGGCCGCTCTTGGTCGGGGAGACGCCCTGGCCGAGCTGCATATAGAGCGGCAGGAAGCTGACCACGCCCATGAAGGCGACGGAGACGAGGAAGGCCGCGCCGTTGCTGGTCGAGAAGGTGCGGTTGCCGAACAGGGTCAGCGGCAGGATCGGATCGCGGACCACGCGCTCGGCGAAGATGAAGGCCGCGAGCGTCACCGCCGACAGGGCGAAGAGGCCGATCACCGGCGCCGACGCCCACGGATAGGTGTGACCGCCGAAGCTGAGCGCCAGCAGCAGGGCGGTGGCCGAGATCACCAGCAGGATGGCGCCGATGTAGTCGACCGAGCCCGGACGCCGATGGGTCATCGGCGGCATCTTGGCGATGATCATGAACAGCGAAAGCGCGCTCAGCGGCAGGTTCAGATAGAAGACCCAGCGCCAGCCGGCGACCACATGGGCGCCGAGATGAAACGTGCCGTGCTCGGTGAAATAGCCGCCGACCACCGGGCCGATGACACTGGCCAGGCCGAAGATCGAGCCGAACATGCCAGCGAACTTGCCCCGCTCGCGCGGCGGATAGAGATCAGCGATGATGGCGAAGGCGGTGGTGAACAGGGCGCCGCCGCCGATGCCCTGGATGGCTCGGAAGACGATCAGCTGCACCATGCCGCCGCCGATCAGCGGCAGGTCGCCGAACTCCCCCGCCAGGCCCGAAAGCCATGAGCCGAGCAGGAAGATGCCGATGCCCGACAGCAGCACGGGCTTGCGCCCGTAAAGATCGCCCAGCTTGCCCCAGATCGGCACCATCACCGTCGAGGTCAGCAGGTAGGAGGTGGTCACCCAGGCGTAGAGCGGCAGGCCGTTCAGCTCGGCCACGATGCGCGGCATCGCCGTCGACACGATGGTCTGGTCGAGGGCGCTCAACATGAAGACGATGACGATCCCGATCATCGTCACGCGCCGCTCCTGCGGCGTGAACGACTGCGGATGGCCGTGGTGAGGGGCGTGGGGCTTCGACATGGGCGAGGTGTCTAGCCCATGTCTGTGACGATTTCGATAGGTGGCCGAACTATTTATTTATTGGAGGCTTTCACGCGCTTGCGCCGCGACAGCATGTTCAGACCCTCGACCAGGGCCGAGAAGGCCATGGCGGCGTAGATGTAGCCCTTCTCGACGTGGAAGCCGAAGCCATCGGCGATCAGGGTCGCGCCAATCATCAGCAGGAAGCCGAGGGCCAGCATCACCACGGTGGGGTTCTTGGCGATGAAGTTCGCCAGTGGGTCCGCGGCCAGCATCATGACGCCCACCGCGACCAGCACGGCGATGACCATGATCGGCAGGTGATCGGTCATCCCGACAGCGGTGAGGATCGAGTCGATCGAGAAGACCAGGTCGAGCAGCACGATCTGGACGATCGCCGAACCGACATTGGCGATCACCGGGGCTTTCTTGCCGTGCCCCTCCTTGTCGAGCAGGTCGTCGCTCGGCACGGGATCGACGGTGTGGTGGATTTCCTTGGTGGCCTTCCACAGCAGGAACAGGCCGCCGGCGATCAGGATCAGGTCGCGCCACGAGAAGGCGTGGCCGAAGGCGGTGAACAGCGGCTGTGTGAGGCCGACGATCCAGGCGATGGTCGACAGCAGCACCAGGCGCATGACCAGGGCCAGGCCGATGCCGAGGCGACGCACCTTGGCGCGCTTTTCGGGCGGCAGCTTGTTCGACAGGATCGAGATGAAGATCAGATTGTCGACGCCGAGCACCACCTCCATCACCACCAGGGTGACCAGCGCCGCCCATGCGGCGGGATTGGCGGCGAGCGAGAAGAGTTCGTTCATGGCCTCGGCCTATAGCTCTGCGGGAGAGTCCGTCGTCTGATGTAACGACCGAACGTCGTTGCGCCAGAGGCCGTGGACCCGGGAGCAACGTTTTGATGCGCGACGGCGAACACATCCGGCCGCTGACCTCCCTGCGCTTTTTCGCGGCGCTGTGGGTGGTGCTGTTCCACTATTGGCCGAAGCTGGACGGTCCGGCGGCGCCAGCCATCGTCGAGCGCGGCTACCTTGGGGTCGAGCTGTTCTTCACCCTCTCGGGCTTCATCCTCTGCCACGTCTATCTGAAGCGGTTCGGCGAGGGCGGCTTCACCTACGGCTCGTTCCTGTGGAACCGGCTGGCGCGGGTCTATCCGCTGCACCTGTTCTGCCTGGTCGGCGTCGGCGCCCTGGCCCTGGCGGCCACCGCGGCCGGGTTCGGGGTCGACCCGAACATCCTGTCCTGGCCGTCGCTGCCGGCCAATCTGCTGCTGGTCCACGCCTGGGGCTTCGCGCCGGCGGCCGGCTGGAACCATCCGTCGTGGTCGATCTCGGCCGAGTGGTTCGCCTACCTCTCGTTCCCGGCCTTCGCGGCCGTCGCCTGGGCGCTGCGCAAGCGGCCCTGGCTGTTCGCCGCCATCGCCATCGGCTTCGTGGCCGTGATCCATCCGCTGTTCCAGTCTCTGGCCGGCTTCCCGCTCAGCCGGGCGACCATCGCCTGGGGCGCGCTTCGGATTGTTCCGTGCTTCTTCCTGGGCTGCGCCATGCACCGGCTGTGGCGCTCGCAACAGGTTCCGGGGCGCAAGGGGCCGTGGGGCGCCTTATTTTTTGGCGCCGCTGTCATGCTGGCTGCGCAGGCGGGGGCGCCGGACGCCGTGATCGTTATGGGGTTCGGCGGCCTGATCCTTTACTTGGCGCACCTCGCCGAGACCGGAATTCGCCTGGGAAGCGAGCGCGCTTTCGTCTACCTCGGAGAGATAAGCTACTCCGTCTATATGATCTGCATTCCGTGGATGATCGTCTTCGTCAATGCGGCGGCAAAGCTGCTCAGCTTACCTGACGAAAAGCTGCCCTTGCCGGTTTGGATGTTCTTGCTGATTGCTGTCGTTCCACTGTCGGCGGCGTCGTATCATCTGGTCGAGAAGCCGGCGCGCGAACGCATGAAACTCATCGCGGATGGGTGGAAACAGAGGCGAGTCGCGGCGGCCTGACGCGGGTTGCCCGGCGGAAACCCTCTTTTCAGACATCCATGCAATTGGTAACCCTTCGGCCATCGATAACCGCGGGGGTGTCGCCAGCATGCAGAAACGCGCACGAACCCTGCTCGGTTCCTTGACCGCAGCGCTCCTGATCGGCCTCGTGCCGGTGGGCGTTTCGGCCGAAGGTTACTGGCAGTGCGTTCCCTTCGCGCGTCTCATGAGCGGCATCCAAATCTTCGGCGACGCCCGGACGTGGTGGTCGCAGGCGGTCAGCAACAAGTACGAAACCGGCGGCACGCCCCAGGCGGGCAGCGTGCTCTGCTTCAAGCCGACCAGCCGCATGCGGCTCGGCCACGTGGCCGTGGTCAGCCAGGTGCTGACCGACCGCGTCATCCAGATCACGCACGCCAACTGGTCGATCATCGAAGGCGACCGCGGCCAGGTCGAGAAGGACGTCACCGTCGTTGACGTCTCGCCGGGCGGCGACTGGACCCAGGTCAAGGTCTGGTACGATCCGGTGCGCGACCTCGGCACGACGGTCTATCCGACCTACGGCTTCATCTACCAGAATGCCCAGGCGGTCGCGACGGCCGCCGTCACCTCCAAGATCGCCCTGGCCCAGGACGCCGCCGTGGCCATGGCCCAGTCGGCCGCCAGCCAGGTGGTGAACACCCTGCGTCCGGGCGGCTCGCCCATGGGCCTGCTCGGCCAGATGGCCGACTCGGGCGACCGCATCGCGGCCCTGATCGCCGCCGCGGCGGCCGGCCAGCCCGAAGCCGGCCAACCCACGCAACGCTGATCTGCTTCGAGCATTGACGGCGCGGGCGGCGCGGACCATGCCGGTTCCGTCAGCCGCGAGGGCGTCATGCTGAACATTCTGCACCGGGGGAGCGCGACGCTCGCCGCCGTCGAAACCGTGGACGGCTGGCGCGCGCCGGACGACGTGGTCTGGATCGACCTGAAGGATCCCACGCGCGACGAAGAGCTGGCGATCGAGCAGGCGCTCGGCATCTGCCTGCCGACCCGCGAGGACATGGCGGAGATCGAGCCCTCGTCGCGCCTCTATCAGGAAGACGGCGCGGTGTTCATGACCGCCACCGTGGTGGTCGGCGTCGCCGACCAACGGCCGACCTTGGCGCCGATCACCTTCGTGCTGCACCGAGGGCGGCTGATCACCATCCGCTACTGCGCGCCCCGCGCCTTCGAGGCCTTCGTCGGGCAGCTGCCGGGCCACCCGGAGCTGCGGGCCAGCGGTCCCGCCGTCTTTCTCGGCCTGCTCGACGCCCTGATCGACCGCCTCGCCGATATCCTTGAGCACATCGCCATCAAGATCGAACACTCGTCCGACGCCGTGTTCGGCGCCGACCGCGCGCGCGGCGGCTTCCAGCCCGTCCTGCGGCAGCTGGGCGCCGCCCAGATGACCGGGGCGAAGGCCCGCGACAGCCTGGTCAGCCTTGGGCGGGGCATGGCCTACGCCGCCACCGCCTCGGCGCTCGACGACCGTGAACTCACCGAGCACCTGCGCACCCTGCAGCAGGACGTGCCCTCGCTGACCGACCACGCCAGCTATCTGGCCAGCAACGTCACCTTCCTGCTCGACGCCGCGCTCGGCCAGATCAACATCGAACAGAACGCCATCCTGAAGGTGTTCTCGGTGTTCACGGTCGTCTTCCTGCCGCCGACCCTGATCGGCGCGATCTACGGCATGAACTTCAAGTTCCTGCCCGAGCTGGACTGGCGCCTTGGCTATCCGATGGCGCTGGGCTTCATGGCGATCTCGGCCATCGCGCCCCTGCTGTGGTTCAAGCGGCGGGGCTGGCTCTAGGCGCTGCGGACACGCTTCCTTAAGTGGCCTACCCGACAATGCCGGACTTCCCAGAAGTCGAACGACGGGCTGAACCGCCGCAATGAAGGCCTCGCTTATCCGCACTTTCGACGCCGGCACGATCCGCCAGATGGTGGACGCGCATGCTCGATTCCGCGCGGGGCGCAGCGGGCAGCGCGCCAATCTGGCCTATGTCGACCTGCGCCATATCGACCTGCAGGGCGCCGACCTCGCCGAGGCCGAGCTGACCGGCGCCCGCCTTGAAGGCGCGACGCTCAGCGGGATCAAGCTCGACGGCGCCACCCTCTATGGGGCGGACCTTCGCGACGCCGACATGCGCGGCGCCTCGCTCATCAAGGCAGACCTGCGCGGCGCCTGCCTGCGCGGCGCCAACCTCGCGGGAGCGGACCTTTCGGGTTGCGACCTGCGTGAAGGCCGTACGGCGGTGCAGGATGGCCAGGGCTTCCGCATTCTCAAGCACGAGCAGCGGCCCGGCGAACTGGACTACGCGGTGCTGCAGGGCGCCAACCTCGCCGGCGCCCAGATGACCGGAACTCATGCCCGGGCGGCGGACTTCACGGAGGCCAATCTTTCCGGCGCCTCGCTGTCGATGGCCAAGCTGAACAAGGCGGTGCTCGACGGCGCCGATCTCTCCGGCGCCGATATCTATCAGACCGACCTCTCGGGCGCCTCGCTGCGCCACGCGGTGCTGGCCGATGTCGACATGGACGACGCCACGCTCGACGGGGCCGACCTTTCGGACGTGCTGCGCGCGCCGCCGCCGATCGTCTACATCGACGACCAGCCGCTGGATGAGGTGCTCGCGACCCACGAACGCTTCTGCATCAGCCAGGGCGCCGAGGGCGCGATCATGCGCCTGCCGGAAGTCGACTTCCGCCCCCTGCGCCAACTGCGCCGCCGCAAGCTGAGTGGTCTCAGCGCCCGCCAGTCGATCTTCTTCGGCATGAATCTGGAGGGCGCCGAACTGCAGGGCGCGGACCTTTCGGAAGCCGATCTGCGCAAGGCCAATCTGCGCGGCGCCGATCTGCGTGGCGCACGCCTGATCGGCGCCATGCTGCACCAGGCCAATCTCGCGGAAGCCAAGCTCGGTCCGCTGACCATTGGCGAAGGCCGGGTCATGCGCACGGACCTGACCCGCGTTCAGCTGCGCGGGGCCGACCTGCGCGGGGCCGATCTGCGCTCGGCGCGCCTGCTGGAGGCCGATCTTGAAGGCGCGCGGCTGGCCGGGGCCGACCTGCGCGGCGCCGAAAGAGAAACCTGAGGCGGAACCCCGCCCGCCGGTCTCCGTTCTTGCTATAACGCTCAAGCTTGACCGTCAGAAGGGGAGCGCCATGCGCCGTCTCATCGTTTCCGTGTCCGCCGTCGTCGCCATCGCCGCGCCGATGGCCGCGCCCATGCCCGCCGCGGCTCAGGGCAATCCGATCTCCAACCTGTTCGCCTGCGAAGCCACCGGGGGCAAACAGGAAGCCGGCGCCCTGGCCGGGGCCGCGCTCGGCGCTTTGCTGGGCAGCCAGGTGAGCAAGAACGAGCGGGGCCTCGGCGCCGCGCTCGGGGCGGGTCTCGGCGCCGTCGCCGGCTCCAAGATCGGCTGCCGCATGCAGTCGAGTGATCAGGCGCGCGCCCGCGCCGCCGTGAACCAGGCGCTCGAGAACGGCCGCGGTTCGACCTGGAGCAACCCGCAGACCGGCGCCTCGGGCCGCGTCGACGTGATCTCCAGCAACTACGGCCCGCCCGTCGACTCGCGGAACATCCGCTTCAACGGCGGGGTGCAGACCCTGGCGTCCTACGACTCCGCCGCCGGCCAGTATTTCGCGCCGGGCACGGTGAACCTGCGCTCGGGTCCGTCGACGACCGCCTCGGTGATCGGCCGCCTGCGTGCCGGCGAGACCTTCGACGCCCTCGGCCGTGCGCCCGGCAGCAACTGGCTGCTGGTCGGCCAGGGCGGCGGCGCCATCGGCTATGTCTCGGAAAGCGTGGTGCGCGCCTCCGGGCCGGCTCCGGCCGCCGCCTGCCGTCGCATCCAGGCGACCTACGCCACGCGCGGCACGGGGCAGACGGTGGAAACCTACGACGCCTGCCGCGACGCCCGCGGACAATGGGCCCTGACCAACCTCTGATCCGTCAGAGATCGACAACCTCGGAGCCGAGCGTCTCGTGCAGGCGCTCGGCGACGATGGTGCGGTGGCAACCCGCCGCATCGGCTTCGTAGCAGAGCAGGGCGGCCCGTCGCCGGCCCGCGATGCGCGCCGCCTCGGCCAGGGCGACCTGGGCCTGGGGCTCCTCCAGACACTCGCAGAAGATCGCCCGCATCTCGCCGATGCGGCCTGCCCGCGCCGCCTCGCGACCGGCCTTGGGCGTGCCGAGCGGGCGCAGGTGCACATAGTCTATGCCCTCGGCCTTCAGGCTCTCGCCGAGCATGGTCTTGGAGAAGCCAGGGCGCCGCGAGGCCGCGACCGCGCGCACGTCGATCACCACCTCGACCTCGGCGCGCTTCAGCCGGTCGATGACCTCGGCCAGGGTAGTGTTCTCGTAGCCGATGGTGGCCAGGGGCGGGGTCGAATTCATCATCGTCTCCAAGTCCTGCATGGACCGCCGGGACTGCTGAGCCTAGGTTGCAGACCGAACGGAGGATCGGCATGGACGCCGCCGTATTTCACGAGCCTCGGCGCCGCTTCATCGCCATCGACAGCCCCGCTGGCGGCGGCGAGCTGGCGGCGCTGGACTTCGGCCCCCAGGAACGCCCGATCGATATCCTGTTCCTTCACGCCAACGGCTTCAATGCCCTGACCTACCGCTCGATCCTGTCGCCGCTCGGCGCGGGAATGCGCGTGCTTGCCGTCGACCAGCGGGGCCACGGACTTTCGCGCCTGGCCGCCGAGCCTGAGGGGCGCCGCAGCTGGGGCGACCTCGCCGCCGACGCCGTCGCCCTGATCGATGCGCTCGACCAGGCGCCGATGGTGCTGGCCGGCCATTCCATGGGGGCCGTGGTCGCCCTGCTGGCCGCCGAGCAGCGGCCTCTCGCGGTGAAATCCCTGGTGCTGTTCGAGCCGGTGATCCTGCCGCCGCTCGCCGCCTTGATCGCCCGCACGCCGTTCGCCCCGGCGGTGTTCGGCCGCGCCCCGATCGTGAAGGGCGCCCTGCGCCGCCGCCGGATGTTCTCCGACCGGATGGCCGCGGTGACGGCCTATCGCGGGCGCGGCGCCTTTCGCACCTGGCCCGAGGGCATGCTGGCCGACTACGTGGTCGGCGGCCTGGTCGATGCGCCGGACGGCGGCGTCACCCTGGCCTGCGCGCCGGAGTGGGAGGCGTCGAACTACGCGGCTCAAGGCGCGGATGTCCGGGGCGCCCTGGCGCGCACGCGGATGCCGATCCGCATCTTCGGCGGGACGACAGGTACGACCTGCCACCTCGGCGAAGGGTTCACGCGTCGTCACCCGCATGTGGGCTTGACCCAGGTCGACGGCGCCAGCCACTTCCTGCCGATGGAGCGCCCCGGCCTGGTGCGCGACGCCCTGATCGACGCCGCGGACGACGAACTCTAGTGATCTCGAAACTCTTCGGCGCCCGACGCCCCCAAGGACGGGCCGAGGGCCGGCCCGGCAAGGTCGTCTTCGCCTCGTATGGTCTGTTCGATTCCAACAGCGCCGGCCATGTGGCGGGGTTCGCCGACGGTCTGGCCGATCTCGGCTATCGGGTGGCGGTGTGCGGCGGCGGCTGGCTGGAGCGCGCCTATGCGTTCGGCGATCCGAAGTTCGAGTTCTTCACCCTGGACGACCTGGCCCGAGACCCCGAGGGCGTGCTGGCCTTCGACGGCGAGTTCGATCCCAAGGCCACCACCCTGGTCTGCTGGACGCCGCGCGAAAGCGTTCGCCGCGCCGTCGCCCCGGTCATCGATCGCTGGACGCTGCCCTATCTCGTCCATCTGGAAGACAACGAGGCGCACATCGCCGAGCAGGCCTTGGCCCGCATGGGCGGCGGGCGGCCCGATCCATTTCCCGCCGGCCTGACCGATCCGGAGCAGATCGACGGCTTCCTGGGCGCGGCCGCCGGCATCACCGTTATCGCCGAGCCGCTGAAGACGGTCATCCCGGCGCATGTGCCCACCGTCT
>JAFKGN010000032.1 GCA_017307205.1 Caulobacterales bacterium
CATCCCCGCCCTTTCGAGGCTCGCTGTGCTCGCGCCTCAGGGTGAGGATTTCGAATACGCTTCAGTAGACCTCATCCTGAGGCGCCGCGAAGCGGCCTCGAAGGACGAGGGCGGCCCCGACTAGCCCGCCGCCTCGCAGGCGGCCTTGATCACCGCCAGGGCCGCCAGGGCGCCGACGCCGTCGTCTTCCTCAATGCTGAGGTCGAGCACCGGCTCTAGGCCGAGCGTCGCGATCAGCTTGGCCGCGCCCGGCTCAGCAGGCACATGCGCCGCTCGGCAATGCTCCACGGCGCGAGGATCGAGCGCGACCAGCACCGCGGCCGCCGCCAGGGCGGCATAGCCGTCCAGCAACACCGGCACGCCCTGGGTGCGCGCCGCCACAATGGCGCCGGCGATGGCGGCGATCTCGCGGCCGCCAAGCTCCCGCAGGATGTCCAGCGGCTCGGGTCCGTGGTCGTGGTGATGGTGGTGATGACCGCAGTTCGGCCCATGGACATGCTGGGCGGCCTCGGCGCGCAGGCGGGCGACCGCCTGCTCCGCCGTCGCCGGATCGCGGCTCCAGTCCACCGCCGGCCCGCCGAACAGCCCCGCCGCCACGGCGCCCGCCGAGATGTTGGCGCCGTCGCCGAGCACGCCCAGCAGCAGCAGGTCGGGCTGCTTGGCCAGGGCCTCCATGCCGAAGGCCATGGTGGCGGCGCATTCCCGCTCGCTCATCGCCGCGCGCAGGCGGATGTCGTGGCCCGGGCGGTCCACCGCCAGATCGAAGGCCTCCAGGCCCGCGCCCGTGGCCGCCGCCATGCGGCTGGCCGCCGTCGCGCCCGCCGCCACCGCCTCAAGCCGGGCGCGTGGATTGGTCGAGGGGGCTTGGCCGTCGCCGAACACGTCGGCCGGGCCGGCATAGAGCGCCACGACCGGTCGGCGCACCTGGGGCGCGCGCCCACTCCAGCCGCCGATCCAGCCCGCCAGATCGCCCAGGCGGCCGAGGCCCGGCGGAATGAACACGCCGCCCGGCGGCGGCGGCAGGTCGGACAGCAGGCGGCGGATATCGTCGAAGGGGCGATCAGTCATGGCGGGGGACTTAGGGCGTCCGGGCCGCGTGCGCAAAGGTCGATGTCGCATCGTCGCGTGAACCGCTATGCCGGGGGCGATGGATCAGCCCTCGCCCGCGCCGCCGCCACGGATCGTCACGCCCTGCACCAAGGTGTGTTTCATCGACGACGCCAGCGGCCTCTGCCTCGGCTGCTTCCGCACGATCGAAGAGGTCGCGCGGTGGAGCGGCTATAGCGACGCGCGGCGGGCCGAGATCATGACCGAACTGCCCGGCCGCAAGGGCCAGATCGACCCGGCAAAGCTCGGACTGACCTGAACGAATCGCGATTCACCTGTCGCAAACCCATCCAACCTAGAGTGATCGTCATTGGGGGCCGCAGAAGCGCGGTCGGACGGCCGACGGCAGGATGCTATGATAGTCCGGTTCTTGAGCCTGGCGGCGGTGGCCGCCCTCTCGGCGACAGGCGCGGCCAAGGCCGTGGTCTCGATCGACGCCTTGCAACGCGATCAGGCTCAAACTCAGATTGTCGCCACGGCGACTGCGCCTGCCCCGCAGACGGCCGCCACGGTCGCCGCCGTGGCCCGCGCCGGCGACGGCCACTACTGGGCCCAGGCCGACGTCAACGGCAAGGCTGTCCGCTTCCTCGTCGACACCGGCGCGACCAGCGTGGTGTTGACCGCCACCGACGCCGCTCGCCTGGGCCTTGAGCCCAAGGAACTCATCTACGACCGG
This sequence comes from Caulobacterales bacterium, assembly GCA_017307205.1. Lineage (GTDB taxonomy): Bacteria > Pseudomonadota > Alphaproteobacteria > Caulobacterales > Caulobacteraceae > Caulobacter. The sequence continues at coordinate 1,784 of JAFKGN010000032.1, forward strand.
CCGGTGGTCACCGCCGACGGCCGCACCGAAGCCGCCGCCGTGGTGCTCGACCACCTGTCGATCGCCGGCGCTCGCGTCGACAAGGTCGAAGCCCTGGTCATCGCCGAGGGCCTGGAGCCCTCGCTGCCTGGCATGAGCTACCTTGGCCGCCTCTCCCGCTTCGAGGCCACGCCGACCGCGCTGATCCTGCGCCCCTAAGGCGCATCGCGCGCGGCCACGCTTGCGATAGGGCCGATGCAGGGCCAGTTTGCAGCCATGCGCCGCATCCTTCTGACCACCCTCGCCTTTTCAGCCTTCGCTGGAGCCGCCGCCGCCGCGACGCCCGCTACCGATGGCGAGGCCGTCATGCAGAAGAAGATCGCCCTGGAGGCCGCGCGCATGGCCTCGCCCGCCGGCCCAGCCCTCAACTATCTGCGCAGCGCGCCGACCCGCGTGCCCGGCATCGCCCAGACCTCGATCACCAGCCGTTTCGCGGGACGAGACAACGCGGCGACCGACGCCGGACTGCTCTGCGGGCTGATGCCTCACGCCGACACCGGCGGCGCGGCAGCCGCCTTCGGGCGCGACCCAGACGGCAAGTTCGTCGGCGCCAAGCTGCGCCTGTCGTTCTGAGCAAGAGCCGGCCGCATCGTGCGGCCGGTGGCTAACCGGCGGCCCGCAACGGACGTTCGGCGATCGCCGCCAGCGCCTGATCGATCACCTCGACACCCGCGCCCACCTTCACACCCTCGACCGTCAGGATGCGCCGCCACGCCCGCGCGCCCGGCAGCCCCGCGAACAGGCCAAGCATCGGCTTGACCAGGGGCGCCAACCGCACGCCTTCCGCCAGCTTGCGCTCGATGTAGGGCCGGTGCCGCGCCACGGCGGTGAAGCCATCCACATCCTCGACCGCTTCGCCGAAAATCCGCCGGTCGACCTGACCGAGCAGGCCCGGGTCGTGATAGGCCGCGCGGCCCAGCATCACGCCGTCGACATGCTCCAGATGCGTCTCCACCTCGTCCAGGTTGGCCACGCCGCCGTTGATGACGATGGTCAGTTCCGGCCGTTCCCGTTTCAGCCGCCAGACGAGCGGATAGTCGAGCGGCGGGATGTCACGGTTCTCTTTTGGTGACAGGCCTTGCAGCCAGGCCTTTCGCGCGTGAACCACGAAGCTGGTGATGCCGGCGGCGGCGCAGCGGTCGACCAGTTCGAACAGCGCCTGCTCCGGCGCCTGGTCGTCGACTCCGATGCGGCATTTCACAGTGGCCGGCACGCGCACAGCCTCGCGGATCGCCGCCATGCCCTCCGCCACCAGCGCCGGCTCGCGCATCAGGCAGGCGCCGAACCGGCCGTCCTGCACGCGGTCGGACGGGCAGCCGACGTTGAGATTGATCTCCTGGTAGCCGAAGTCCTCGCCGATCCTCGCCGAGGCCGCCAGCGCCCCCGGATCGGACCCGCCGAGTTGCAGCGCCACCGGCTGCTCCAGCCCATCGAAGCCCAGCAGCCGCTCGCGGTCGCCGTGCAGCACCGCGCCGGTGGTCACCATCTCGGTATAGAGCAGCGTCCGCCCCGTCAGCGCGCGGTGAAACGCCCGGCAATAGCGGTCAGTCCAGTCCATCATAGGCGCCGTAGAAAAACGGCCGCTAAGATATTGATTTTTAACAGGAAATTTTGGCGAAGTCATACCGATGCGGGGCTGGACGGATTCACACACGATTTCATGCACTTGCACCATACCATGTGCAACGCCGTCCGGCGCCCACGACTGTGAACCTGCTGGAATGTCAGCAGGTGCACACGTGGACATGCTCACGTGTGAGCCATGATGGGATGCGAGCGTCAGCGGAGCGCCCGGTAACCGCTTGCCGGATGGATCCTCGTGGCCGGCCTCTCAGATGTTGACTGGCGCAGCCCCAGGTCGGCCCAGGCCTTCAAATCCTCAATCGCGTAGACCACCCTGCCCCCGAGTTTTCGGTACAGCGGCCCAGTTCCATGGACGCGATGCTTTTCGAGGGTCCGAGGAGACAGACCGAGAACCCCGCCCGCCTCTCTGGTCATGAACGGCGCCGGACGGCCGGTTTGCTCGGACTGGGTCAGAACCAGGCCCTCACGCCCACTACGAAGCTCGTGGCCTTCACGTCTTCTCCGGCCACGCGAGCGTAGTCCGCCGTGCCGCCAAAGCGCCGGTCGAAGGAGACGCCAATGTAGGGCGCGAACTCGCGGCGGATCTCGTAGCGGAGGCGCAGGCCCAATTCGGCGTTGGAGAGGCCGCTGCCCGTGCGAGTCTCCGCTGTGTCCTGGGCGGCGAAGTTCAGCTCGGCACGCGGCTGCAGGACCAGGCGCTGGGTCAGGCGCAGATCGTAGGTCCCTTCGACCCGGACGAGGACTTCGCCCTTGGTCGAGAGAAAAACCGCTCCCTCGACGTCGAACCAGTAGGGCATGAGGCCCTCCGTGCCCAAGGTCAGGTAGGTTCGGTTCTTGGGCGCGAAGTCCTGGCGAACGCCGGCCTGCAGATCGAAGTAACGACCGATCGCCCGCGAATAGAGCGCCTGGACCTCGGCCGCCTCGACGCCGCCGCGGATAGCCCCCTCCCCTTCGCTTTTCAGGACAAAACGGTTGACGTCTCCGCCGTAGAAGGCCGCGCCCTCCCAACGATAGCCGTCGCCGCCAGACCGGGCCTGATACTCGGCGAGATTGGCCATCACCATGGAGTAGCGCGCGCCGCCATGTTCCTCGCGCAAGACCGAGCGAGCCTCAGCCATCTTGGCCGGATCGTAAAAGGCGTCCGCCGCATGATCGGCCGGCGCGGGCGGCGGCATCAGGTGCGGGATCGGGGCCTCGCCCTCTGCGGGGGGCGTCATCGCATGACCAGCGTGGCCCGTCCCCGCACCCTGGGACATGTCCATGCCAGACATGGCCGCCGCCGCCGGCTCGGCGGGCATGGCCATTGCTGGCATCGCCGAAGCCTCGGGCTTGGCGGCGGGACTCGGTTCGGCTTCCGGCTTTGGAGCGGTCATGTCCATGCCGTGCATGGAGTGATCCATGGTCTGGGCCAGCACGGGCGACGCCGTCAGCGTCGTGATCGCCGCAATCGCGAGGAGACGGCTCATGCGGCGGCTCCTTCCAGGGGCCGCACGGCGAACACCTGAAACATGCCCGCGTGCATGTGGTAGAGCATGTGGCAGTGGAAGGCCCAGTCGCCCGGCTCGGCCGTGAAGTCCCATGAGACCTTCCCGCCCGGCAGCACCATGACCGTGTGCTTGCGAGGTCGATGCCCGGCCGGTCCCGTCACCAGTTCGAAGAAGTGGCCATGCAGATGGATCGGGTGCGCCATCATGGTGTCGTTGACCAGGGTGACCCGTACTCGCTCGCCCTTCTCGAAGCTGTAGGGCTTGGTCGTCTCGCTGAACTTCTCGCCGTCGAACCCCCACATGAACCGATCCATGTTGCCGGTCAGATGGATGTCCAAGGCGCGCGTGGGCGTGCGGACGTCCGGATTGGGATCGAGAGCGACGAGGTCGCGGTAGACCAGCACCTTGTGGCCGACATCCGCCAGTCCTTGACCGGGCTCGCCGGTGCGATCCATCGGCATGGGCGCCAGCATCTGGACACCAGGACCAAGCTTCACCCCCGGCGCGTTGGCGGGGTTCAGCATCGACATGTCCATCTGGTGCGGCGGCATGCCCGGCATGGCCATGCTGCTCATGTCCATTCCCATGTCCTTCATGGTGGCGAGGGGGCGCCTGCGCAGCGCCGGGACCGGTGCGGTCATGCCGGGGCGCGGCGCCAGCGTCGCGCGCCCCATGCCGGAACGATCGACGGACTCGGCGACCAGGGTGAAGGCCTCCAGCGGGCGGCCCGCCAT
>JAFKGN010000033.1 GCA_017307205.1 Caulobacterales bacterium
GCCGCGCGGCGCGTCGGAGCAGGCGGCGATCCTGCGCGAGGCGTGCGGGCGGCTGCTGCACGAACTGGCCATGACGCCATGGCCGTCTCGCGAGGAGGCGCTGGCCATCGCCGAGACCCTGGCGCGGGGCGGCTGGGCCTGGGGACCGGCGACCATCGGGGCGCTGCGCTCGGCGCCGGTGGGAAACATGTTCCGAGGCTCGGGCCTCGATGTCTGGACGCGCACGGCGGAATGGGAAGACCAGGCGCCGCTCGGCGAGAGCGGGACCAAGCCGATCGATCCGCACGCGGCGTCGGAGCGCCTCGCCGACCTGCTCGGCAAGGCGGGGCTGACCGAGGCGCGGCCCACCCAGGCGCTTTACGCCACCGAGGCCGCCTTCGCCTTTCAGCCGCGTGAGCGGGAGGGCGAGCCGCGCATGATGCTGGCCGAGGCCGGCACCGGCGTCGGCAAGACCCTGGGCTATCTGGCGCCCGCCTCGCTTTGGGCCGAGGCCAACGGGCCGGCGGTATGGATCTCGACCTACACCCGCGCCTTGCAGCGGCAGATCGAACGGGAGAGCCGGGCGCTCTATCCCGACCCGGCCGTGCGGGCGAAGAAGGCCGTGGTCCGCAAGGGACGCGAGAACTACCTCTGCCTGCTGAACCTGCAGGAGATGGTCAACACCGCCCAGCTTGGCGGGGCGGACCTGATCGGCGTCGGCCTGGCCGCCCGCTGGGCGCGGGCGACGCGCGACGGCGACATGACCGGCGGCGACTTCCCGGCCTGGCTGCCGACGCTGTTCTACGTGGCGCCGGCGTCGCAGGGCTCGGCGCAGAACCTGGTCGACCGGCGCGGCGAGTGCGTCCACGCCGGCTGCGTGCACTACCGCGCCTGTTTCATCGAGAAGGCGGTGCGGGCCTCGCGGCGGGCCGAGCTGGTGATCGCCAACCACGCCCTGGTGATGACCCAGGCCGCCTTCGACGGCGCCCGCGCGGCGCGGGGGCAAAAGACCGACGTGGAGACGACGACGCTGAAGCGGATCGTCTTCGACGAGGGCCACCACCTGTTCGACGCCGCCGACAGCGCTTTCTCGGCGGCGCTCTCCGGGGCGGAAGCCGCGGAGATGCGGCGCTGGATCCGTGGACCGGAGAGCCGAGGCCGTCGCGGCCGGGGGCTGGAGATCCGCCTCTCCGACATGATCGGCGACCGGGAGGACGCGCGGCGGGCGCTGGACGACGTGATCCGCGCCGCCTCGGTGCTGCCAGGCGACGGCTGGAGCGGGCGGATCGCCCCGCCGGACAGCCAGGCCAATCCGATCGGACCGATCGAGCACTTCCTGGTGGCGGTGATGGAGCAGCTGCGCGCCCGCGCCAATCCGTCCGACATCGGCCAGGAATGCGCGGCGCGGCCGGCGACCGATCTGGTGCGCCAGCACGCCGCCGAGGCGGCGCGGGCGCTGGGCAGCGTCGAGGCGCCGCTGCTGGCCCTGGCACGGCATCTGGAGGATGTGCTCGACGAGGAGTCGTCGACCCTGGGCGTCTCGGAGCGGGCGAGGATCGAAGGCGCGTTGCGCGGCCTCGACCGGCGGGCGCGGATGACCTTGCCGGCCTGGCGCTCGATGTTGCGGGCCATCGACGAGGATGCGGAGGACGATCCGGACTTCGTTGACTGGTTCGACGCCACCTTCCTCTACGGCCGAGTGGTGGACGCCGCGTGCCGCCGCCACTGGGTGGACCCGAGCGAGCCGCTGACCGCCGCCGTGATCGTGCCGGCGCACGGCGTGCTGGTGACCAGCGCCACGCTGGCTGACGAGAGCCTGGATGACCCCTTCGCCCTGGCCGAGATGCGCACCGGCGCCGCGCGGCTGCCGGATCGGCCGAAGACTCTGCGGCTGCTCTCGCCGTTCGACTACGCCGCCAACGCCAAGGCCCTGGTGGTGACCGACGTCTCCAAGGACGACGCCCGCCAGGTGGGCGCGGCGATGCGCGAGCTGTTCAGCGCCGCCGGGGGCGGGGGGCTGGGCCTGTTCACCGCCATTCGCCGCCTGCGCGCCGTGCACGAACAGATCGCCGGGCCGCTGGCCGACCGGGGCATCGCGCTCTACGGCCAGCATGTGGACCCGCTGGAGGTCGGCGCCCTGGTCGATATCTTCCGCGCCGAGGAGGATGCGTGCCTGCTGGGCACCGACGCGGTGCGCGACGGGGTGGACGTGCCGGGCCGCTCGTTGCGCCTCCTGGTGTTCGACCGGGTGCCGTGGCCGCGGCCGGACCTGCTGCACAAGGCGCGGCGGGCGCGGTTCGGCAACAAGACCTATGACGACTCCATCGCCCGCGCCCGCATCTCCCAGGCGTTCGGTCGCCTGATCCGCCGGGCGGACGACAGGGGCGTGTTCGTGATGCTCGACGCCGCCGCCCCAACGCGGCTGTTCAGCGGCCTGCCGCCGGGGGTGGAAATCCAGCGCGTCGGCCTCGTGGAGGCCATTGAGACGGTCGGCGAGTTCCTCAAGACTTGACTTGAGCTTGGCAGGTGCGGCCTGCTGGCCGGATGGCCGTTTCCGACACCTTCGCCGTCCTGGGCGACCCCACGAGGAGGCAGATCGTCGCCTTCCTGGCGGACGGTGAGTTTCCGGCTGGCGAGATCGCCGATCAGTTCAACGTCAGCGCCCCGGCGATATCGCAGCACCTGCGGGCCCTGCGCCTGGCCGGGCTGGTCAGCGTGCGGCCGAACCGCCAGCAGCGGCTCTATTCGGTGAACCATCAGGCGCTCGGCGAGGCGGCGATCTGGCTGATGCGGATGGGCGGCTTCTGGAACGAGCGCCTGGCGGCGATGGACGAGGCTGTCACGAAGACGTAGCCTTCGCCCGGCAAGGTCAAGGTCATGATTCAAAAGTCATTTCCGCTCGCCGTTGTCCTCGCCCTGTCGGCGGAGCTCGCTCAGGCGCAGGAGTATGTTCGGCCCGATTGCCTGGGCGTGGTGCAGCCCTCGGCCAGCCTGAAGTTCGATACGCCCGAGCACGCGATCTGGTACCGCCGCTTCTGGACGGGCAGCTGCCGGAACCTGCCGATGATGCAGTGCATGCCGGGCAATCCGAACTGGAACGACGTGGTCGGCAAGCTGGTGAAGCGGGGGCGGCCGGATCAGTCCGCGACGATCCTCTCGACCGCCTGCCGGATGGGCCAGACCATCGGCCACGAATGGTCGCGCGAGCGGGCCGTGCGCCGGATCAGCACCGACGACCTCAAGACCTACATGGCCACGCTCGACGAGGCCCCGGACGTGACCACCGGGCTCTCACGCGTTGAGCTGAAGGTGAAGACGGCGATGGCGGGGGCGCGCTGATGGCCGACTGGCGTTGCCGCCGGCGGTTTAGCTCCAGCGCCAAGCCTGCGGCGCAGGGCGTCTTCCACCTTCGCCAGCAGGGTCCGGAAAGCCAAAAGGATCGCCGACAGCCGCAAACCACAGGAGATCGTGGAAGCGCCCATCGCGATTAAGTGCGTCGGTGAGCCCGCTCAGAAAGTGCTCGCGGAACTGACGATACTTAGGGCGCAGGCCCATGAACGATGGATCTTCGACCTGCAACATCAGGTAGTCGCCGAGATCGGAAAGGAGCAGCCAGATCTGCTGGCCTTCCGCGCCCGCGGAAAATTCCCAGCCCCGCTCGCCCTGATAATCGAGCTCGCCCACGCTGTAGCCCAAGCCGCTAAGGATGGCGCCGATCGCCTCGGACACGCCCTTGCCGCCGAACTGAATGATATCGTGTTCGTCCTCGACCATGTCGTCGGGGAAGTCGCTGGTGAAGGCGGCGACTTGTAGAAGCGTCATTGGTATCCTTCCTCGCCCAGCTGATGTGCTCCCGAGCCAAAGGCGGCCAGCGATCCCCCGCCCTTTGCTTTCGTCGCGCCAGGCATACCGTGCCAAACCTGAGCCAGAGGGCCGTGCCTTCTTAGCCCTGACTTCTCAAATCTCCAGCTTCGGTCGGCGAAGCGTGGTGGCAGACGCGCTGTCGAAAACTTCGGGTCTACGCGCGCGTGCAGTTCGTACATCTCTCCTCGCGTAATCCCTCGCGGTTTGAGGACGTTGTAGTCGCTATCGACAAACCAAGAGGGCGGCTTTGTGCGCCGGGGTACCCAATGTGACCCCATGCCCGAGTAAGGCTCGGCAAGGTAAGCGGCGGCCTCCGGCGAATAGCCTTGCGCGATGTATCTTGCGGCCGGGAACCGTTGAAGCGCCATTACTTCGCCCGCCTTTCCAACGGCTTTAGCCAGTGGGCCGCCAACCGCCAAAGATGCGACGTTGGCCCCAAGTTCTCCTTGGTTCATGCCGATTGAAAATCGACGTGCGAGTTCGTCGGCTGTATTCGCCGCAACTGGAGTGGCGCTAGGGAACAGATCAGCCTTTGCATTGGCCACCGCCTGCTTTGCGTCGCGTCCCAAGCGGCTGGGATCGGCTCGGCCCTCTATAACGTAGTCGCCAATCGCTCCGGCTAGGTCGATGGTTTGCTGACCAGCCGTTTTCCGTCCTAGCAAAACGTCGGGCAGAGGGTTAGCAGCTCGCTGAACGAACGCAGCTGCGTCAACCAGTCCCTTTGCCATGTGGTAGCCGCCGCGAACCACGCCTGCGCCCGCACCGGCAATATTCGCGGCCATCATGGCCTTGGATCGATGTTCGGGATGTCTATCTACGTAAGCGGCGGCGGCCGAGCGCGCTTTCGCAGCGATGTCGCTAGGGCTTTCGTATTCGGGGCGAGCAAGGGGGCCAACGACCTCTATGCCGCGCATTGGCCGATACGACTTCGTCACTACACGCGCACGGCTTTGCAGAGGCGGACTAGCCATCCTTGGTTCTTCCTAAAGACTGGAATGCGGCGCGAGCATGCGCGGCGGATAGCTTCAGCTTAGCAGAACGTTGTTCTGAGTCGAGAACAAAAAGTGAACTTGCTCAGTGTGTTTGACGCGCTAATGGAGGCGGCCGCGTGTTGCGTCCTTCGACACGCCGGCTTTGCCGGCTGCTCAGGATGACGAAGGAGAGGAGGCCGAAGCGCCCCTAATTCTTCCGCCCGAAGTTGGGCTCCGCGCTTTCCTGGCCCAGTTCGATCAGGCCGCGACGCAGGGCGCGGGTGCGGGTGAAGTGTTCGTGCAGCTTGTCGCCTTCGCCCCAGCGGATGGCGCGCGACAGGGTCTGCAGGTCCTCGGTAAAGCGGCCGAGCATTTCGAGCACCGCGTCCTTGTTGGTCAGGAAGACGTCGCGCCACATGGTGGGGTCGGAGGCGGCGATGCGGGTGAAGTCGCGGAAGCCGCCGGCCGAGAACTTCATCACCTCGCTCTCGGTGACGTTCTCCAGATCGTTGGCGCTGCCGACGATGGTGTAGGCGATCAGGTGGGGCAGGTGGCTGGTGACGGCCAGCACCAGGTCGTGATGCCGTTCCTCCATCAGTTCGACATTGGCGCCCAGCGCCTGCCAGAAGGCGACGAGGGTCTGGACGGCGGCCTGATAGGCGGCGTCGTCCTTTCGGTCCTCCCGGGGCGTGATCAGGGTCCAGCGGTTGCGGAACAGGTCGGCGAAGCCGGCGTCGGGGCCCGAATGCTCG